>JAIPCJ010000195.1 GCA_021738245.1 Methylotenera sp. | reverse complement strand
CTACCCCATGGTGCTCAGCGCGCTGCAGGGCCTGCGCCGCCAGCTGCCGCAGATGCCGGCCTACCGCGCCCGCGCGCAGGCGCGGGCCGCCGTGCTGGCGGCCGAGCCGGGCTGGCGCGTGGCGCCGGTGGTGCCGCAGGGGAATGCCTTCCAGCTGCACCTGCCGGTGGCGCCGGAGGCGCTGCGCGAAAGGTTGCTTGCGGTGGCGCACGCGCAGGGTTTTTGGCTGGGGGCGCGCGCGGTGCCGTCGCATCTCGTCGACGGCGGCGCGATGGTGGAAGTCGTCATCGGCGATGCGGCCGAGGGGTGGACGGATGCTGAGGCGCTGGCCGCCTGGCGGCAGGCCGTGGCGGGCTGATCAGCGCGGCGGCGTGCGCTCGATGAAGGCCACGACGTCGTCCAGCACCGGGGCCAGCCAGCGCAGCGGCGCGCCGAAGGCGCCGATCAGCGTCGCGTGGCTGACGCCGTCATAGGTCTTCACCGTCACGGGCACATGCAGCGCCTGCAGTCGATTCGCCAGGCCCAGGGTGTTGCGCTGCGGGTCCACCAGGCGGTCGTCGCGGGCGGCGCCCAGGAAGGTGGGAGGCGCCGTCCGGCTGACATGACTCACCGGCTGTGAGCCGGCCGGGTAGTTGGGGTGGAAGAACACCGGCTGCGTGTCTTCGTTGGTCATGGGCAGGAAGTCATACGGCCCGGCCAAGCCGATGAAGCCGGCCAGCTCCGTCGGCTCGTGAGCCCCGGCCGGGTTGCCGTGCAGCCAGCGGGCATCCAGCGCCAGCATGGCTGCGTTGTAGGCGCCGGCGCTGTGACCCATGACGAACACCCGCCGCGGGTTGCCGCCCAGGCTCGATGCATGCGCCAGGCCCCAGGCCAGGGCCGCGGCGCTGTCCCGCAGGAAGTCGGGGTAGCGCACCTCCGGGTAGAGGCGGTAGTCGGCCACCAGCGTCAGGATGCCGCGGGCGGCGAGGGCTTCACCGACGAAGGCGTAGTCGCCGCGCGCCCCGCTGTTCCAGGAGCCGCCGTAGAAGAACACCGCCACCGGCCAGCCGCCTGCCGGCGCGGGCTGCACCGGGCGGTAGATGTCGAGCTTCTGGCGCGGCCCGTCGCCGTAGGCCACGTCGGCCGTGCGGGTGTGGGTACCGCCGGGGGTCAGCACGTTCAGGGCCGTGATGGGCGAGCAGGCCACCACGAGGGCCACCACCAGGGTGGCCAGCAGGGCCCAGACGAACTTCATCGCCGCCATGGTCGGGTTCCATCCTTGAGATGCAAAGGCCCGCATGGTGCGCAAAAAAACGGCCGCGCGGTGTAGTCCGGGCGGCCGTTCGACGGGGCGTGTCAGGTCAGCGACGGGCGCCTGCGGTGGGCGCGGGGCGCGGGCCACCGAGGTGACGGAAGGTGATGCGGCCCTTGGTCAGGTCGTAGGGCGACATTTCCAGCGACACGTTGTCGCCGGCCAGGATGCGGATGTGGTGCTTGCGCATCTTGCCGCCGGTGTAGGCGATGACCTTGTGGCCGTTCGTCAGCGTCACGCGGAAGCGCGAGTCCGGCAGGATTTCGTCGACGACGCCATGCATTTCGATCAGTTCTTCTTTGGCCAAGTGTGGGGCTCCGTTTGCGAGTTGTTGGACGGGGGCCGGGCTCTACAGCCCTGCCGGCACGAGGTGCGGCCGCTTGCCGCAGGCGCTGCTCAATGGCAGCGCGCCCAGGCCAGGCCTTCGGCGCGGGCGTAGCGCAAGGCCGCGCCCGGGCTGATGAACTGGGGCGTGAAACGCATGACGCGGTCCACGCTGGCCATGCCGCGTCCGGAGCGGATCGACACCAGGGCGTCGAAACCACCGCCTTCGCGGGCCTGGGACATGGGTGAAACGATGAAACGTCCCACCGGGATGTTCTTGTTGTTGTTCTTCAAGTATTTCTTATTTGACAGGGGCGCCGCCAGCGGCGCCCCGCGCACGCCTTACAGCGCGCGGATGTTGGAGGCTTGCGGGCCCTTGGCGCCTTGGGTCGTTTCGAACGACACCTTGGCACCTTCGGCCAACGTGCGGAAACCGCCGTTGTTCTTGATTTCGCTGTGGTGGGCGAACAGATCCTTGCCGCCCGCGTCAGGCGTGATGAAGCCGAAGCCCTTGCCGTCGTCGAACCACTTCACGGTACCGGTTTGCGTCGTCATGGTGTTTCCTTTGAAAAGATGGAATGGAGAAACCTCCCGCTGGCGACATGCCTGACGGGAACAGAAACACTCAAGAACACTCGCCGGGGAGTTGGCTGAAGCGAGCCGCTCGCAAGAAGGGCCAGGGGGTGGCCAGCGGGGCTGCAGATAAGACCTTGAGGAAACGGTCTTGCGCGAATCTATGCCCGCTAATGTACCAGCCCTGTCAAGCCCGGGTGGGCTGTCGGGCCGGGGCAGGGCCCTTCGAGATGCAACCGTTGCCAATTGGCGTGGCAATTGCACATAAATTGCCGGGGTTTCGCGCGGAGAATGATTTCTGGCGGCGCCGAGCATGGATGCAAGCGGCCGCTGCAACACGGCTGGCTGCCTGCTGCAGCCGGGCTCAGGAGACAAGATCCATGATTCCAGCGGCGCTGCCCCCCGATGAGGCTGCACGCCTGAAGGCGCTGCAGCAGCTCGCCGTGCTCGACACCCCGGCCGAAGTCGCCTTCGACGCCCTGGCCCGCGCCGCGGCCGCGCTGTGCGGCGTGCCCATCGCGATGGTGTCGCTGGTGGACGCCGACCGCCAGTGGTTCAAGGCCCGCGTGGGCCTGGACAGCCTGCGCGAGACTCCGCGCGAGCAGGCCTTCTGCGCGCACACCATTCTGCAGTCGGAAGTGTTCGAGGTGACCGACGCGCAGGCCGACCCGCGCTTCGCCGGCAATCCCCTCGTGACCGGTCAGCAGGGCATCCGTTTCTATGCGGGTGCGCCCGTCACCCTGCCGGGTGGCGCGGCGGTCGGCACGGTCTGCGTCATCGACCGCGTGCCCCGCCAGCTCGACGAGCGCCAGCGCGCGGTGCTGGCCGAACTGGCCCACGCCGCCTCGGCGCTGCTGCAGGCGCGGCGCGACGCCCACACCCTAGCGCGGAGCGAAGCTCGCTACCGCGCGCTGGCCGAGTTATCCCCGGCCGGGCTCTTCCTGGGTGATGCCGACGGCGAGTGCACCTACACCAACCCGAGCTGGCAGGCGATTCACGGCCTGTCGTTGTCGGAGAGCCTGGGCCTGGGCTGGATGCAGGTGGTGCAGCCCGCTGAACTGGCACGCCTGGCTGACCAGTGGCGCGCCGCCATCCGGGAGCGGCGGCTGTTCGACGAGGTGGTGCGGGTGCGGCGACTGGACGGCAGCACCTGCGTCGTGCGCAGCCGCTCCGCACCGCAGTACGACGACGAAGGCCGGCTCACCGGCTTCGTCGGCCTGGCGGAAGACGTGACCGCCGCCCATGTCGAGCAGGAGCGCCTGGCGGACGAACGGCAGTACCTCGCCTCCGTCATCGAGAGCACCGGCGTGGGCACCTGGGAGTGGCATGTGCCCAGCGGCGCCATGCGCATCAACGAGCGCTGGGCGGGCATCCTCGGCTACACGCTGGAGGAGCTGGAGCCGGTGTCCATCGACACCTGGCGGCGCCTCGTCGACCCGGAGGACGAAGCCCGCGCCCAGGTCGCGCTGCAGCGGCACTTCAGCGGCGAGCTGCCGCAGTACCGCTGCGAGGTCCGCATGCGGCACAAGGCCGGCCACTGGGTCTCGGTGCTGGCCGTGGGCCGGCTGCTGTCGCGCGCGGCCGACGGCTCGCCGCAGTGGGCCTTCGGCACGCACCTGGACTTCAGCGAGCAGGTGCGCAACCGCGAGGCGGCCGAGCAGGCGCAGCGCCGCATGGAGCTGGCGCTGGAAGGCGGCGGCGTGGCGCTGTGGGAGTACGACGTCGCCCGCAACCAGCTCAGCTGGCAGCGCGGGCTGGAGGCGCTGTACGGCCTGCCCGACGACGCGCCGGCCATGACCTACGTCGAATGGCTCGGCGTCATCCACCCCGACGACCGCGAGCGCGTGCAGGGCGAGATCGGTGACGTCATCGCCGGGCAGCGCGACTACGACATCCGCTTTCGCGTGCTGCGCAACGACGGCGCACTGCGCCACATGCATTCGATGGCCCGCTGCCGCCATGACGGCCAGGGCCGCGTCGCCGGCCTGCTGGGCGCCACCTGGGACACCACCGAGCTCAACGAACTCAGCGCCGAACTGGCCGAGCAGCACGAGCGGATGCGCGTCACGCTGAAGTCCATTGCCGACGGCGTCATCACCACCGACCAACGCGGCTGCGTGACCTGGATGAACCCTGTCTCCGAGCGCATGACCGGCTGGCTCGCCGCCGAGGCCCGCGGCCGGCCGTTGGAGGAAGTGTTCGTCATCCGCTCCGAAGAGACCCGCGCGCTGGTCGCCAACCCGGTGCAGGCCTGCCTGGCCACCGGCGAGGTGGCGGGCCTGACCCCGCACACGGTGCTGATCTCGCGCAGCGGCGAGCACTTCGGCATCGAAGACTCCGCCGCCCCCATCCGCGATACGCAAGGGCGGGTGCTGGGCGCCGTGCTGGTGTTCCACGACGTGACCGAGCAGCGCCGCCTCAGCTCGGAGATGACCTACCGCGCCAAGCACGATGCGCTCACCGGCCTCGTCAACCGCCAGGAGTTCGAGCACCGCCTGCGGCGCGCTCTCGAGCAGGCGCGGCGCGACGCGGCCTGCCACACGCTGCTGTTCATCGACCTCGACCAGTTCAAGCTCGTCAACGACGCCTGCGGCCACCAGGTGGGCGACCAGCTGCTGCGCCAGGTGGCGCAGCTCATCGGCACGGTCGTGCGCTCGCGCGACACGCTGGCCCGCCTGGGCGGTGACGAGTTCGCCGCCGTGCTGGAGCAGTGCACCAGCGAACAGGCCCAGCGCGTGGCGCAGCAGATCTGCGACCGCATCGACGAATTCCGCTTCGTGCACGACGGCCGGCGCTTTCGCATCGGGGCCAGCATCGGCCTGGTGCAGGTCGACGCCCGCTGGAACGACCTGGCCGACCTGCTCAAGGCCGGCGACGCCGCCTGCTATGCGGCCAAGGAAGCCGGTCGCAACCGGGTGCACACCTGGTACGAGTCCGACCGCATGATCCTGGAGCGCAGCGGCGACATGCAGTGGGCCACGCGCCTGGCCCAGGCCCTGGACGAAGAGCGCCTCGTGCTGTTCGGCCAGCGCCTGCAGCCCTTGCGCGAAGGCCCGGACGGCCTGCATGTCGAGGCCCTGGTGCGCATGCGCCAGCCTGACGGCAGCCTCACGCTGCCCGGCAGCTTCCTGCCCGCGACCGAGCGCTTCGGCATGGCGCCGCGGCTGGATCGCTGGGTGGTGCGCGAGGCGCTGCGCTGGCTGCAGGACCATGGCGCCGGCTGCAATCTCGCGTGCCTGCATGTCAACCTGTCGGCCCAGTCGCTGGCCGATGCGAGCTTTCGGCGCGACATCCTCACCGTGCTGGAAGACGCCGGCACGGGCACCTGCCATGCACTGTGCTTCGAGATCACCGAAACCGTGGCCCTGGCCAACCTCGGCGAGCTGGCCGCCTTTGTCGACGAGGTGCGCGCCCGCGGCGCCCGGGTCGCGGTGGACGACTTCGGTGCCGGGGCCTCGCATTTCGGCTACCTGCGCTCGCTGAAGGTGGACATCATCAAGGTCGACGGCCAGTTCATCAAAGGCATGCTGCGCGACCCGCTGGACGATGCCTCGGTGCGTGGCTTTCTTGAAGTGGCGCGGGTACTGGGCGTGCAGACCGTGGCCGAGTTCGTCGACGAGGCCGCGGTGCTGGCGCGCGTGCGCGAGCTGGGCTTTGACTTCGCGCAGGGCTACTTCATCGGCAGGCCGCAGCTGCTGTCCAGCTGTACGGCCAGCGCTGCCTGAGGCTGCCCGCCTATGCTTTCGCCATGTGCAGCAACTACAAGCCCGTCACGCTGCAGGACCGCCTGCTCGCCCACTTCGGCGTGGCCCGGCCTGACGATGCCGAGCCGCCTGAGCTGACCTACGCCGGCCGCGCGGCGCCCTTCATCGTGCGCACCGACCAGCGCGAGGCCATCGCCTGTGAGGTCGGGCTGTACGGCCTGCTGCCCGACTGGGCGCCCAACCTCGCCTTCGGCCGGCGCACCTACAACTGCCGCACCGAGACCATGCGCAGCAAGCCGAGCTTCCGCCAGGCGTGGTTCGAGGGGCGGCGCTGCGTCATCCCGGTGGAGATGCTGTTCGAAAACTGCTGGGAAACCGGCGACCCGGTACGCTGGGCCATCTGCCGCAGCAATGGCGACCCGATGGCGGTGGCCGGCCTCTGGGGTGTCTGGCACGACCCCGAGGGCCGCGAGGTGCTCAGCTTCACCATGCTCACCGTCAATGCCGAGGGCCATGGCGTGTTCGGCCGCATGCACCCGCCCGGCGACGAGAAACGCATGCCCGTCATCCTGCGCATGCAAGACCAGCACCCCTGGCTGCACGGCAGCCCCGCCGAAGCCCTGGCCTTCATCCGCCCCTTCCCGGCCGAGCTGCTGCGCGCCGAGCCCGATCCCGCCGCCTGGAAACCCCTGGCCGAGCCCAAGAGCTGGGCTGCGTCAGAAGACCTCTTCGCCGACGACTGGCACCAGGCTGCGGCGGATCCCAAGGCGCGCGCGCTGAAAGCGCGACGTACGCGCGCGACTCCGCCTGTGCCGCCACCGGCTCGCGGTGACGATGGCGGTGAGGGCGGCGAGACGGGCGACTTGTTCGACTGAGTGGTGGCTCCAGGCCGAAGCCGCGCCCTCACGATCGGGATCCGCAGGCGAGCGAAGACAGGGTTGAGACCATGGAGCACAGCGCCTAGACCTCCTCCTGCCGTTCAGCGAACGGCCGCGTGTCCTTGCCAGACGATCCGAAAACAGTCGCCGCGTCTCAGTCCAGCGGCTGCGTCTGCGGCGTGCGCTGGAAGGCGGCCTTGTCGAAGCCCAGTTCGGCCGCGCGGTCCAGCAGGGTCTGCAGCGTGGCCTCGTCGAGCTGCGGCGTGCGCGACAGCACCCAGGCGTACTGCCGGCTCGGCGCGCCCACCAGCACGTGCCGGTAGTCGGCGTCCAGCGCCAGCACCCAGTAGTCGCCATAGAAGGGCCAGAAGAAGCTCACCCGCAGCTTGGCATTGCCGCTGCCGTCCACCACCTTGGCGCGGCCCTTGATGTCGTCCACCCGGCCATCGGCCAGACGGCAGCGGTTGAGCACTTCCACGCGGTCGCCCTCCAGCCGGTAGCGGGCCTGGGTGTCGGCCACGCATTGCTTCTGGAAGCGGTTGGGCAGCAGCGCGATCTCGTACCAGGCGCCGGCGTAGCGGGCCAGGTCGACGCTGGGCACGGTGGGCAGCGGCGGCGGGGCGGCCCGTGCGGTCAGCGCTGCAAGGGTCAGGGCGAAGGCGGTCAGCAGCGTGCGCATCAGGCGTAGGCGTAGAACAGCGCGGCAAAGAAATGGCAGACGCTGCCGCCCAGCACGAAGAGATGCCACACGAAGTGGGCGTAGCGCACCTTGTTGTCGATCAGGAAGACCACGGCGCCGAGCGTATAGCTCAGCCCGCCGGCCACCAGCAAGGCCAGGCCGCCGGCGGGCATGCGCTCCACCAGCGGGCCCATCGCAAACACCACCACCCAGCCCATGGCCACGTACAGCGCCGTGGACACCAGCGGGTGGCGCAGCCGGTTCAGCAGCTTGATGGTCACGCCGAAGGCAGCCGCAGCCCATACCGCGATCAGCAGCGTCAGGCCCGGCCCGGTGTGCAGCACGCCCAGCGTGAAGGGTGTGTAGCTGCCGGCGATGAAGACATAGATGGCGGCGTGGTCCAGCCGGTTCAGCCAGGCCTTGACGCGGCCGCCGGCCAGGGACGCCGGCAGCGCGTGGTAGGCCGCCGAGATGCCGTACAGCAGGATGGCCGTGGCTGCAAAGATGGCCGCGGCCACCACATCCGCCACGCCGCCATGAGCGACCGCACGCATCACCAGGATGGGCAGCGCGGCCACCGCCAGCAAGGCACCCAGCCCGTGGCTGACGGCATTGGCGATCTCCTCGCCGAGGGTTTGCGGGCGGTCGGGGGCGGGGGACGACATGGCGGGTACTGCAAGGGCAACGACGCCGGCAAGGATGCCACAGGGCGCATGGCCTCGGTGTCAGCAAACTTGACGGGCTCTTGCCATCCCCGGCCGGCATCTTGATGCGGCCTTGATGGGCCCCGCCCTAGATTGAGGGCCTTGCCACACGCGCCGGGCCTGCCCGGCCTGACCATGAGATCGATCGCCATCCTTCAGCACGACCCGCTGCAAGGGCCCGGATTCCTGCAGGACTGCCTGCGCGCCCAGGGCTGGGACACCCGTGTCATCCGGCCCGCCTTCGGCGACCCCGTCCCCCGGCGCAGCCGTGACTTCGCCGGCCTCGTCGTGCTGGGCAGCGACCACAGCGTGCACGACCGTCTGGGCTGGATCGTCGCGGAGCGCGCCCTCCTGCGCGATGCGCTGGCGTGTGACGTGCCCGTGCTCGGGCATTGCTTCGGTGCCCAGCAATTGGCACTCGCCGCGGGCGGCCGGGTGCATCGCAATGCCTGGCCCAACATCGGCTGGTCGCAGGTGTGGGTTACGCCGGCCGGGCGACCCCTGCTGGGCGGCGCCCGCACGGTGGAGGTGTTCAACTGGCACTACGACACCTTCGAGCTGCCTCCCGGCGCGCAGCGCACGCTCTACGGCACGCACTGCCTCAACAAGGGCTTCACGCTCGGCCCGCACCTGGGCTTCCAGTGCCACCTTGAAGTGACGGAGGCCGGCCTGCGCCGCTGGTGCGACGCCGGCCGCGAAGAGGTTCAGGCCTTGCGCGGCCCCGCGGTGCAGACCTGGGCCGACATCCAGCTCGATCTCGGCGCACGCACCGCGGCGCTGCAGGCCGTGGCCCGCGAGACCTACCGCCACTGGACGAACTCGCTGACCCGGCCGCCTCTGCTGCGCGTCGGGCTGGGCCTTAGCGTTTGATCCGAGGGGCCGCCGATTGCCAGCGGCCAGGACCCTTGCGACACTGCGCCCACACTTCGGCCGCGTCCCGCGGCGCGCCACGGGCATGCACAAGATCAAGACAGGGGGGCTGCGCGCCCGGCTGGGGCGGGCGGCAGGGCTGGTGTGGGCGGTATTGGCGGCGCCACTGGCGCTCGCCGCAGAGCCCCTGAGCGTGACGCTGGCCGCCACCGAGCGCGTGCCCTACCTGGGCGAGGCCCTGAGCGGCGGCGGCTACGTG
>JAIPCJ010000194.1 GCA_021738245.1 Methylotenera sp. | reverse complement strand
CCTTGAGGGCGCCGAAGCCAGCGGCCGCCGCTGCCTGCTGCGCCTGGGTGACGACCGCGCCGAATGCGGCAAGGCCAACGTGGTGGTGGTGCCGCTCAACCGCGACGTCAGCCAGGCGGGCGTGCTGCTCATCCTGGAGCGCCGGCAGCTCTGCGGCGACCTGGCCGCGCAGTGGTTCGCGCTGCGCTACCAGCTCACGCCGGCCGAGACCGAGGTGCTCAAGGCGCTGTCCAACGGCGTGAAGCCCACCGAGGTGGCGCAGCGCCAGGGGGTGGCGATCTCTACCGTGCGCAGCCAGATCCAGAGCATCCGCGCCAAGAGCGGTGCGGACAGCATCGGCGAGCTGATGCGCCAGCTCGCGCTGCTGCCGCCGCTGGTGTCGTCACTGCGGCCGGCCAAGCTCGTGAACTGAGTCACGCGGCGAGGGGCTGTCTCGGCGGGCCTTCGCAGGCCGGTACGCACTAACATTCGGGCGCGCCGCGGGCCTCATGCCCCGGTGTCGCTTGGATGGCTGACGACGCTCCCGACAACGAATTCCAGTCCCTGCCGCCGTCGCTTCGGTTGCTGGCCGCGCGCGGCATTGCCCGCAGCTACCGCAAGGGCATCGTGCTGATCGAGGAAGGCTCGATCGGCGACAACCTCTACCTCATCCTCAGCGGCTCGCTGCGGGCGTTCAGCAGCGATGTGCGCGGCCGCGAGATCACCTACGGCGTCTACGGCCCCGGCGAGTACGTGGGCGAGATGAGCCTGGACGGCGGCCCGCGCTCGGCCAGCGTCATCACGGAAGAAGCCAGCCGCCTGGTCATGGTCACGCGGGCCAGCCTGCTGACCCACATCAGCGAGCACCCGGAGTTCGCCTTCGAGCTGCTGACCAAGGTGATCCGCCGCGCGCGGGCCGCCACCTTGTCGACCAAGCAACTGGCGCTGAACGACGTCTATGGCCGGCTCAAAAACCTGGTGGACGAATCCACCGGCGATGGCCGCCACCTGGCGCTCACGCACCAGGGCATGGCCCAGCGCCTGGGCTGCTCGCGGGAGATGGTGTCCAAGCTGGTCAAGGACCTGGAGCTGGGCGGCTACCTGCGCCGTGTGGCCGCGGGCGAGTACCAGCGGCTGAAGAACCTGCCGGCGCGCTGGTAGGCGCGGGCGTTCAACCGTCGCGCGAGGTGGTTGCGCTCCTGAGCGGCGGGGCGACCGCGAAGCGCCGTTCCGGCCGAGGTGCGCGGGCGTAGAGGCCTGCCACCTTCGACAGGTTGGCCTGGATGTCGCGGATGCGCGTGCCGCTGGCCGGGTGGGTGGACAGCCACTGCGGCGGCGCACCTTTGTTGGCCGACATCATCTTTTCCCACAGCCGTACCGCAGCCGCGGGGTCGTAGCCGGCGCGGGCCGAGAGCTCGATGCCCACCAGGTCGGCCTCGCTCTCGTCTTCACGGCTGAAGCGCAGCGTGAGCAGCTGCCCACCGAGGCCCGCCAGGCCGCGGCCGAGGTTGCCCAGGCCGAGCAGGGCTGAGCCGAGCTCGATGACGCCATTGGTGGCCGCCGTCTTGCCCATGCGCTCGCGGGCATGCTCGCGCAGCGCGTGGGCCACCTCGTGGCCCATGATGGCCGCGACCTCGTCGTCTTCGAGCTGGAGCTTTTCGAGGATGCCGTAATAGAAGGCGATCTTGCCGCCCGGCATGCAGAAAGCATTGAGCTGCGGGCTGCCCAGCAGGTTGACCTCCCACTTCCACTGCCGCGCGCGGTCGTTCCATTCGTAGCTGAACGGGATGATGCGCTGAGCGATGTAGCGCAGCCGCTGGGCCTGCGGATGCTCCATCGGCGCCAGGGCGCGCTGCTGTGCCGCCTCGCGCATCATCTGGGCGTATTGCTGGCCGCCCGCGGCCTCGAGCTGTTCGGCCGACACCAGGCCCGCGAACTTGCTCTTCGGTCCCACGTCCACACCCTCGCGAGCCCAGGCTGGCGCCAGCGCGGCAGCGCCCAGCAGGCCGGTGAACAGGCGCCGGCTGCGCTGCGCGGGCGGCGCGCAGCGGCCGGCCGCGCAGTCGGCGCAGTCGCCGAACATGCGGCGCGGCGGGTTGCTGAACTGAAGGTCGTCTTGGACGGTGAAGTCGGCGGCGTTCATGCGCGTGATTGTGCGATGCCCCCGCGCCGGCTGCCGTAGGACAGCGCAGCGACAATCCGATGCATGGACAGCCAGCAATTCCGCGCCGCCCTGGGGATGTTCGCCACGGGCGTGACCGTCATCACCGTGCGCGGGCCCGATGGCAGCCTCGCCGGGCTGACCGCCAACTCCTTCAACTCCGTCTCACTCGATCCACCGCTGGTGCTGTGGAGCCTGGCCCGGCGCGCGGGCTCCATGCCGGTGTTCACGCACGGCTCGCATTACGCGATCAACATCCTGGCGGCGGATCAAAAAGACCTGGCGCAGCGCTTCGCCACCCGCGACATCGACCGCTTCGCGGGCGTTGCCTGGCGCGAGGGCGCGGGCGGCGCGCCGGTGCTGGACGGCGCCGTGGCCACTTTCGAATGCGCCAACCGCAGCCGCTATGAAGAAGGCGACCACGTCATCTTCGTCGGCGAGGTGGAGCGCTGCACGGCGCGGCTGGGCGCCCAGCCGCTGATCTTCCACGGCGGGCGTTACTTCACCGAGCTGCCGATCTGAGCGCTTGACGGTTCAGCTCCGCCGCCCGGCGGGCAGCGCGACGGGCTGACCCGCCAGTTGGCGCCAGCGCCAGGCCCCCCAGGCCGCGCTGAGGGCCAGCAGGCCGACCGCCAGCGGCACCATGGGCAGGCCCAGGCGTTCGGTGCCCACGTAGGCCACCGCGGCGCTCAGGTAGTAGGCCATGACGGGCAGCATGGACCTGAAGCCCGTGGGCTGGCGCATGTGGGCCGGCGAGCGGGTGGCTGTCCAGAGCGACCAGGGTACCGCCACGAGGGGCAGCCACAGCAGGCCCCACTGGCGGGTGAGGTGGCACAGCGGCAGGATCAGCGCCGCGGCGAGCGCGGTCGCCAGCAGCGCATGCCGCAATGAAAGCCAGGCGACCGCGCGGTTCAAGCCCTCGCCTTGGGGCAGGCCCGGCAACAGCCGCAGCAGGGCCTGCTCCCGGCGGGTCTGCCAGAGCATGGCGCGCCCCAGCATCGGCATGACCGCCATGCTGCCCAGGCCCACGGTGATGCCGAAGGCGCCATGGTGGATCAGGTCTTGCTACGGCGCACCCGTCCACGCCACGACGACGCCCAGCATCAGCGCCAGGCTGGCCATGATGGAGGCTGCCGTGAGGAGCTGATAGACCCAGTGCTGGTTGGCATGCAGCACGATCTCGGTGCGGGCCAGGAGGCTGGCGCGCGAGGTGTTGTCGGCCCGGCGCAGCACATGTTCGCGCCAGGCCGCGATGACGGCGTTGAAGGGGCGGCTGAAGCGCTCAAGCCCGACGAAAGCCTGGGCCGGCGTCGCCTGGTGGCCTTCCTGGAACAGGCGCTGCATCTCCTGCAGGCGGCTCAATCGCCCATAGGCACGGCGGTGCGCCGCATCACCCTGGCCGAAGGCTGCGGGCATCAGGGCCGCTAGCCCCAGCAGCCCGGCGGCCAGCGTGAGGTGCTGATGTTCATGCCACAGCGCCTGCACGGCCTGCAGGGGAAGGGGCAGGTGCTCGCTGAGCACGCCCAGCAGCGGTCCCCAGAAGAAGAACAGGAGCCACAGCCACCAGATCCGGGTCGACCACATCGTGAAGGTCACCGCGGCGGCACTCCCGAGCAGCGCGGCCTGCCAGGTCAGCAAGCGGGTGGGCATGACGAGGACCAGCAGCAGGCAGCTCGCGGCGGTACAGGCCACCCAGCACAGCAACGCGGCCTGTCGCAGCGCGCGCACATGGCCGGGCACGAAACGGGCGGCGGATGGGGTGTTCTGCATCTGCAGGTTGGCTGCCATCAACAGCCAGCCGATGTGGATGACGACCAGCGAAATGCCTGCAGGCAGCCCCCACCGCGCCGGTCCATGGAGCAGCATCACGCTGGCCACGCTAGACAGCGCCACCAGCGCGGCGATCAGCCAGCGCCCCCAGGGTGAGCGGCGGTCGCGCTGGCGCCAGGCCGCCAGCAGCACCTGCGACAGCTGGGCGGTGTTCATCAGGTGAGCTCCGTGAACAGGTCGTCGAGGTTGAGCCGGTCGGCCGCCACGCCGGCCGGCAGCTCGGCATGCGCGGGCAGCCGGGCCAGCACGCGCTCGCGGCCCGCTTCCAGCGGTATGCGCTTGAGCGGCTGTGCGCCCAGCCGCGCCATCAGCGCCGCCATCTCGGTCACGCTGCCGGTGAAGGCGCGCACCTGCTCCAGCAGCTCGTCCAGCGGCGCCTGCAGTGCGATGCGGCCCTGGCTCAGGAAGGCGATGTTGAAGGCCACCCGCTCCAGGTCCGACAGGATGTGGGTCGAGAACACCACGGTGGCGCCCCGGTCCAGCACCTCGCCCACCAGCTCCCGCAGGAAGTCGCGCCGGCCGGCCGGGTCCAGGCTGGCCACGGGCTCGTCCAGCACCAGCAGGTCAGGCTCATGGGCCAGCGCGCGGATGATGCTCAGGCGCTGCTTCTGGCCGCCGGAGAGTTTGCGGATGGGCTTGTCGCGGTCGATGTCCCAGCGCGACATCAGGCCCTCCACCTTGGCCTCGTTCCAGCGCGGGTAGAAGCTGCGGAAGTAGGCCAGCAGCTGCGCCGGGCTGAAGCTCTCGAACAGGTCGCTGTGCTGCGGCACATAGCCGATGCGGGCGCGGGTGGCGTCGTCCAGCTGCTCAGCCGGCTGGCCGAACAGCTGCACCTGGCCGCTGCTGGGCTCGCGCAGGCCGAGCAGGGCTTCGAGCAGCGTCGTCTTGCCGGCGCCGTTGCGCCCGAGCAGGCCCACCACCTGGCCGGGCAGCAGTTGCCAGTCCAGGCCGTCGAGCACGGCGGGGCCCTGGGGGTAGTGCAGGCTCAGCCCGCGGATGTCGGCGCTCGGCGTGCTGGCCGGGGGAAAGTGCGGGCTCATCGGGAGGCCTCCTCGAGGATGGTCTTGAACAACTGCAACGCCTGCGCCGCCGGCAGCGCCAGCTCACGGGCCTCGGCGGCGGCCTTCTCCAGCGTGGGGCGCAGCAGCTCCACGCGGTCGGCCGTGGGCTGGGCGCCCTGGTGCTGGGCCGCCACCACCATCGACAGCCCCCGCCGGCGCTCCAGCACGCCCTCCATCTCCAGCATCGAGTACGCCTTGGAGATGGTCATGGGGTGCACCGCCAGCGCCTGCGCCAGCTCCCGCACCGATGGAATCTCATCCCCGGCCTGCAACTGCCCGGCCGCCACGCGGCGCTTCACCTGCTCGATGAGCTGCCGGTAGATGGGCTCGGGCGAGCCGGTGTTGATCTGGACGAAGTGGGTGGGGTCCATGCGAGCTGCCAATGTGTACTAGTACGATAGTACACGTGGACAGTTGGCGCAAGTGTCTGATGAGGGCGGGGCTGGCACGCGTCACCGAAAAGCCCGCCGGTCATGCTGGATCTCGCCGTGGGTAGAGTTCAAGGCTCACAGCACTTCGACCTCCGCCCCATGCGCCGTCTTCTCCTCGCCTCCGCCCTGTTCACCGCCCTGGTTGCCCATGCCCAGGTCAAGGTCGACGACCCCTGGGTGCGCGCCACCGTGGCGCCGCAGAAGGCCACTGGCGCCTTCATGCAATTGACGTCGACGAAGGCCGCCAAAGTGGTGGCGGCGAGTTCGCCGGTGGCCGAGATGGTCGAGATTCACGAGATGAAGATGGACGACGGCGTCATGAAGATGCGCGCGGTCGATGCGCTCGCGCTGCCGGCCGGCCAGGCGGTGGCCTTGAAGCCGGGCAGCTATCACGTGATGCTGATGGGCCTGAAGGCGCCCATCAAGGCGGGTGAGACCGTGCCGCTGACGCTCATCGTGGAGGGTGAGGACAAGCAGCGCACCACGGTCGAAATCAAGGCCGAGGCGCGCGGGCGCTGAGATTGGGCTTCAGTTCCTCGCGCGGCGGCCGATAACCCGGTACGAGCCCGCCGAATCCGCCATGGTCACCCCGGTTTCTTCCGCCCCGAACCCTGCCGCCGCGGGCGCATTGGCGTCGCCCGCGCTGGCGCGCCGGCCGCAGGACGAGCCGGCCTCGGTGGTGGTGAACCTCTCAGCGGCGGGGGCCCGTGCGGCTGCCTCGCAGGACAGCGCCAAGGTCGCCACCGGCATCGTGCAGGCCTCGGCCGACGTCAATCGGGACGGCACGGTGTCCGACCAGGAACAGCAGACCGAGAACGCGCAGCTCGCGCTGAAACGGGCGATGCTGGAAGGCAGCCCCGACCTGGAGCAGGCCCTGCAGGCCTACCAGACCATCGCGTCGCTGGCCGACGCGCAGCGCTGAGGCTCAGCGCTGAGATTCAGGGCCCTTCGGCCCTTGCTGCATTGGCGGCCACCGCCTCGGCCAGCGTGGGCCACAAGGCTTCGGGCAGGTCGTGCCCCCAGCCGGGCAGCGTCTGCAGTCGCGCCCCCGGGATGCGCCGCGCCAGGTCGTGCGCGGCGGCCACGGGGATCAGCGGATCGGCTTCGCCGTGCAGCACCAGCGTGGGCGCGGTGATGCGCGGCAGGCGCTCGGCGCGGTGGCGGTCGGCAGCAATCGCCACCAGTTGGCGTGTGACCGCCTGCGGGCGGTGCGAGCGCTTCACCACGGCGGCGATGCGTGTGCGCAGCGCCTCAGGCGCCGTCGGGTAGCCCGGGCTGCCGATGACGCCGTAGACATGCGCGAAGTGGTCCAGCACGTTCTCGAACTTCTGCGCCGGCGTGGCCGCAGGGCGCGGGCGAGACAGCAGCACGCGCCGCACCTTCAGGCTTTCCTTGGGCAGGCTGCGGTGGCCGCTGGTGGTCATCATCAGCGTCAGGCTCTTCAGCCGGTCGCCATGGGCAAAGCCCAGGTGCTGGGCGATCATGCCGCCCATGGAGGCGCCGCAGACATGTGCACGCGCGATGCCGAGGGCATCCAGCACGCCGACCGCGTCGCGGGCCAGGTCGGCGATCTGGTAGGGCGCCTTCACCGGCAGCCCGAAGGTGTGCAGCAGCGCGGCCACCGGCAGGTTGGGCACGCCGAGCTGGTCGAAGGGCTGGGACAGGCCGACGTCGCGGTTGTCGTAGCGGATCACGCGAAAGCCCCGCGCGACCAGCTGCTCCACCAGGCCGTCGGGCCAGGCCACGAGCTGCATGCCCAGGCCCATGATCATCAGCAGCGGCTCGCCGCTGTCGGGGCCGTGCACCTCCACCTCCAGGCGCACGCCGTTGCAGGACAGCTGCATCAGCCCGCGCCCCGGGAACGCGCGCTGGGCATCAGGCGAGTTCGCTCTGCTTCTCGACGACGCGCGACACCAGGCCGTAGGCGATGGCTTCGTCGGTGCTCATCCAGAAATCGCGTTCGATGTCGACCGCCACGCGCGACAGCGGCTGGCCGGTCTCGCGGGCGATGACGGCCGCAATGCGCTCGCGGGTGCGGATGATTTCCTTGGCCTGGATGGCGATGTCGCTGGCCTGGCCACCGGCGCCGCCGGCGGGCTGGTGGATCATGAAGCGGGTGTTGGGCAGCGCCAGGCGCCGCTCCTTGGGCACGGACAGGTAGATGTGCGTGCCGGCGCTGGCCACCCAGCCGGTGCCGATGACGGTGACCGGCGCGCGCACGAAGCGGATCATGTCGTGGATGGCGTCGCCGCTTTCCACATGGCCGCCGGGGCTGGAGATGAGCAGCGTGATGGGCGCGTCGGACTCCTGGGCGAGCGCCAGCAGGCGGCGGCAGGTGGCATGGGCCATCTTGTCGTCGATCTCGCCAAAGATCATCACGTAGCGGCTCTTGAAGAGCAGCTGCTCTTCCATCTTCTCGGGGGCTTCTTTCTTGGCGGCCTTGTCGTCGGCGGCGAGGGTGGTGTGGTGCATGGCTCAGGTCCGGGTTGAAGGCGATACCTTACCGCGAGATCGAAAGCGGCGCGCCGGGCAGGCTGCTGGGCGTGCTCAGGCAGCGCTTGGCGTCTTGTAGAACCAGCGCCGCGCGCCCTTGGGCTCGAAGGGCTGCCAGGCGTCTTCGGGCTGGGCCAGGCGGTCGGCCAGTGCGTAGAGCGCCATGGGGTTGAAGCCCAGGCCGATGTGGCTGGCGTGCACCTCGATGTTCTCCACCAGCGGGCCGGGTTCGTTGACGCTGCAGCGCCAGGCGACCACGCCGTCGGTCTTGCTGAAGATGGAGGTGGTGGGCACCGGGGGCGGCTGGCGGATGGCTTCCATCAGGGCCGGGTCGTTGGACGTATGGCCGCTGACCAGCTCGAAGAAGCGCCAGGCGTTGGTCGCGCGCGGGTGGCCCGTGAAAGGCGTGCCCAGGGTGACGACGCAGCGCACGAGGTCGGGGCATTCCTTGGCCAGCTCGCGGGCGTAGATGCCCCCCAGGCTCCAGCCCAGCAGGCTGACCTTGCGGTGGTGGCGCCGGTGCAGGGCCTGCAGGTCGTGCTTGATCTGCTCCAGCACGCCGGCCCGTGGCCCGAAGTTGAAGCCCTGGCCCCAGGGCTGGGTCATGTAGCCCAACGAGTCGAGCAGGGCGCGCAGCGGGGCGGTGCTGAGGTCGTTGGCGCCCAGGCCGGGGAAGACCAGCACCGGGTGGCCGTCGCCGTGGGGCAGCTTCTTCAGCCAGGGCGTGGCGGCCAGCAGGGCGGCGTATTCCCACGGCGCGCGGCCTTCGAGCAGCAGCAGCCAGGCATTGGGCGCGCGCAGATCGGACCAGTCGGGCGCGTGCGCGGCGGTGGTGGTTTGCCAGCGCGAGAAGCGCGGCGAGCGGGGGCTGGGCATGCGGAATCAGAAGTCGGGACAGCGCCGTCATTGTTAGCCACGCCGAGACCGCCGCCGGGCCGTGCTTGCCCGGGGCGGGCGTGTCGCCTGCGCGACCTGCTAGAAAGCGCTCGGTCGGCGCAGCCGGTCGTTACCCTGGGCCCAGAGGCGTGTCGTGCCGGGCACGAAACGGTGCGGGTCGTGGCGGTGGGCGCGGTGTCGCCACGCGGTCCAGGCCAGCGGCGCATACACGGTGCCGAGGATGGCCAGGCCCAGCAGCAGTCGCGTCCAGCCAGTCGTGAAGAGCTGCGACGCCACGGCGGCGGCGATGGCGACGGCCACCAGCCAGCGCGGCGGCAGCGACGCGAAGCGGTCGCGCAGCGGCGTGTGGCAGTGCGGGCATTGCAGCTGCAGCGTCGTCGGCCGCCACCAGGGCACCTGCGGCGGCCAGGGCACTTCTTCCAGCTGGCTGAACCGGCCCTGGCAGTGCGGGCAGACGAAGCGACCCGTCTGAGCGGGCGGAGTCGACAGCGCCGCG
>JAIPCJ010000193.1 GCA_021738245.1 Methylotenera sp. | reverse complement strand
CTGTTCGAGCATGTGCATGGCGACTCGCGCGAGCGCGGGCCGGCCATGATCGATCTGCAGCAGACCTACGAGAAGGCCGGGCTCTACCTGACGGCCAGCGAGCTGCCCGACCACCTGGCGGTGGTGCTGGAGTTCGCCAGCACGCAGCCGCCGCGCGAGGCCAAGGCATTCCTCGGCGAGATCGCACACATCGTCCGCGCGATCTTCAGCGCCTTGCTGCGCCGCCAGAGCGCCTACGCCAGCGCGCTGGCCGCCGTGCTCGAACTGGCCGGTGAGCGGGCTGAAAGCGTCGAGATCCCGCCCGAACCCGAGCTCGACGAAGCCTGGGCCGAGCCCGAGGCCTTTGGCGGTTGCTCCACGGCCGGCCAGGCTAAGCCCGATCAACCACAGCCCATCCACATCGTGCGCAAGACCGCTGCAACCCAACCGGGAGCCCGCGTATGAACGCCCTGCACAACTTCCTCTTCGTCGTCTACCCCTACATCTGCCTGGCGGTGTTCTTCATGGGCAGCCTGGCCCGCTTCGACCGCGACCAGTACACCTGGAAGTCCGACAGCTCGCAGATGCTGCGCTCGCGCGGCATGAAGTGGGCGAGCAATCTGTTCCACGGCGGCATCCTGTTCCTGTTCGTCGGCCACACGGTGGGCATGCTGACGCCGCACGCGGTCTACGAGCACTTCATCAGCCCGGCCAACAAGCAGATGCTGGCCATCGTCGCCGGCGGTGTGGCCGGCACGGCCTGTTTCATCGGCCTGAGCATGCTGATCTGGCGCCGCATGACCGACCCGCGCATCCGTCTGACCAGCCACCGCACCGATCTGGCGATCCTATGGATCCTGTGGATCCAGCTCAGCCTGGGTCTGATCACCTTGCCCTTCTCGCTGTCGCACAGCGACGGCTCGGTGATGCTGATCCTGTCGGACTGGGCGCAGCGCATCGTCGTGCTGAACCCGGACGCCAGCGGCCTTGTCGCACTCGCCTGGCCCTACAAGGTGCACATGGTGCTGGGCATGACGATCTTCCTGCTCTTCCCCTTCAGCCGCCTGGTGCATGTGTGGAGCGGGCTGGCCTCGGTCTTCTATGTGTTCCGACCATATCAAGTGGTGCGCTCGCGCCGCCTGAATCTTCCGAAGAAGGGCTGAGAGCATGAGCTACGCCGTCAACGACATCGAGATCGCCGCGCCCGAGGAGGCGCTGGACGAAGAGCAGCTGAGCCAACGCGCCTGCACCGAGTTGCTGCGCCAGCGGGCGATGCAGGTCGGCCTGCTGGACGCCGCCGACCCCGCTCCCGAGCAGGGTGCGATTAGCGAGGCCGCATCCGCCGCCATTGAGGCGCTGATCGCGCAGGAACTCGCCGGACCCGAGCCCGACGAGGCCGCCTGCCGCCGGCACTACGAGGCGAACGCCAAGCACTTCGCGCAGGGGGAACGCATCCAGGTCAGGCACATCCTGTTCGCCGTCATGCCCGGGGTGGATGTGGGCTTGTTGCGCCAGAAGGCCGAGGGCCATCTGATCGAGCTGCGCGCCAGCGAGTCGGCGGCTTTCACGGCGGCGGCCAAGAACCTGTCCAACTGCCCGAGCGGCGCCGAGGGCGGCCAGCTGGGGTGGCTCACTGCCAACGACTGCGCGCCCGAGTTCGCCCGCGAGCTCTTCGGCCGCAGCGAGATCGGTGTGCTGCCGCAGCTGGCGCACAGCCGCTTCGGCCTGCACATCGTCGCCATCGACGCCCGCGAGCCCGGCCGCCTGCCGGCCTTCGAGCAAGTCAAGGCCGCGGTAGCGCAGCAGATGCGCCAGCAGCACCAGATCAGCGCGGTGCGGCAGTACCTGCAGACCCTGGCTGCCGATGCGCGCCTGGAAGGGGTGGACCTGCAGAGGGCCAGCTCGCCTCTCGTCCAGTAAAGACCATGCCCGACGAGCTGCTCGAACGACTGCGCCGGTTCCAGACCGACGCCTTCCCGCTGCAGCGCTCGCTGTTCAAGCACCTGGTCGACGACGGCCAGCACCCGACGACGCTGTTCATCGGCTGCTCCGACTCGCGCCTGGTGCCGTATCTGTTGACAGGCGCCGGCCCGGGCGAACTGTTCCTCGTCCGCAACGTCGGCGCCTTCGTACCGCCCTACGACCAGAGCCAGGGCTTCCACGGCACCGCGGCGGCGATCGAGTTCGCCGTGCTGAATCTGCAGGTCCAGCGCATCGTGGTCTGCGGCCACAGCCATTGCGGCGCGATCCGCGCGCTCTATGGCGAGGTGCCGGCCGCCGCGCAGAACCTGGCGCGCTGGCTGGACCTCGGCCGCGAGGCGGCGCTACCGGTCGCCGAGCCCGGTCCCGAGGTGCTGCGTCGCACCGAGCAGCGCGCCATCGTGCTGCAGCTTGAGCGCCTGATGGCCTACCCGATGGTGCGAGACCGCGTCGACGCCGGCCAGCTCACCCTGCACGGCTGGCATTACGTGATCGAGGACGGCGAGATCCATGTCTTCGATGTCGGCGTCGGCCAGTTCGTCCCAGCCAGCCAGGCCGACAACGCCGGCACCGGCCCCTACCAGCGTTTCACCGAGGCCGATCGGCTGGACTACAGCGGCGTGCCCATGGTGGACGAAGGCCATGGCTGAACTTTGCCTGCAGGGCCTCGACGACTGCGCGGCGCACGAGCGCCTGCTCGCCCGCTTTGACGCGCTGCCACTCGGCCACAGCCTGGACCTGCTGGCGGCCGACGACCCACAGCCGCTGTTTTTCCAGCTCGCGTCGGCAAGGCCTGGCCAGTTCGACTGGCGCTACCTGGAGCAGGGGCCGACGCTATGGCGAGTTCGGCTGCTGCGGCTCGCCGAGGCGCCGCCGCGGCCCTACCAGGAGTCCTGCCCCTGCAGCCTGCGCGGCGACCGCTGAGCACCGCTCAATGGGCGCGCCGGCAGAAGCAATAGACGAACTGCTGCGTGCTGCCCCAGGGCGTGGTGTGCAGGCTGATGGCGTGATCGAGCAGCTGGAATGGGCTGCCGAACTCCTCGTGCAGGCACTCGGATGAATAACGCGCGACCGGCAGGCCGCTGCACTCGGTCGGGCCCTCGGGGCCGAAGGTGCCGACGATGGCGAAGCCGCCGGGCTTGAGCGCATTCAGCACCTGCTCCACATAGCGGCGGCGCTGGTCGGCATCGGTGAGGAAATGGAAGACCGCGCGGTCGTGCCAGAGGTCGATCGACTGCGGCTCGAACGCCTGCTCCAGCACATCGCCGACCCGCCAGCCGACCTGCGCCGCACGCTCGCCCAGACGCTGCTGGCAAACGGTCAGCGCATGCTGGGAGAGGTCGAGTACCTCGATGCGGCGGTAGCCGGCGCCGAGCAGATCGTCGACCAGCGTCGATTCACCGCCGCCGACATCAAGGAGGGCGGCGTCGAGACCGACGCCGGCCTGACGGATGTAGGCCAGGGACTCGTCCAGGTGCGGCGCGTACCAGCTCACCGCATCGGGCGCCTTGCTGCCGTAGACCTGTTCCCAATGCGATTGACTCATGTGCGTGCTCCGGCGAGTTGCGTGCCTGTGGGGATGCTAGCTGGCGTCGGTTTGCGCCAGCGCAAGTCCGCCGCAGCAAGCGGCCGCCGCGCTTGATCCAGTTCAAGGTTTCGCTGAGCGCCCGGGCCTAGGCTGACGCCACCATGCAAACGACCACCACCTACGACCTCCGTTCGCTGATGCCGGCGCAGCGCCATCAGCTGGCTTTCCAGGCTTTCGACGCGCTCGCCGACGGCGAGGCCTTCGAGCTGATCAACGACCACGAGCCGCGCGGTCTCTTGATGCAGTTCGCCGAGCAGCGCGCCGATCGCTTCGACTGGCAGGTGATGCAGGCGGCGCCGGGCGCCTGGCGCATCCGCATCCAGCGCGTTGCCGATGGCTTCGCGAAGGCCGTCGAGGCCGGTCTCGACGAGGGCTGCTGCTCTTGCAGCTGCTCTGGGCGCGGCTGATCGACCCCGGCCGCGCTAGCCGCGGCCGCTCTTCCGATGACTGCTGTCCCCACCAAGCCGGAGCTGGTCTGCCCGGCGGGCTCGCTGCGCGCGCTGCAGCTGGCCGTCGACGCTGGCGCCGATGCCGTCTACCTGGGCCTGAAGGACGCGACGAACGCGCGCAACTTCGCCGGCCTGAACTTCGATGCCACGCAGGTGCGTGTCGGCGTGGCCTACGCCCATGCCCGTGGCCGCCGCGTGCTGATGGCGTTGAACACCTTTGCCGACGCCCGGGACGAGACGCCCTGGCAGCGCGCCGTTGACCGTGCCGCCGAGCTGGGCGCCGACGCACTGATCGTCGCCGACAGCGCGGTGCTCGCCGACGCACGCCGCCGCCACCCGCAGCTCACGCTGCACCTGTCGGTGCAGGCCTCGGCGACCAACCACGAGGCGATCCGTTACTACCGCGAGCGCTACGGCATCCAGCGGGCGGTGCTGCCCCGCGTGCTGACCCTGCAGCAGGTGCAGCAGCTGATCCAGCGCTGTGAAACGCCCGTCGAGGTCTTCGGCTTCGGCAGCCTTTGCGTGATGGTTGAGGGCCGCTGCCATCTGTCCAGCTACGCAACCGGGCAGTCGCCGAACACCGCCGGCGTCTGCTCGCCGCCTTCCGCCGTGCGCTGGGACGAATCGCCGGACGGCGTGCGCGCGCGCCTCGGTGGCGTGCTCATCGACCACTACCGCCCGGGCGAGCCGCGCGGCTACCCGACCCTGTGCAAGGGCCGCTTCGAGGTCGGCGAGCTGGCGCGCGATTACGCGCTGGAAGAGCCGACCAGCCTCAACACCCTGAGCCTGCTGCCGCAGCTGATCCAGGCCGGCGTGGCCGCGATCAAGATCGAGGGCCGCCAGCGCAGCCCCGCCTATGTGGCCGAGGTCACCAAGGTCTGGCGCGCCGCGATCGACGGCGCCTGGTCCGCCCATGAGGGCAGGGGCCGCTACAGCGTGCAGCCGGCCTGGGATGCCGGCCTGGCGCGCTGGGCCGAGGGCCAGCAGCACACCCTGGGTGCCTATGACAGACCTTGGCGTTGACCCCGACATGACTCCCATCCGACTGAGCGTGGGCCCGCCGCCTTACTGGTGGCCGCGGGCCGTGCTGATGAATTTCTACGCCGAGATCGCCGACTCGCCGGTGCAGACCGTGGTGCTGGGCGAGCTGGTCTGCTCGCGGCGCAACGAGATCAAGTTCGACGACTGGTTATCCATCGCCCGTGAGCTGCGCGCCGCCGGCAAGGACGTGCGCCTGGCCACCATGGCCCTGGTGATGAGCGAGGCAGAGCTGCGCACCTTGCGACGCGTCTGCGAGCAGGACGAGTTCCCGGTCGAGGCGGGCGACGCCGCCGCGCTGCAGGTCTTGCGCGAGGCCGGCTGGCGCCCGTATACCTTGGGCCCGCACCTGAACATCTACAGCGCCACCGCGCTGGCCGAACACGCCGAGCTGGGCGCCGACCGCTGGGTGGCGCCGGTAGAGCTGGCGCTCGATGCGGTCGGCCGCATCAACCCGATGCCCAGCCGGCTTGCGACCGAGGTCTGGGGCTTCGGCCGATTGCCGCTGGCGCTTTCGGCACGCTGCTTCACCGCCCGGCATCACCGATTGAAGAAGGACGACTGCCAGTTCCGCTGCCGCGACGATGCCGACGGCCTGCTCTTGAAGACCGGCGACGGCGAGGACTTCCTCGCGCTCAACGGCATCCAGACGCAAAGCGCCGCCCTGCAATGCCTGCTCGGGCATGGCCATGCGCTGCGCGAGGCAGGGGTGCAGTGGCTGCGGCTCTCGCCCTGCAGCGGGCCTTTCGACGAGGTGATCCGGCTCTTCGACGCGGTCTTCGCGCGCGGTCTGAGCCCGAGTGAAGGCCTGGCCGAGCTGCGCAAGCTGCCGGTGCCGGGGCGTCTGGTGGACGGCTTCGCACGCCGTGTTGCGGGGCTGGAGGAGGCAAAGCTATCCGCCCCCACGCGCGCTTCGCTAGCTGCCCCCCAAGGGGGCCTGGTCTCCCTTGGGGCGGCCCGGCGGGAGACCGCATGAGCGCACTCAGCTTGCCCAGCCTGCCCGCGCCCTGGCGCGCACGAGTTGCGCGGCTGCCCACGCGGCCGCCATCGACCCTGCTGGCGCTGTTGCTCGACCGCCTGCTGCTGCCGCGCCTGGACGCCGGCCAGCGCGAAGCCCTGCAGGGCGCCATCGTCGAGATCGAGCTGCAGGAACTCGGCGCCCGGGTGCGCCTGTGCTTGGGGCCGCGCGGCTTTGGAGCCGCAGCCGAGAGCGGCCCGGCCCGACTGCGCCTGCGCGCCACGGTCGAGGCGCTGTGGCGACTGCTGCGCGGCGAGGACGATGCCGACCGCCTGTTCTTCGACGGCGCCCTGGTGATGGAAGGCGACACCGAGTACGGCCTGATCCTGAAGAACACCCTGGACGCGATCGGCCCGCTCTGGGTGGGGGCGCGAGCATGAAACGACGACAACTGCTGATGCTCGGCGCGGCCGCGGCACCGCTGCTGGCGCTGGCCGCTGCGCCCGCCCACCGCCTGGCCCTGGCCTGGCGACTCGCCAATGGCCGCGACCAGGTCGGAGTGCTGAACCTGGATTGGGCCGAGCGACGGATCGATGTCGAGGCCGCCTGGGATCTGCCCAGTCGCGCCCATGGCCTGATCGGCGATGGGGCAGGGGGCTTCTACGCGGTGGCTGCCCGCGCGGGGGACTGGCTGCTGTATGTGGATGCGGCAGGCAGACCGCGCTGGGTCAGGCAGGACGGACCTTGGCGCTTCAACGGTCATCTGCTGCCGCACGCCGCCGGCCTGTTCGCCACCGAGACCGATCCGCGCGACGACACGGCGCATCTGGTGCTGCGTGACCCCAAGACCCTGGCGCTGATGGCCCGCTGGCCACTGGCCGGGCGCGATGGACACCAGATCGTCGCCGAGCGCGACGGCAGCCTGCTGCTCGCGCTGGGCGGCCTGCCGCGCTGGCCCGACGGGCGCAAACGCAGCGGCGAGCCCATCGCGTCGGCGCTGCTGCGCATCAACCCCAGCAACGGCCGCGAGCTGGCGCGCTGGACCCTGGCGGACCCCGACATCAGCCTGCGCCATCTCGCCTGGTCGCATGATGGCCTGCAGCTCGGCATCGCGCTGCAGGCCGAACACCCGCAGGCCGGGAGCCGCGAGGATGCGCCCCTGCTCGCGCTGTTCGACGGCGAGCGGCTCAGGCTGCCCGTCACCGGCGGACCTGGCCTCGGCTATGCAGGCGACATCTGCGCCGCGCCCGGCGGCGGCTTTGTGCTCAGCGCGCAGAAGGCCGGCCTGGGCCTGCTCTGGCAGCCGGCACAACCGGAGCGCTGGGCGCGCATCTCCGAACTCACCGAGCCTTGTGCGCTGCAGGACGGCTGGCACGAGGGCGAGCGCGCGGTGCTGCTCGTCGCCGGTCGGGGCCTTGCGCGCTGGCAGGCCGGCGGCGCGCAGATGCTGGCCTGGCCACAGGCCATGGTCCCCGACAATCACGCCCTCTTGCTCCCGGCATGAGCGACAGGACCCCGCTTGTCGCCCAGGCCCGCGAGGCCTTGCGCGAGATCGTCGACCCCGAGCTTGGCGTCAACCTCGTTGACCTCGGCCTGATCGAGGCGCTGCAGGAGCGGCCTGAAGGGCTTTATGTGCGCATGACCCTGACCAGCGCCGCCTGCCCGATGGCCGAGATGCTACTCGGCGAGGTCGAGGAGGCGCTGGAGGCGCTGCTGCCGCCGCCGCAGCAACTGGAGCTGGAGCTGGTGTTCGCGCCGCCCTGGACGCCGGCGCGCTTGAGCGCCTCGGCGCGTGAGCAACTGGGCTGGGAGCAGGGCGCATGAGCAGAACCTCGCCGACCTGGCCGCGTTTCCTGTTGCTGCTGCTGGGCATGGCCGCGCTGGCCAGCGGCCTGGCCGGTGGCCTGGCGCGCATCGGCTGGGCCTTGCCGCTGCCCGCGGCGACGGCCTGGCATGGCCCGCTGATGCTTGGCGGTCTGTTCGGCGTCGTTATCGGCCTGGAGCGTGCGGTCGCCATCGGTCGCGCCTGGGCCTATGGCGCGCCACTGTTCGCCGGTGCCGGCACCCTGGCCTTGTTGAGCGGCGAGGCCGCCGCCGGCTTCGCCGGCTATGCGCTCGGCAGCGCCGTGCTGCTGCTCGCCACCCTGGCGGCGGCGCGCAAGCAGGCCGAGGCCTTCATGGGGGTGCTGGTGCTGGGCGCCTTCTGCGGCCTGCTCGGCCATCTGCTGCTGGCCGTGGGCGCGCCCTTCCAGCAAACGCTGCTGCCGCTGTTCGGCTTCCTGGTGCTGACCATCGCCGGCGAGCGCCTGGAGCTGTCGCGCTATGCGCCGCGGCCAGCGAAGGCGCCGCTGCCGTTCGCTGCCGTCTTGCTGGCCTTGCTCGCTGCGCTGGCCCTGCCCGAGCCCTGGGACGCGCGGCTGTTCGGTGCGGCCCTGCTCGGTCTGGCCGCCTGGCTGGCGCGATGGGATATCGCGCGGCGCACGCTGCGGCTCCAGGGCCTGACGCGCTTCGTCGCCGCCTCGCTGCTCGCCGGCTATGTGCAGCTGGCCATCGCCGGCGCGCTGCTGCTGGGCTTCGGCCTGCAGCCGGGTCAGGCCAGCTACGACGCCGCGCTGCACGCGCTCGGCCTGGGCTTCGTGTTCTCCATGGTCTTCGGCCATGCGCCCTTGATCGCGCCGGCGCTGCTGCGCATCCGCCTGGGCTTCAGCGCGCTGCTCTATGTGCCACTGGCGCTGCTGCACGTCGGCTTGCTGATGCGCTACGCGGCCCTGCTGCTCGATGACTTCGCGCTGCGCCGCGTCGCGGGTCTGGGCTCGGTCGCGGCCATCGCGCTCTTTCTGCTTTTGAAGCTGGGCCTCGCGCTGCGCGGCCCGCGGAAGGTTGCTCCCCATGTCCCATCCCACCCTCGCGCAGCGCCTCGTTGACGCGCTGCTGGCGCGCGGCGCGCGCGAGATCTTCGGCATCCCCGGCGACTTCGCGCTGCCGCTGTTCCGCGAGATCGAACGCGACGGCCGCCTGCCCATCCTGACGCTGGCGCACGAGCCCGGCGTGGGCTTTGCGGCCGACGCCACGGCGCGCGTGCGCGGCGCGCTGGGCGTGGCCGCCGTCACCTACGGCGCCGGCGCGCTGAATCTCGTCAACGCCGTGGCCGGCGCCTACGCGGAGCGGGTGCCCCTGGTCGTGCTCTCGGGAGCGCCGGCCGCGCACGAGGCGGTCAGCGGCCTGCTGCTGCACCACCAGGTCAAGCAGCTGGATTCGCAATGGCGGCTGTACGAGGAGATCACCGCCGACCGCGCGCGCCTCGACGACCTGGAGCGTGCGCCGCAGGCCATCGCCCGCGTGCTCGACACCGCGCTGGCGCGCTCGCGCCCGGTCTATCTGGAGATCCCCCGCGACCTGCCGGGCCAGCCCTGCGCCGCGGTGCCGGCGCCGGCGATCAGGGCTTGGGA
>JAIPCJ010000192.1 GCA_021738245.1 Methylotenera sp. | reverse complement strand
GGTGTCTTCCAGCCAGCGCTGGCAGGCGGTGAAGTCTTGCAGGTCGGGCGTGCGCAGCGGAGCCGGCGTGGCCGGCGGCAGGGGCAGCGGCAGCTCGGCCAGCCCCGGCAGGGCCTTGAGCGCGGCGATCGACGGCACGAAGAAGTAGGCGCCCCACTGCAGCGTGACGAAGGGCTCGTCGCCGAGGTCGATCTCATACGGCTTGCCGGCGTGCTCGAAGGGGTAGAGCCGCTTGCCCTGGCTCGGATCCACCACGCCCAGCAGCGGGTCGCTCTGCGCGGAGTAGCCACCGCTGGCGTTGGCGCCCGCCATCCAGCGCTGCACCACCTCGAACTGCTCGGCCAGGTGGGCGTTGTAGGCCATGAAGACCAGGCCGCGGTCTTCCTTGTCGTTGGGGTTGAGGCGGTCCGGCGGCGGGCCGTAGCTCATGCCGCGGCGCAGGATGCGGGGCATGTGCTGCGTGAGCGCGGAGTCTTTGGCCTGGTCGCGCGGGTTGGCGCGGCGGATGTGCGCGTGGAAGGGGCACATCGAGCCGCGCTTGTCGCGCTCGTAGTTGAAGTCGTTGCCGTCGGTGGATTCGTCGGCCAGGGCCCGGCCATCCAGGCGGCGGCCCATGAGCTTGGCCATCAGCAGATCGGCCGGCAGCTGGGTGCGCTTGGCTTCGCGCTGGATGCGGTCGTGCAGCCGGCCGGTGTACTGGCGCAGCTTGCGCACGGCGAGGAGGCTGCCGTGGTCCAGCAGCGCATCGGCCTGCTCGGGCACGGGCCAGCCCTTGTCGCGCAGGGTCGAGAAGCCCTGCACGATTTCGCCCGGGGGCACCTGGTCGTCCCAATAGGTGTGCTCGACCTTGTCGAGCGTGGGCTGGCTGATGCCGTCCTTGAAGCCGAAGTTCTCCTTGTCGCCGCCGTTGCTGCGCATGGGCTCGATGGCCATCAGCGCCAGGCCCGTGCCCTCGGTGAGGGCCTGGGCGGCGGCGTCGATGCGGGCACGGTCGTCATCCGTCACGGCCTCGCCGCCAGCCGGGTTGTGAAAGCGCACCTGCACCAGCAGATGCGCGCCTGCGGGGTCGAAGCGGTCACGGCGGTTGACGTGCGGCGCCAGCGCCCAGTGCGTCGGGTGGTTGTGGCGCACATCGCCCAGCAGGCCGGCGCGGGCGGCCATGCCCTCCTTGAACGCCTGCGGGAAGCGCGCCAGCCGTGCCTCAGGGATGCCGAGCGCCTTCAGGCCGGCCAGCGTCAACGCCAGTTGACGCCACACGCCGCCCGGGCCGGCCGAGTCGCCTTCGGCCTCGACCGGCGCGGTGGCCAGCCAGGCCAGCGCGCGGGCCGGCTGCTCGATGCGCATCAGCAGCAGCGCGCCACGGTTGGTGGGCAGCTTGGTCAGCATGCCGGCCTGCAGCTGCCGGCGGTCCAGCGTGAGGCGGGCCGCCGGCGTGGCGACCGGCGGCAAGGCGGTCTCGAACCAGGCCAGCATCTCGTGGTGCCGCAGGCGCAGGCGCTCTCCCGGCGTGAGCTGCTCCGGCGGCTTGCCCGGCGCGGGGAAGGGAAACTGGACGCGCGTGTCGAGCTCGGCGAGCTCGAACAACACGTCCTGCGTGGCGCGCAGCAGGCAGCCGCCGTCAGGCGCGCCGGGGCGGAAGAAGCGCTGCAGCGTGAACAACCCGGCCAGCGGTACCAGACCGCGGGCAGCCATGGCAAAGCGCTCGGCGGGCTGGTCAGGGCCCGGCAGCGGTCGCACCTGGCCGGAGGACGGCGCGCGCAGGCGGTCGGCCTTGAGTTCGTCGGCCTGGCCGCGCTGGCTGGCTTCCAGCAGCGCCAGGTACTCGGCGTCGGCCACGGTGCGGCCGGACTCAATGAACAGGAAGTCCGCCGAGATCTCGTGCTCGCGCACCCAGCGCGAGTAGGTCTCGAAGCTGCAACGGTTGGAGAGCTGGTAGCCCTCGGTGTGGCAGAGCATCAGGTCCAGCGTGGAGCCGAGCTGGTCCCAGATGACCCGCATGTAAGGCTCCCAGCCGCCGTCGAAGTTGACGCACAGCAGCAGCCGGTCGGGCGCGCCGTTCTTGCCGTCCACCACGGCCCAGCGGAACGAGTGCACGATGCGCCAGCGGGCGACGATGTCGGTGTAGGGCGAGGCTGGCGCGCTGCTCTCGCGCGAACCCAGGCGCAGGCCGTTGAGCGTACGCAGCACCTTGCGCAGGCGGTCGACGTGGGTCACCACCTCCAGTGCGTCCACGAACCCCGGCTTGATGTCGGCCAGCAGCACCAGGTCCGTGATGCCGCCGAGTTGAACGTCGTTGCCGCGCGCCATGCTCGCCTCCCCAGAAAAGGGGATGAGTATCCCGGCACCGCGTGACGGTGGCGTCAGGGACGGCCCTCAAGATTGACGAGGGTCCGGCTGATCGCGGCCAGCCGCAATTCATCCGGCAAAACCGGCGACCTATCGCAAACCCTTAGCTCCGGGCGCCTCTCTTCCAGACACTGGCGACACAGACAAAGAGAGGAAAGCACCATGAACCGCATCAGCACCACCACCGCCCGTACCGCCCGCCTGCAAGCCGTCAGCGCCGCCGCCCTGGTCGCGATGATCGCCCTGACCGGCGCCGCCTGGATGACGATCACCGTCCCGGCGGAGGCGCCCGAGGTCGTGAAGCTGGAGCGAGTCGTGGTCAGCGGCGTGCGCACCCCGGACCCGACCGTGGCCCAGCTGCCCCGCGTCGTCATCGAAGGCCGCCGCAACCAGGCCGGCGACGGCACCCAGGTGGCCAGCGCCTGCGTGGCGCCGCAGGTCTGCTAACGCCCCAGCACGCGAAGGATCTCGCGGCCGTAGGCCTCGAGCTTCTTCGCCCCCACACCGCTGATCTCGCCGAGTTCGTCGAGATCGCCCGGCATCACGCGGGCCATCTCGGCGAGCGTGGTGTTCTGGAAGATCACATAGGCCGGCAGGCCGTGTTCCTTGGCCACCTCGGAGCGCCAGGCCTTGAGGGCCTCGAAGCGCTCCAGACCCTCGGCGTCCAGGCCCAGCGCCGGGTCCGCCTTGGGCCGCGCGCCGCCACGGGTGGTCTTGCCGCGCGGCTTTTTCTCTTCGGCCTCGCGCAGCCGCACCTCCACCTCGCCCTTGAGCACCGCCCGCGCGCTGTCCTGCAGCGCCAGCGTGCTGAACTCACCCTCGGCCGCCACGTGGCCCAGCGCGATCAGCTGGCGCAGCACCGCGCGCCACTGCTGCTCTGACAGGTCGGCCCCCACGCCCCAGGTGGACAGGCTGTCGTGGCCGTACTGCTTCGTCTTGTCGGTCACCTTGCCGCGCAGCACGTCGATCAGGTGGCCGGCGCCGAAGCGCTCGCCGCGCTGGTGAAAGCGGTAGATGCAGGACAGCAGCTTGCGCGCCGCCTCCGTCGCGTCCCACGTGGCCGGCGGGTTCAGGCAGTTGTCGCAATTTCCGCAGGGCTGGCTGGCCTCGCCAAAGTAGGCCAGCAGCCGCACCCGGCGGCAGTCGGTCGCCTCGGCCAGGGCCAGCAAGGCGTCGAGCTTGCCGCGCTGGCCCTGCTTGAAGGTCTCGCCGGCAGGGCTTTCGTCGATCATGCGACGCTGGTTGACCACGTCGGCCAGGCCGTAGGTCATCCAGGCCTCGGCGGGGGCGCCATCGCGGCCGGCACGGCCGGTCTCCTGGTAGTAGGCCTCGATGTTCTTGGGCAGGTCCAGGTGGGCGACGAAGCGCACATCGGGCTTGTCGATGCCCATGCCGAAGGCGATGGTCGCCACCATGATGAGGCCGTCCTCGCGCAGGAAGCGGTCCTGGTGGCGGCGGCGCACGTCGGCGTCCAGGCCGGCGTGATAAGGCAGGGCATTCAGGCCCTCGGCCTGCAGGAACTCGGCCGTCTCCTCGACCTTCTTGCGGCTCTGGCAGTAGACGACGCCGGCCTCGCCTTCGTGGTCGTCGCGGATGAAGCGCAGCAGCTGCTCGCGCGGCGAGCCGTTCTTCTCGACGATGAGGTAGCGGATGTTGGGCCGGTCGAAGCTGCTGATGAAGACGCGCGCATCCTGCAGCTGCAGCCGCTCGATGATGTCGGCCCGCGTGAGGTCGTCGGCCGTAGCGGTGAGCGCGATGCGCGGCACGTCGGGGAAGCGCTCGTGCAGCAGGCTCAGCTGCAAATACTCCGAGCGGAAGTCGTGCCCCCATTGGCTGACGCAGTGCGCCTCGTCGATGGCGAACATGCTCAGCAGCCCGCGTTCATGCAGGCTGGCAAGCTGGGCCAGGAAGCGCGGCGTGGTCAGGCGTTCAGGCGCGGCGTACAGCAGCGTGAGCCGCCCGCTCATCATCTCGCGCTCGATGCGGGTGGCCTCCTCGCCGGTCTGGCTCGAATTGAGGAAGGCGGCATGCACGCCGGCTTCTTCCAGCGCGCCGACCTGGTCGTGCATCAGCGCGATCAGCGGGCTCACCACCACCGCCACGCCCTGGCCGCGCGTGTGGCGCAGGATGGCGGGCACCTGGTAGCACAGGCTCTTGCCGCCGCCCGTGGGCATGAGCACCAGCGCGTCGCCCCCGGCAGCGACCTGCTCGACGATGTCGGCCTGCTGGCCACGGAAGGCGGTGTAGCCGAAGACTGCTGACAGGACCTGGTGCGCGGCGGATTGCAGGTCGTCGGTGGGGCTTGGAAGATGCACGGGCGGATTCATTCAACCGCCATTGTCCCAGGAGCCTCACGGAGCCCTCATGCCGTCCCCCACTGAACTGCGCCAACTGCTGATCCGCAACTTCCACGACGCCCCGCGCGAGCCTTTCGTGCGCGCGCCGCGCTACGACACCGAGGGTGCATCGCTCACCCAGGGCACCGCCGCCCAGCAGCTCGGCGCCCGCATCGACGTGGTGGCACCGGGCGCGCAGAGCTGCCCCTACCACTACCACTTCGCCGAGGAAGAGATGTTCATCGTGCTGCAGGGCGAGGGCACGCTGCGCGTGGCGGGCGAGCTCGTGCCCGTACGGGCGGGCGACGTCATCACCATCCCGGCCGGGCCCGAGTACCCGCACCATCTGCTGAACACCTCCGACGCACCGCTGCACTACCTGTCCGTCAGCACGAACAAGACGCCGGAGATCTGCGTCTACCCCGACTCGGGCAAGGTCGGCTGCTATGGCCCGGGCCTGCGGATGCTGGTGCCGCAGGACGCGGGTGTGGACTACTGGGTGGGCGAACCCTGAGCGCTCAGTAGTGCGGCGGCAGCTCGTCGCGCAGGCTGCGAAAGCCGCCCGGCTCGGCCGCCGCGGCCGCCTGGTTGCGCAGCTCGACGAGCTCCTTCACGAGCCGGTCGATCTGCGCTTGCTGGCGCACGACGACCTGGTTGAGCTGCTCCACCGTGTCTTCGGCGAAGCTGGCCTTGATCTCCAAGTCGGTGATGCGCTGTTCGAGGGCTTGCAGGGTGTCCATGGCCGCTATGGTGCCTGCTTCAGGCGGGGCCGGCGAGTTCAGGCGGCCATCGCCTCCCAGCGCCCGCGCACATAACGCTCGAAACCGCCGCCCTCGGCAAAGCGCCACAGGTGCAGCCAGTCGTTGTGCAACAGCTGGGCGACCACCGCATGCGCCGCGATCACCCGCTCAATGGCTTCGGCGGGCGCGTCGATGACGGTGGTGAGCCGCAGCGGCTCGTGGCGCCACTGCTCGCCGTCATGCAGGGACTGGCGCGCCAGGCCGATGCGCAGGTCGCCGCCATTGCCCTCGAACACGCCAATGCGCCCGCCCACCACGTTGTGCAGCAGCTTGTTGCCGCTGCCCAGGCGCTGCGGGTCGCAGGTGGAGGCGTGGTACTGCCAGTTGATCCAGTGCGTGACCAGCATCGGCGCGGTCATCAGCAGCTCCAGCACGCTGCCGTCGGCGTCGTTGGCGGCGTCGTAGTCGTGCAGGAAGACGCGGCCGTCGAGCACCGTGCCCTGGCTGCGCGCGCGTGGCGCGATCAGGAAGGCGGCATTGCCGGTCAGGCCCCACTCGGGGCGGGTCTGCGCGCCGTCATTGGCGCGGCGGCGGAGCTGGTCGAGCAGGCTCGCATGCGGTGTGCGCGGGTCCAGGCCCAGCGTGGGCGCGCGTTCGCGGCGCACCTGGTCGCCGGCCTGCGCCCAGGCGGTGGCCAGGCGCGCCCAACGGGCCTGGCCCCAGGCGGGCAGCAGGTCGAGGTCGAAGGCCTCGATCTCGTCGGTGGTGGTGTTGTGCAGGGCCGCGACGAAGGCCACGTCACCCGGCACGGCCAGGCCGCGGGCGCGCAGGCCGGCCTGCACCTCGGTCTCGTTCAGCAGCCGCGCCAGCGCGCGGGCATTCACCTCGCCGGTCTGGCCGCAGCAGGCGCCGCAGTCCAGCGCGGCGGCCTGGGCGTTGTTGGCACTCTGGCTGCCGTGGCCCACCAGCACCACCAGCGGCGCCAGGCCCCGGTCCACGCCCATCGCGTGCAGCACGCGGGCGGCGAGGTCGACCTTGGCGTTGATGTCCAGGCCCGCGAGCACCGGCCGGCAGACCGGGCGGTAGCGGGGCGACAGGCCTTCGCCATCGAGCGAGCGGCGCGCCGCAGCCGAGGGGCGCAGCCACTGGGTCAGCCGGCCGAGATAGCCCGCCCCCACCGCCTCGACCGACGAGAAGGCCGCGTTCGGCCAGCGGCTGCCGGCGCCCCAGCGCTCGGTGCGGGCGAACTGCTGCAGCCGCTGCTGGCGGGCCGGCGCCTGCAACCGTGCACCGGCGGCGCCGAAGTCGGCCACGGTCGGCGCGATCTGCTCGGTCACCTCCAGCGCCGGGGCCAGCAGGCCGGGCAGCTGCGGGCGGCGCGCCTCGGTGGCCAGCGGCGTGTAGGCCACCGGCAGGCCGAAGAAGCCGGCAAAGCCCACCGTCTGCACGCCGGGCCATGCGGCCTCCAGCGCGCGGCGCAGCGGCTCGCTGCGCACGTCGATGCAGAAGGCGGCCTGCACCTCCACAGGCACGGCCCGGTCGGCCGGCAGTGGGGCCACGGCCTGCAGCCGACGGGCCAGGTCGCGTTGGTAGCCGGCCTCGTAGGCGATCTGCCAGAGTTCATCCACCTGCAGGGCCGCCTCGGCCTGCTGCAGCCGCTCGCCGGCGCATTCCCACTCGACCTGCAACGCCGCGAAGGCGCGCTGGGCGGCCTGGTCATCGCGGCACTCCAGCAGCAGCGCGCCCCAGGCCAGGCGGATGGCCAGCAGGTCGCGCAGATGCGCGTCGCCGCGGCCCTGTTGGCGCGCCTCCCAGCCCAGGTAGGCACACCACGACGCCCAACCGTTGACCGTGAGCAGCACCGCCTCCAGGTAGTCGGCCCAGGCCTCGGCCGGCAGGCCCAGGCGGCGCAACACCCAGCGCTCCGCGTCTTCGCGGGTGGCGGGCAGGGCGGCCAGGCCGCGCGCCAGGTCGGGCAGGCCCATCAGCACGCCGATGCCGTGGTCGTGCGCCACGGTGTCGCGCCAGAAGGCATAGAGGCTGCCGGCGCGCTCGGGCTGCCAGTCGGCCTGGTGGTGGTCGAAGTAGGCGGCGCAGACCTGGCTCACCTGGTGCGTGACGGCCTGGCGCCACGACAGCCGCGCGCGGCCTTGGGGGTCGTCGTCGAGCACGTCGATCAGCAGCGGCAGGCGCGGCACCGCCAGGGGCTGTGCCAGCGCGGCAAGCGCTTCAGGCACGCTCAGGCCGCTGGACTGGCGCGTCAGCGCGTCCTGCAAATCGGCCGGCTGGATGCGACCGGCGGCCCAGGCCTGCTGCAGGTGTTCGCGCGACGGGAACACCGCGATGCCGCCCAGCGCCGCCATGCGCGCCGCCACCTCGCGCACCGGGCGACCGATGCGCTCCCAGTGCGGGTTGACGGCGATGGCGCGGTCCAGCGGCCAGGCCGGCGCGATGGCGCGGCAGGCCTGGGCGCACGCAGCTTCGACGCGGGCGTTGAAGTCGGCCTCGGCCTCCAGCACGGGGCCGTGGGAACGCGGCGTGGTGGCCTGCGCGGCGCGGGTGTGGGTCAGCGTGTCCATGGGCATCTCCTCGGTTCAGGTCATGGCGCGGCCGCGGGGGTCCAGCGCGCCGGCCACAGGCGCAGGGCGGCCCGGGTCACGAATTCATCGGCATAAAAGCCCGCGTAGCTCCAGCGGCGCCAGCCCGAGAGCAGGTCGGGGCGCGTCTGCATCAACGTGAGGCTCAGGTAGAGCAGGGCCATGCCCGCGAGCGCGACCCAGCCGGCGGCGGCCAGCGGCGCATCGCTCACGCCAAACGGCAGGGCATGGCCCACGCAGGCCGCCAGCACCAGGCCGGCCACCATGGCCGCGCCGCTCAGCGCGCCCTGCCACGCCTTCGGGGCATCGGGATGGCGCTGCGCCGGCTGCCAGAGCAACGGCGCCCAGGCCAGGGCCAGCAGCGCCGTCCACCACACGGGCCAGCCGACGCCGGGCAGCGCCAGCACCGCGGCGCCCAGCACCGCCCAAAGGACCGCGCCCGCCATGAGCGGCGCCACGACGACGCTGGCCAGCGACGGGGCCACGCTGCCGCGCATCAGGCGCAGCCGGGTGTCCTCCACCGCACCCGAGGCCGCCAGGAAGGCATGCGCCTTGTAGAGCGAATGGCCCACCAGGTGCAGCAGCGCCAGGGTGTAGAGACCCAGGCCGCACTCCATCACCATGAAGCCCATCTGCGCCACCGTCGACCACGCCAGCCTCACCTTGATGCTGATGCGCGTGAGCATCACCAGCCCGGCCAGCACGGCGGTGAGCAAGCCGGCCAGCACCAGCAGCCAGCGGGCCACCGGCGCGGCCTCCAGCAGCGGGGCGAAGCGGATGAGCACGAAGCCGCCCAGGTTGATGACGCCCGCATGCAGCAGGGCCGACACGGGCGTGGGCGCCTCCATCACCTGAATGAGCCAGCCATGCACCGGCAGCAGCGCGGTGCGCAGCACCACCGCCAGCGCCAGGCAGACGGCGCTCAGCTGCAGCGGCCAGGCCGCCGGGCCGGCGGCCACGATCTGCCACAGGGCGGAGAGCGAACCCGAGCCCACCTGATGCCACGCCAGGCCCGCGGCGGCCAGCAGCAGCAGGTCGGCGAGGCGGTCGGCCACGCGCTTCTTGTGCGCGGCCAGCAGGGCGAAGGGCCGGTCGGTGTAGAAGCACAGCAGATGCTGCAGGGCCAGGCCCACGGCCGCCCAGGCGGCGATCAGCACCAGCCAGTGGTCGGCCAGCAGCAGCAGGTGCACTGCGGCCAGCACGCCGCCCAGGGCAGCCACATAGCGCGGCTGGCCGGGCTCGCCCTCCAGGTAGCGCGAAGAGAAGGCGGCGATGGTGGTGCCCAGCAGCTGCACCAGCACTGCCATCCAGGCGCCGGCCTGCGTCACGCCCAGGCCAGCCGGCAGGGCGGTGGCCACCGCAGCAGGCGCCACGAACGGCGCCCCCAGGCTGGCCAGGGCGCCGGCCAGCGCCAGCCAGGCCAGCGCCCGGAAACG
>JAIPCJ010000191.1 GCA_021738245.1 Methylotenera sp. | reverse complement strand
GACCCGTCGCCCGGATAGGGGCCTGCCGTTTCCTCGGGAATGACCGAGCAGCTGCTGGACGTGGTGCCGCTGGTGCTGCTGCCCGAACTGCCCCAGCTGGTGCTGGACGAACTGCTGCTGGTGCTGCCGGCGTCGCCGCCGCCACCGCAGCCGGCCAGGGTGAGGCCGGCCAGCCCGGCGAGCCCGCCGGCGCCGCCCAACAGCCAGCGCAGCGCGCCGCGGCGGGTGCCGGCCTGCTGCATCAGGCGTTCGAGGTCGTGAGCCAAGCCGTGGTCGTGATCATGGGTGTGCATGGTGCGCTCCTTGAAGGGATGGCGCCATTGCAGCGGGGCGATGTATCACGCCGTTGCCGAGTTTGTGTCGGCCCTGACAAGTTCAGCCCAGGATCAGCTGCAGCGACCCCTGCAGCGCCCGGATCAGGTCGTCCAGCGCCTGCAGCAGCCGCTCGCTGCCCTGGTGCATGCGCTGCACCGCCTCGCCCGGCTCGGCCCGCAGGCCCCGCAGCAGCACGAGCCAGGCCTCGTCCACCGCCGCAAAGGCCGGCTGCAGCGCGGGGCTCGCGAGCGGCGTGCTGCGCACCGCGTCGTAGGCCTTGATGAACTCGTCCAGGCCCGCTGCAAGGCCAGCGGTGTCGTGGCCGGGCACCACCTGGGCCAGCAGCCCCTCCTTGGCCAGCCGCTGGCTCAGCAGCCGCAGCCGCGTGACCTGGGCCAGCAGGCCGACCGGCCGCGTGCCGGCGCGCTCCGACAGCCGGGCGACCAGGGCCTCGCTGCTCTCCAGCAAGGCCTGCGCGGCCGCGTCGCTGCGCGCCAGGTCGGGGCTGCGGCTGGCGAGCCCGCTTTCCAGTTGGGCCCAGGCGACCGACACCGCCGCCAGCTCGGCGGCGAGGTCCTGACGCAGCAGTTCCCCGAGGCGAGCGAGGTTGCCGCGCACGCGGTCGACGGAGGCGTCCAGCTGCGTCTGGGCCTCGCGACGCTCCGGCGGCGTCAGGCGCGGCCACAGGCGCAGCGCCTGCAGCTTGACCAGGCGCTGGGCCAGCATGCGCTGGGCACCGGCGCGCTCCAGGGCCTCGGCCAGCTCGGCGGTATGCACCACGCCACGCGCCACGTCGGGCAGCTTGGACTGGGTCTGCATGGCCGTGCTGCGCAGCAGCGCGAAGGCCGCGGCCTCGTCGATGCCGCGCGCCTGCATCAGCAGACCCTTGGCCCGCTCGGTCCATTTGCGCTCCTCCAGTTGCGCCTGCACCGCCTGCTCGCGCGTGGCCAGGCGGCTCGCCACACCGCTCAGCCACGGCAAGACCTCGACCAGCAGCGCCGCCGGCACGTCGGCGGGCAGCCACTGCATCACGCCGCGCGCCGTCAGGGCCGCACGCTGGCTGGCCGTAGGCGCCGGCGACAGCAGCAGCACCGGGCTGGCGAAGGGCGTGGAAGCCTCACACCAGGCCGCCAGATCCTGCACGGTCGGGCAGTACAGCAGCGCGGACGCCGCCGCAGCGCCAGCACCCGTCAGCGCCTCTGCCGGCCTCAATGTCCAGCCCGCGGCAGACAGCGCCTGCGCCTGCGGCGGCAGCGTCGGGCAGCACAGCAGCAGCCAGGGGTCGGGAGCAGCGCGGGGCGAGGCGGAGTCAGGCATGCGGCCAAGTATCCAGTCAACACCCGCCAGCCCGGCGCTGCATGACTTCGGGCGTCATGCAGCGCGCCTTTTTGGGGCGAGCGCACCCGCACCGGGCCTGAAAGCGCTTCGGCGTGGGGCGTTGCAGGCGCTTTTTTGCGTCGCAACCGGTCTGGAGGCCAGCCTCATCGCTGGCACATCGCTTGCGATGCAAGCACCGGACCAGGAGTGACGCATGAAGAAGTTGAAGCTCGTGATGGTGGGCAACGGCATGGCCGGCGTTCGTACGCTGGAAGAGATGCTCAAGCTCGCCCCCGAGCTGTACGACGTCACCGTGTTCGGCGCCGAGCCTCACCCGAACTACAACCGCATCCTGCTGTCGCCGGTGCTGGCGGGCGAGCAGACGATGGACGAGATCATCCTGAATCCGCTGTCGTGGTACGACGCGCACGGCATCACACTGCATCTGGGCCGCCCCGTGACCCGCATCGACCGCGTGCGCCGCCAGGTGGTGGCGGCTGACGGCACCACCGCGCCCTACGACCGCCTGCTGATCGCTACCGGCTCCATGCCCTTCGTCCCGCCGGTGCCCGGCAAGGACCTGGCCGGCGTGCTGGCCTACCGCGACATTGCCGACACCCAGGCCATGATCGACGCCGCCGCCCGCTACCGGCACGCGGTGGTGATCGGCGGCGGCCTGCTGGGGCTGGAAGCGGCCAACGGCCTGATGCAGCGCGGCATGCAGGTCACGGTGGTGCACCTGTCCGACACGCTGCTGGAACGCCAGCTGGACCGCTCGGCGAGCGCGCTGCTGCGCCAGTCGCTCGCCGAGCGGGGCCTGCAGTTCGTGCTCGGCGCCCGGACCCAGGCCTTGCTCGGCCATGAAGACGGCCCCTCGGCGGGTCGCGTGCGCGCGGTGCAGTTGAGCGACAGCGCAGGCCGCCCGGTCGAGCTGCCCGCGGACCTCGTCGTCGTGGCGGCGGGCGTGCGACCCAACACCGCCCTGGCCGAGGCAGCCGGTCTGCTGTGCAACCGCGGCATCGTCGTGACCGACACGCTGCAGTCAGTGACCGACCCGCGCATCTATGCCGTCGGCGAGTGCGCCGCCCACCGCGGCATCGCCTACGGGCTGGTGGCGCCGCTGTTCGAGCAGGGCAAGGTCTGCGCCACCCACCTGGCGCAGATGGGCATCGGCCGCTATCTCGGCTCGTCGGTCAGCACCAAGCTGAAGGTCACCGGGATCGATCTCTTCAGCGCCGGCAACTTCAGCGGCGGGCCGGGCACCGAAGAGATCACGCTCAGCGACCCGCACACGGGCGTCTACAAGAAGCTCGTCATCCAGGGCGACCGGCTGGTGGGCGCCTGCCTGTACGGCGACACCGTGGACGGCAGCTGGTACTTCCAGCTGCTGCGCGAGGGCCGCACGATCGCCGACATCCGCGACCAACTGATGTTCGGCGAGGCGGCTGCCGGCCTGGCGCAGCCATGAGCCGCAGGTTTTTGCACAGCGCCGAGCGCCGGCGCCGAAACCTGGAACGAACCGTGCATAGCAAGGCTCAAGTCGGACTCGATCCCTGGCAGCACCAGCTGCCCGATGACGGGGCCGGACGCCAGGTGCAGCGGGCATCACGGGCGTCCCGCCACGGCATCGACGGGGGATCAGGGGCCGACTTCGAGCCGGCGCGGGGCGTGATCTGCGCAGGCTCGGCCCGTTCAACCTCTGAGCTGTCCTCCTGGAGCGCCCGAATGCAGTCCTCGCGTCGCCATGTGCTGTTGTCCGCCACCCTTGCCGCCCTGCCCCTCGCCGGCCACTGCCAAGCGCCGGCCGCGTGCACCACGCCCAGCCTTGGTGCACTGAGCCAGCGCATGGGCAAGGCCTGGCTGTGCACCGCCGACAACCGCCTGGCGCCCACAGCGCGCCAGGTGCTGCAGGACAGCCAGCTCGCCTTCCAGCAGCAGTTGGTGCAACTCGGCCGCGCGGTGGACAGCCCCGAGCAGGCCGGCGGCCTGCGCGCCCTCGCCCGCCGCTACGAGGACTACCAGACCCTGCTGGCCGGCCGGCCCGATGCCGACAGCCACCGCGCCCTGCTGGCCACGGCCAACGAGATGCTGACCCTGGCCCAGCTGGCCAGCGGCAGCCGCGCCGGCCTGCCCTGGCAGGCTCGGCTGGCAGCCCGCCAGCGCCTGCTGTCGCAACGCATCGCCCTGCTCGGCCTGGCCAATGCCGACGCCGCAGCCACCCGGCGCGAGCGCCAGAGCGCCATCTACGAATTCGAAGCCGGCCAGCAAACCCTGCGCGAGGCCGGCGGCTCGGCCCTGCGCCCCTTCCTGGCCACGGCCGACGCGGCCTGGACGCCCCTGCGCGACGCGGCGGGCGCCGGCCAGCCGGCCCCCGTGTTCAACGCCAGTGAGCGCCTGCTCGCGGTGATGGACACGGTCGCCGAGCACTGTTCACGCATCACCTGACCTCGCATGGACCGCCATCGCCTCGACGCTCCGCCCTGCGCTTCCAGCGACCGGGCCCCGGACAAGCCCATGAGCGAGACCCGGTCCACCTGCCCCTACTGCGGCGTCGGCTGCGGGGTCGTCATCGAGCACGACGGCCAGCAGATCACCGGGGTGCGCGGCGACCCCGACCACCCGGCCAACTTCGGCCGGCTGTGCACCAAAGGCACCCAGCTGCACCTCACGGCCACGCCGGTGGTGCTGCAGCACCAGCGCCTGCGCCAGCCGCTCAAGCGGGCCTCGCGCGGCGCCGCGCCGCAAGCGCTGACCTGGGACGACGCCAACCGCGAGATCGCCGAGCGGCTGCTGGCCATCCGCGCCACCCACGGCCCGCAGGCGATTGGCCTGTACATCTCCGGCCAGTTGCTGACCGAGGATTACCACGCCTTCAACAAGCTGGCCCGCGCGGTGATCAACACGCCGCACATCGACTCCAACTCGCGGCTGTGCATGAGCTCGGCCGTGGTGGGCTACAAGCAGTCGCTCGGCGCGGATGCGCCGCCCTGCAGCTATGAAGACATCGAGCAGGCCGACTGCGTGCTCGTCAGCGGTGCCAACCCGGCCTGGGCGCATCCCATCCTGTTCCGCCGGCTGGAAGCGGCACGCGCCCAACGGCCGGGGCACCGGCTGATCGTCATCGACCCGCGCCGCACCGAGACCGCCGAGCTGGCGGACTTGCACCTGCAGATCCGCCCGGGCACCGACGTGGCCCTGTGCCACGGCCTGCTGCACGCCATCATCCGCCGCGGCTGGACGGCACCGGGCTTCATCGAGGGCCATACCGAAGGCTTCGAAGCCGTGAAGACGCTGGTCCACGACTGGATGCCGGCGCGGGCGGCCCAGGTTTGCGGCGTGCCGGAAGCCGACATCTGGCGTGCCGCCGAATGGTTTGCCACCGCGCCTGCCTCGCTGAGCCTCTACTGCCAGGGCCTGAACCAGAGCAGCAGTGGCACCGCCAAGAACACCGCCCTGATCAACCTGCACCTGGCTACCGGCCAGATCGGGCGCGCGGGAGCCGGGCCTTTCTCGCTGACCGGCCAGCCCAATGCGATGGGCGGTCGCGAGAGCGGCGGCATGGCCACGCTGCTGCCCGGCCACCGGGACCCGGCAAGGGCGGACGACTGGGCGGAGATCGCCCAGCTCTGGGGTGTCGACGCCACCGACCTGCCCGGCCGCCGCGGCCACACCGCGGTCGAGATGTTCAAGGCCGCCGCGCGCGGCGAGATCAAGGCGCTGTGGATCGCCTGCACCAACCCCGCCCAGTCCATGCCGGACCAGGCCCTGGTGCGCGCGGCGCTTGATCGCTGCGAGCTGGTCATCCTGCAGGAAGCTTTCGCCCATACCGCCACCGCACGCTACGCCGACTACCTGCTGCCCGCCGCCACCTGGGGCGAGAAGGAAGGCACGGTCACCAACAGCGAACGCCGCATCAGCCGCGTGCGCGCCGCCGTGCCGCCGGCCGGCCTGGCGCGGGCCGACTGGCGCATCGTGCGCGACATCGCCGCCCTGATCGACGCCGGGCTGGGACGCGCGCCGCGGCTGGCCGCACAAACGTCGGAGGCGCTCTGGCTGGAGCACCGCGAGGCCACACGGGGGCGCGACCTCGACATCACCGGCCTGAGCTGGGCCACGCTCGACCGCGACGGTCCGCAGCAGTGGCCCTATGTCGGCGGCGCCACGCCGCGGCTCTACACCTCGGGCCGCTTCGCCACCGACAACGGCCGGGCGCGCTTCATCGCCCGCGCCTACCAGCCGCCTGCAGAAGACACGACCGCCCAGCACCCCTTCTCGCTGACCACCTCGCGGCTGCGCGACCAGTGGCACGGCATGAGCCGCAGCGGCAGCGTGCCCCGGCTGTTTGCCCACCAGGGCCGCCCGCAGGTGCGCCTGCACCCCGACGATGCCGCTCGGCTGCAGCTCGCGGATGGCGCCCTCGTGCAGGTGCGGTCGGCCCGGGGCGAGCTCGTGCTGCCGCTGCAGCTCGACGGCAACCTGGCGGCCGCCTGCGCCGACATTCCGATGCACTGGGGTGACGAGTTCATCGGTGCGCAACACGGCGTCAATGCCTTGACGCAGGGCACCTTCTGCCCGGACGCCAAGCAACCCGAACTGAAGTTCAGCGCCGTGGCCATCGAACCGGCCGACCTGCCCTGGCGACTGACCGCCTGCGTCTGGGTGGCGGCCGATCAGGGCGCGTCACTGCGCGGCCGGCTGCGCGCGTTGATGCCTCATTTCGCGTATGCCCACTGCCTGCCCGAGCCCGGCCCTGACGGCCTGGTGGGCTGGTGCTTCGAGGCGGCCTCGGCCCTGGCACCGGCGCCCGAACAGGTGAGCGCCCTTGTCACGGCCCTTGGCCTGGACCGGCCCGAGGTGCTGCGCTACACCGACGCCCGGCGCGGCCGGCTGCGGCTGCTGCGCCTGGCCCCCGAAGGCGGGCAGGCCGCCCCGCTGCAAGCCCTGCTGCGCATCGGCCCGCACGACGAGGGCGCCTGGCTGCTGGACTTGTGGCGCAGCCGTCGCCCCGCCGCTGCAGCCGGACGCTGGCTGCTGTCGCCCAGCGCGCCCCCCACAGACGCGCCCAAGGTCAGCCCGCAGGTGTGCAATTGCTTCGATGTCCGCGAAGACGTCATCCGCCTGACCTTGTCGCACTGCAGCGGCAGCCCCCGCGACCGACTGGCCCAGCTGCAGGCCGAGCAGCGATGCGGCACGCAGTGCGGCTCCTGCCTGCCTGCGCTGCGCCGCCTGGTCGCCACCACGCCCGAAGAGGTGCCCGCATGAACCTGCATCCCGTCAGCCTGGTCGGTGCCGGCCCTGGCGACCCCGAGCTGCTGACCGTGCGCGCCCTGCGCCGCATCGAGGCGGCCGATGTCGTGCTGGCCGACGACCTCGTCGACCCACGCGTGCTCGCCCTGGTAAAGGGGCGGCTGCTGCGCGTGGGCAAGCGTGGCGGCTGTGTCTCGACGGACCAGCACTTCATCCATGCGCTGATGATCCGCGAGGCCCGCGCGGGCCACCGCGTGGTGCGCCTGAAGGGCGGAGACCCGTTCGTCTTCGGCCGCGGCGGCGAGGAGGTGGATGCCCTGCGCGGCGCCGGGCTGCACGTGGAGGTCGTGTCCGGCCTGACCAGCGGCATCGCCGGCCCCGCGGCAGTCGGCATCCCGGTCACCGACCGGCGCGCGACGCCGGGGGTCATCCTCGTGACGGGGCACCCCGGCGAGGGGCGCAGCGAACCCGACTGGGCGGCCCTGGCCCGCACGGGCCTGACGCTCGTGATCTACATGGGCGTGGCACGCGCGGCAGACATCACCGCCCGGCTGCTGGCCGCCGGGCTGCGGGCGGACCTGCCGGCCGCGGTCGTCAGCGCCGCCCATACCGAGCGACAGCGGCATGCGGTGACGACGCTGGCCCGGCTGCCCGAGTGCATCGCCGAACAGTGCCTCACCAGCCCGGCCCTCATCGTGGTGGGCGAGGTGGCGGCCCAGGCCGATACGGCCCGGCTCAGCGCGCTGGCCTCGCCGCCTGAAACGCAGGTTATGGCCGGCTGACACCTTGGAATGGCCGGTTCCGCGAGGCCGTCCCTGACAAGGGACACCGCGCAAAACCGGACATGCGCTCATCCTTCACCCGAGGATGGCGCGCCCGCGCGGATCGCCACACACTGCCGGCCCCTGTCACATGGAGGCCTGCATGAAGTTCCTCTCGCCTGCCGCAGCTGCCGCACCCCGCGCTGCCCAGGCCCAGATCCCCACACCGGCCCACCGCCGGGCCGCGGCAGCGCGGCGTGATCTGGCGTTCCTGTTCCCTGCATCGCCCACCTCTCGTTCCCGGCCTGCCGGCGCTCCGGCATGGCGAGTTGCCCCGCTTGGAGGATGCGCGCGATGAGCCTCAACTGAGCCCGAGCCGGCCGCGGCCTGTCCCCTGTGCGGGACAGGCCCGCCAAACCGGACATCCCGCCATCCCACCTCCGTGGATGGCATGCCGCCACGGCCTTGCGCACACTGCCGCCATCGCCGACCCGGAGGTTCCATGAAAGCCCTGCTCCTTGCCCTGCCCCTGGCCATCCTGACGGCCACGGCCCAAGCCACCGTGATCAACATCGATGCGAGGGAATTCGGCTTCGCCTTTCCCACTGACCCGGCGCCAGAAGTCGGCCAGCTCATCACCCCGATCACCAACCCGCCCGGCGGGCCGCTGCTGCAGCTGACGCTGGAGCCCGGCACCTATGTGATCCGCAATGCCACCGGCATGCAGGGCGCTGACCCGAGCTTCATCGGCTGGAACTACAGCAGCGGCTGGGTGTGGAGCGTGGTGGTGTCCGACGCCGCCACGAACCAGGTCGTCTACTACGCCGACCGCGGCGGCGTGCAGGGCACGCAGGCGGCGATCGCCGCGCAGCCCGATGTCCAGTCCTTTCAGGACACCTTCGTGCTGACCCAGGCCACCACGCTGAACTTCATGATCCGCGACTACTACCTGCCCGACAACGCTGGCGGCGTGGCGGTGGACGTGAGCCTCATCTCCAGCGTGCCGGACGCACCGGCCTCGGCCCTGCTGCCCCTGGGCCTGGCGGCCATCGGCCTGCGGCTGCGCGGGCGCGGCCGCGTCAGAGCCTGAAGCTGCTGACAATGCCCGCCAGCCGCATCGCCTGCTCCTTCAGCGACTGGGCGGCGGCGGCGGACTCCTCCACCAGCGCCGCGTTCTGCTGCGTCATCTGATCCAGCTCCGACACGGTGCCGTTGACCTGGGCGATGCCCTGGCTCTGCTCCATGGCAGCCGCGCTGATCTCGCCAATGATGTCGGTCACGCGCTGCACCGAGCCCACGATGTCGGTCATGGTGGCGCCGGCATCATTGACGAGGTGCGTGCCCGCCTCGACGCGCTCCACGCTGGCGCCGATGAGTGCCTTGATCTCGCGTGCCGCCTCGGCCGAGCGCTGGGCCAGCGAGCGCACCTCGCCGGCCACCACGGCAAAGCCGCGCCCCTGTTCGCCGGCTCGGGCCGCCTCGACCGCGGCGTTCAGCGCCAGGATGTTGGTCTGGAAGGCAATGCCGTCGATGGTGCCGATGATGTCGGCGATCTTGCGGCTGGCGTTGTTGATCTCGCCCATGGTGCTGACCACGCGCGACACCACCTCGCCGCCCCGGCCGGCGGTCTCGGCCGCGGCGCCGGCCAGCTGCTTGGCCGTCATCGCGGCGTCGGCGCTCTGCGTGACTGTGCCGGTGAGCTCGGTCATGGAGCTGGCGGCTTGCTGGAGGCTGGAGGCCGCCTGCTCGGTGCGCTGAGACAGGTCCATGTTGCCGGTGGCCACCTCGGCGGAGGCCACCTGGAAGCTCTCGGCGGACT
>JAIPCJ010000190.1 GCA_021738245.1 Methylotenera sp. | reverse complement strand
ATCGGCCACGGCCGCCTGGCCAAGCGTGCGTTGGTGGCCGTGCTGCCGAGCAAGGAAGAGTTCCCGTACTCGCTGCGCGTGGTGTCGGAAATCACCGAGTCCAACGGTTCGTCGTCGATGGCTTCCGTCTGCGGCGGCTGCCTGTCGCTGATGGATGCCGGCGTGCCGCTGAAGGCGCACGTCGCCGGCATCGCGATGGGCCTGATCAAGGACGGCAACCGCTTCGCCGTGCTGACCGACATCCTGGGTGACGAGGATCACCTCGGCGACATGGACTTCAAGGTGGCCGGCACGTCTACGGGCATCACCGCCCTGCAGATGGACATCAAGATCCAGGGCATCACCAAGGAGATCATGCAGGTTGCGCTGGCTCAGGCCAAGGAAGCCCGCCTGCACATCCTGGGCAAGATGGTCGAAGCCATGGGCACGGCCAATACCGAGGTGTCGCAGTTCGCGCCCCGCCTGTACTCGATGAAGATCAACCCGGAGAAGATCCGTGACGTCATCGGCAAGGGTGGTGCCACCATCCGTGCGCTGACCGAAGAGACCGGCACGACCATCGACATCGGCGAAGACGGCACCATCACCATCGCCTCGACCGACGCCGAGAAGGCGGCCCTGGCCAAGAAGCGCATCGAAGAGATCACGGCTGAAGTCGAAGTGGGCAAGGTCTACGAAGGCCCCATCACCAAGATCCTGGACTTCGGCGCCCTCGTGAATCTGCTGCCGGGCAAGGACGGTCTGCTGCACATCAGCCAGATCGCCCACCAGCGCGTCGAGAAGGTGACCGACTTCCTGCAAGAAGGTCAGGTCGTCAAGGTCAAGGTGCTGGAGACGGACGAAAAGGGCCGCATCAAGCTGTCCATGAAGGCGCTGATCGACCGCCCGGAGCGTGAGGCTGCCCCGGCGCCGGCTGCTGAAGCCACGCCGCCGGCTGCGGAGTAAACCGCGTCTCATGCGTGCGATCGAGATCACCCGCCCCGGCGGGCCCGAAGTGCTGGTGCTGGCCGAACGGCCGGACCCGGTCGCGGGCCCGGGCGAGTGCTTGATCCGTGTGGCGGCGTCCGGCATCAATCGGCCGGACGTGCTGCAGCGCAAGGGTGCCTATCCGCCCCCGCCGGGTGCCAGCGATCTGCCAGGCCTCGAAGTGGCCGGCGAGATCGTCGCCGGTGACGCTGCTGCCCTGGCGGCGCATGGCCTCGCCGTTGGCGACAAAGTCTGTGCACTGGCCAACGGCGGCGGCTACGCCGAGTTGTGTGTGGTGCCGGTTGGCCAGTGCCTGCCGGTGCCTGCCGGGTGGACGCTGGCTCAGGCGGCAAGCCTGCCCGAAACCTGCTTCACCGTCTGGGCCAATGTGTTCGACCGCGCTCGCCTGCAAGCCGGGGAAACCTTGCTCGTGCACGGCGGCTCCAGCGGCATCGGCGTGACGGCCATCCAGATGGCCCGGGCCATGGGGGCGCGTGTCCTCGTGACGGTGGGCTCTGTCGACAAGGCCGAGGCCTGCAAAGCCCTGGGCGCCGAGGTGGCCATCAACTATCGTGAGCAGGATTTCGTCGTGGAGGCCCAGGCGGCCACCGGCGGTCGCGGTGTGGACGTCATCCTCGACATGGTCGCGGGTGACTACATCGGGCGCGGTGTGCAGGCGCTGGCCGAAGACGGACGCCTGGCGCTGATCGCGGTGCAGGGTGGCGTGAAATCTGACATCGACGCAGGCCTCGTGCTGCGCCGTCGACTGACGATCACGGGCTCGACGCTGCGACCGCGCTCTTCGGCCTTCAAGGCCGATCTCGCGCGGTCACTGCGCGAGCGGGTCTGGCCGCTGATCGAGGCCGGTCACATCAAGCCGGTCATCTACCGCGAACTGCCCGCAGCGCATGCGGCGCAGGCGCATGCGCTGATGGAGTCCAACCAGCACATCGGCAAGATCGTGCTGACCTGGTGAAGGATTGGAGATGAGAAGAAAGCTCGTCGTCGGCAACTGGAAGATGCATGGCAGCCGCATCGCCAACGCCCAACTGCTGGCCGGCCTCAAGGAAGCGGGCCCGTGGAATGCCGATGTTGCGGTGTGCGTGCCCTTCCCGTACATCGCCGAGACGGCGCTTGCCCTGACGGGCACCAGCATCGTCTACGGCGCGCAAGACTGCTCGGCCCATGAGCAGGGCGCCTACACGGGCGAAGTGTCGAGCGCCATGCTGTCGGACATCGGCTGCCGTTACGTCATCGTCGGTCACTCGGAGCGCCGCGCCTATCACGCTGAAAGCGATCAGCTGGTGGCTGACAAGGCCAAGGCTGCATTGGCGCACGGCGTGACGCCCATCGTCTGCGTGGGTGAGACCCGCGCCGAGCGCGAGGCAGGGCAGACCGAAGCGGTCGTCAAGCGGCAACTGGCCGCGGTCATCCACACGCTGGGGCACTGCTGCGGCGAGATGGTGGTGGCGTACGAGCCGGTGTGGGCCATCGGTACGGGCCTCACGGCCACGCCTGCGCAAGCCCAGGCCGTGCATGCCGTGCTGCGTGCGCAACTGCACGCCGCGACCGACCGGTCCGGCGTGATGCGCATCCTTTACGGTGGCAGTGTCAAGGCTGACAACGCCGCCGAGTTGTTCGCCCAGGCGGACATCGACGGCGGCCTTATCGGCGGTGCCGCCTTGAAGGCGGGAGATTTCTCCGCCATCTGCCGCGCTGCGGCTCAGTGAGTTCTTGAGGCGCCAGTCCGGTTGGGGCAGGGCGCCGGCTAGTTTTGATGGAGTGTTTGGAATGCAGTTCTTTGCGAATCTGGTGCTGATCGTTCAATTGCTGTCCGCGATCGCGATCATCGGTCTCGTGCTGGTGCAGCACGGCAAGGGCGCCGACATGGGCGCCTCCTTCGGCAGCGGCGCGTCCGGCAGCCTGTTCGGCGCTACGGGGAGTGCCAACTTCCTGTCGCGCAGCACGGCCTTTGCCGCCACGCTGTTCTTCGGCTGTACGCTGGGTCTGGCGTTTCTCGCCAACGGCCGCACGGGCGCGCCCGCTGCCGACACCGTGCTGGACCGCGCACCTGTGGCCGCTCCGGCCGCGTCGGGCGCCGCGGCCATTCCGGGTGCTGTCGTGGCTCCTGCGGTCACGGCTCCGGCAGCCTCCGCCGCTGCTTCGGCCGGCACGAACTGAAGCCTGACTAAAACCCTCGCTTCTTCCCCGGGAGGGTGAAAATTTCGGTATAGAATGCGAGGCTGTCTGGCAAACAAAACCCTCCCCGGTTGCCAGACAAAACAGTACCTGCCGTCGTGGTGAAATTGGTAGACACGCTATCTTGAGGGGGTAGTGGCGAAAGCTGTGCGAGTTCGAGTCTCGCCGACGGCACCAGAACATTGAAGCGGCCTGTCGCCGCAGGTGGTCCAGCAGGATTGCATGCGGCAAGGTTTCAGGCGGGCGCGATCCGCGAGCGACATCCTTGGATTCGCTGGTGGCGCGCCTGTTTGCTTTTGTGGCCGGCCTGTTCGGCGGCTGCGTTGACGAAGACGTTTTAGTCGACACCCGAGAAGGCGCCCATGAATCTCGAACAGTACCTGCCCGTCATCCTTTTCATCCTGGTCGGCGCGGTGGTCGGGATTGCGCCCCAGGTGCTTGGCGCCCTGCTGGGCCCCAATCGGCCCGATGCGGCCAAGAATTCCCCTTACGAATGCGGCTTCGAGGCCTTTGAAGACGCGCGCATGAAATTCGATGTGCGCTACTACCTCGTCGCCATCCTCTTCATCCTCTTCGACCTGGAAATTGCCTTCCTGTTTCCGTGGGCTGTCGCCCTGAAGGAAATCGGCGCGACGGGCTTTTGGGCGATGATGATCTTCCTCGGCATTCTGGTCGTGGGCTTCGCCTACGAGTGGAAAAAGGGTGCCCTGGACTGGGAATGACGTGAGCCCCTCGTCCGACGAATGCGTCGGTCGGTCCCCCGAGGGGATGCGGGCTGGCTTGGGGCGGCCCGGCGCTCGGCCCGCTTGGGCAAACAAGGTTGAGAATTGCTATGGGTATTGAAGGCGTCCTCAAAGAGGGCTTTGTCACGACCTCGGTCGACAAGCTCATCAACTGGTCCAAGACCGGCTCGCTGTGGCCGATGACCTTCGGCTTGGCCTGCTGCGCCGTCGAGATGATGCACGCGGGTGCCGCGCGCTACGACATCGACCGCTTCGGCATGCTGTTCCGCCCGAGCCCTCGGCAGTCCGACCTGATGATCGTGGCCGGCACGTTGTGCAACAAGATGGCGCCGGCCTTGCGCAAGGTCTATGACCAGATGGCCGAGCCGCGCTGGGTGCTCTCCATGGGTTCCTGCGCCAACGGCGGCGGCTACTACCACTACAGCTATTCGGTCGTGCGCGGCTGCGACCGCATCGTGCCGGTGGACGTGTACGTGCCGGGCTGCCCGCCCACGGCCGAGGCGCTGCTCTACGGCATCTTGCAGCTGCAGGCCAAGATCCGCCGCGAAAACACCATCGCCCGCTGAGCCCCGGAATGAGCCAACATCTCGACACCCTGGCGCAGCAACTGGGCGCCATCCTCGGCGAGCGCATCGTCGACCTGAAGCACGCGCTCGGCGAACTGACGCTGACTGTGCGCGCGTCGGATTACTTCGACGTCGCCACCACGCTGCGGGACCATCCCGAACTGAAGCTGGAGCAGCTGATCGACCTCTGCGGCGTCGACTACAGCACCTATGGCGATGGCGCCTACGAAGGCGCGCGCTATGCGGTGGTCAGCCATCTGCTGTCGGTCAGCAAGAACTGGCGCCTGCGCCTGAAGGTGTTCGCGACGGATGACGATTTCCCGGTGGTGGCCTCGGTCACGCCCGTCTGGAACTCGGCGAACTGGTTCGAGCGCGAGGCCTTCGACATGTACGGCGTCATCTTCGACGGCCACAACGACTTGCGCCGCATCCTGACGGACTACGGCTTCATCGGTCACCCGATGCGCAAGGACTTCCCGGTGTCGGGCCACGTCGAGATGCGCTACGACGCCGAGCAAAAGCGTGTCATCTACCAGCCCGTGACGATCGAGCCGCGCGAGATCACGCCGCGCATCATTCGCGAAGACAAGTACGGCGGCCTGTAAGCCGAACAGTCATGGCAGAAATCAAGAACTACACCCTGAACTTCGGCCCGCAGCACCCGGCCGCCCACGGCGTGCTGCGCCTGGTGCTCGAACTGGACGGCGAAGTCATCCAGCGCGCCGATCCGCACATCGGCCTGCTGCACCGCGCCACAGAAAAGCTGGCCGAGCAGAAGACTTTCATCCAGTCGCTGCCCTACATGGACCGTCTCGACTACGTGTCGATGATGGCCAACGAGCACGCCTATTGCCTGGCCATCGAGAAGTTGATGGGCATCGAGGTGCCGGAGCGCGCGCAGTACATCCGCGTGATGTTCGCGGAGCTGACGCGCATCCTGAACCACCTGCTCTGGCTGGGCTGCCACGGCCTGGACTGCGGGGCGATGAACATCCTCATTTACTGCTTCCGCGAGCGTGAGGACATCTTCGACATGTACGAGGCAGTGTCGGGTGCGCGCATGCACGCGGCCTACTTCCGCCCGGGTGGCGTGTACCGCGACCTGCCGGACAGCATGCCGCAGTACCAGGTCAGCAAGATCAAGAACGCCAAGACGATTGCCCAGCTCAACGAGAACCGCCAAGGCTCGCTGCTGGACTTCATCGAGGACTTCTGCCGCCGCTTCCCCAAGAACGTCGACGACTACGAAACGCTGCTGACCGACAACCGCATCTGGAAGCAGCGCACGGTCGGCATCGGCGTGGTGTCGCCGGAGCGCGCGCTGAACATGGGCTTCACGGGCGCGATGCTGCGCGGCTCGGGCATCGCCTGGGACCTGCGCAAGACCCAGCCTTACGACGTCTACGCCAAGATGGACTTCGACGTGCCCGTGGGCACGAATGGTGACACCTACGACCGCTATGTGGTGCGTGTTGAAGAGATGCGCCAGTCCTGCCGCATCGTCGAGCAGTGCGTGAAGTGGCTCAAGGCCAACCCCGGCCCGGTCATCACGGACAACCACAAGGTGGCGCCTCCGGCCCGTGTGGACATGAAGTCCAACATGGAAGAGCTGATCCACCACTTCAAGCTCTTCACCGAAGGCTTCCATGTGCCCGAGGGCGAGGCCTATGCCGCCGTCGAACACCCGAAGGGCGAGTTCGGCATCTACCTCGTCAGCGACGGCGCGAACAAGCCCTATCGCCTCAAGATCCGCGCCCCGGGCTTCGCCCACCTCGCGGCTCTGGACGAAATGGGCAAGGGCCACATGATCGCGGACGCGGTGGCCATCATCGGCACGATGGACATCGTGTTCGGCGAAATCGATCGTTGACAGGCAAGCGATGACGAGCAGCACCGACTACACCCTGAGCGACGCGACCCGCGCTCGCTTCGACCGCGAGGTCGCCAAGTACCCCGCCGATCAGCGCCAGTCCGCCGTCATGGCCTGCCTGGCCATCGTCCAGCAGGAGGAAGGCTACGTTTCCCGCGCTGCGGAGGACGCCATCGCCGCCCACCTCGGCATGCCGCCCATCGCGGTCTATGAGGTGACGACCTTCTACAACATGTACAACCAGCGGCCGCTGGGCAAGTTCAAGCTGAATGTCTGCGCGAACCTGCCTTGCCAGCTGCGTGATGGCCAAAAGGCCATCGACCACCTGTGCAGCAAGCTCGGTATCGAGCAGGGCGGCACCACGGCCGACGGCCTCTTCACTGTGCAGAAGAGCGAGTGCCTGGGCGCCTGCGCCGACTCGCCGGTGATGCTGGTCAACGACCGCCAGATGTGCAGCTTCATGACCAACGAGCGCCTCGATGACCTCATCGACGCGCTGCGTGCTGAAGCAGCCAAGGCCTGAGGACAACCATGCTGGACCTCTCCAAGTTTCAAAGCACCGGCGCCGAGACCTGCTTCCACGGCCGCCACATCAGCCCGCAGATCTACGCGGACCTGAACGGCAAGAACTGGTCGATCAAGGACTACGAAGCCCGCGGCGGCTATGCCGCGCTGCGCAAGATCCTGGGCAAGGATGGTGGCGAAGGCCTGACGCCTGATCAGGTCATCGCCGAAGTCAAGACGTCTGCACTGCGCGGCCGCGGCGGTGCTGGCTTCCCGACCGGCCTGAAGTGGAGCTTCATGCCCCGCCAGTTCCCGGGCCAAAAGTACCTCGTCTGCAACTCCGACGAAGGCGAACCCGGCACGTGCAAGGACCGCGAGATCCTGATGCACAACCCGCACCAGGTCATCGAAGGCATGGCCATTGCCGCCTATGCCATGGGCATCACGGTCGGCTACAACTACATCCACGGCGAGATCTTCGAGGTATACGAGCGCTTCGAGGCCGCGCTGGAAGAAGCCCGTGCGGCTGGCTATCTCGGCAACAACATCATGGGCAGCGCCTTCAGCTTCCAGCTGCATGCGCACCATGGGTTCGGCGCCTACATCTGCGGTGAGGAAACGGCCCTGCTGGAGTCGCTCGAAGGCAAGAAGGGCCAGCCGCGCTTCAAGCCGCCGTTCCCGGCGAGCTTCGGTCTCTACGGCAAGCCCACTACCATCAACAACACCGAGACCTTCGCGGCGGTGCCCTGGATCATCCGCAACGGCGGTCAGGCCTACCTGGACATCGGCAAGCCGAACAACGGTGGCACCAAGCTGTTCTCGGTGTCGGGCGATGTTGAGAAGCCCGGCAATTTCGAGATTCCGCTGGGCACGCCGTTCTCGGTGCTGCTCGAACTCGCCGGCGGCGTGCGCAAGGGCCGCAAGCTCAAGGCCGTCATCCCGGGCGGCTCGTCCGCCCCGGTGCTGCCCGCCGAGGTGATGATGCAGTGCACGATGGACTATGACTCCATCGCCAAGGCCGGCTCCATGCTGGGCTCGGGCGCCGTCATCGTCATCGATGACTCGCGCTGCATGGTGCAAAGCCTGCTGCGCCTGTCGTACTTCTACAGCCATGAGTCCTGCGGCCAGTGCACGCCCTGCCGTGAAGGCACGGGTTGGATGCACCGCGTGCTGGAGCGCATCTACGCGGGCGACGGTCGCCCCGAAGACATCGACCTGCTGAACTCGGTGGCTGACAACATCCAGGGCCGCACGATCTGCGCCTTGGGCGACGCAGCTGCGATGCCGGTGCGCGCCATGATCAAGCACTTCAAGCACGAGTTCGTGCACCTGATTGAACACAAGAAGCCCCTGGTGGCTCCGACTTGACCGCCCCCGGGAATAGCCATGGTTGAAATCGAACTCGACGGTCAGAAGGTCTCGGTCCAGGAAGGCAGCATGGTCATGCATGCTGCCGAGAAGGCCGGCACCTACATCCCGCACTTCTGCTACCACAAGAAGCTCAGCATCGCGGCCAACTGCCGCATGTGCCTCGTGGACGTGGAGAAGGCGCCCAAGCCCATGCCCGCCTGCGCGACCCCGGTCACGCAGGGCATGATCGTCCGCACCAAGAGCGACAAGGCGATCAAGGCCCAGCAGGGCGTCATGGAATTCCTGCTGATCAACCACCCGCTGGATTGCCCGATCTGCGACCAGGGCGGTGAGTGCCAGTTGCAGGACCTGGCCGTGGGCTACGGCAGCAGCAAGAGCCGCTACACCGAAGAGAAGCGCGTCGTCTTCCACAAGAACGTCGGCCCGCTGATCTCGATGGAAGAGATGAGCCGCTGCATCCACTGCACCCGCTGCGTGCGCTTCGGCCAGGAAATCGCTGGCGTCATGGAGCTGGGCATGGCCCACCGAGGCGAGCACAGCGAGATCCAGACCTTCGTCGGCCGCACGGTCGATTCGGAGCTGTCGGGCAACATGATCGACATCTGCCCGGTCGGCGCGCTCACGAGCAAGCCCTTCCGCTACAGTGCCCGCACCTGGGAACTGTCGCGCCGCAAGAGCGTGAGCCCGCACGATTCCACCGGCGCCAACCTGATCGTGCAGGTCAAGGGCCAGCAGGTCATGCGCGTGGTGCCGCTCGAGAACGAAGACGTCAACGAGTGCTGGATCGCCGACCGTGACCGCTTCAGCTACGAAGCGCTCAACAGCGACGCGCGCCTGACCGCCCCGATGATCAAGCAGGGCGGCGCCTGGAAGCAGGTCGACTGGACAACGGCGCTCGAGTACGTCGCCAATGGCCTGAAGTCCATCAAGGGCGACCACGGCGCTGCTGCCATCGGTGCGCTGGGCTCGGCACACAGCACGGTGGAAGAACTGCACCTGTTGAGCGCCATCGTGCGCGGCCTGGGCAGCGACAACATCGACCACCGCCTGCGCCACAGCGATTTCGGCAACGCAGCCCCCGCCGGCCAAGCCCGTTGGCTGGGCCTGCCGATCGCCAAGCTGTCCGAGCTGGGCCGCGCCCTCGTCGTTGGCTCCAACCTGCGCAAGGATCATCCGCTGTTCGCAGCCCGCCTGCGTCACGCCGCTCGTCGCGGCGCGGCTGTCCACCGTGTGGGGCTCAACAACGACGACTGGCTGATGCCGCTCGGCGCCGGTATCACGGCCGCCCCGTCGGCCTGGGTGCAGACG
>JAIPCJ010000189.1 GCA_021738245.1 Methylotenera sp. | reverse complement strand
CACCTGGATGGCGCTCAGCAGGAAGGGGCGGATCAGCTTCGTGTCGGCCACGTCAGGGGTGTGCTTCGGGGCGTGTCAAGTGACACCACGAGTGGATGTTCCCATCGACAACGATGGCCGACATGGAAAAAAGCCCCGCGGTGCGGGGCTTTTGCGTTTCGGAAGGTTTCCGGTCAGGCGGCGACGACGCGCACCATCTCCAGCACCTTGTTGGAGTAGCCCCACTCGTTGTCGTACCAGGACACCAGCTTCACGAAGGTGCCGTCCAGCGCGATGCCGGCGTCGGCGTCGAAGATGGAGGTGCGCGGGTCGCCACGGAAGTCGGTGGCCACGACCTTCTCGGTGGTGTAGCCCAGCACACCCTTGAGTGCACCTTCGCTCTGCGCCTTCATTTCAGCGCAGATTTCGTCATAGGTGGCATCCTTCAGCAGTTCCACGGTCAGGTCGACCACCGACACGTCGGAGGTCGGCACGCGGAAGCTCATGCCGGTGAGCTTCTTGTTCAGCTCGGGGATGACCTTGCCGACGGCCTTGGCGGCGCCGGTGCTGCTGGGGATGATGTTCTCCAGGATGCCGCGGCCGCCGCGCCAGTCCTTGTTGCTCGGGCCGTCCACGGTCTTCTGCGTGGCGGTGGCGGCGTGCACGGTGGTCATCAGGCCGCGCTTGATGCCCCACTTGTCGTTCAGCACCTTGGCCAGCGGGGCCAGGCAGTTGGTGGTGCAGGAGGCGTTGGAGATGATCTTCTCGCCGGCGTACTTGGTGTGGTTCACGCCGAACACGAACATCGGCGTCTCGTCCTTGGACGGGGCCGAGAAGATGACCTTCTTGGCACCTGCGGCCAGGTGCTTCTCGCCGCCGGCCTGGTCCAGGAAGATGCCGGTGGCCTCGACGACGATGTCGGCGCCGGCCTCGGCCCACTTCAGCTCGGACGGATCCTTGACGGCGGTCAGGCGGATCTTCTTGCCGTTGACCACCAGCGTGTTGCCGTCCACCGCCACATCGCCCTCGAACTTGCCGTGCACGCTGTCGTACTTGAGCATGTAGGCGAGGTAGTCGGGCTCCAGCAGGTCATTGATCGCAACGACCTCGATGTCCTTGAAATTCGCAATGGCGGCGCGGAACACCATGCGCCCGATGCGGCCGAAGCCGTTGATGCCGATCTTGATGGTCATGGAAAAGTCTCCAGGAGGATGAGGAATCTTGTCGGGGACGGATTCTCGGCGATCTCGCGCGGGGTGGGTTTCGGGGCGATTTCAGCGTGCATCCGCCGTAGCTTCGCTCTTCAGGTTCAGGACGCCGCATGGGACGTTGACCCGGACCGTCTGCCCGAGCATCAGCTCGAAGTCCCGCTCCTTCACGTTCATCTCAAGCCCTGCCAGCCAGGCAAGGAACTCGGCTCGGTTGAGATTCGGCGCGCCGACCTGGCCCACCCGGTTGTCGACAGCCGGCTTGCCCAACGTCCACGCCGCCTGGAAAGGACAGTCCATGGTGTCGAAATCGAAACTCACCCGTTCCGCGTGGATGCCCTTCATGTTGGAGAGAAAGCTGGTCAGCTTCACGACATCCTTGAAGACCTTTTCCGGCGTGCCATAGGGCTTGTAGGTGAACTGCTGTTGCACGACATGCGGTCGGTCGCCCGCGGTCAAGCACGGCGCGCGGTACTGGCTCACATAGGCCTGGACCGACTTCGCACGAAGCCCTCGCGACGCATCTGCTGGTCAGCGGGCGGGTAGCTGAGCTTGGGGCCTCCTTTGTCGAGGCAGGCGAGCGCCATCGGCGCCATGCGCTCACTCTCCACGGGCTGGGCCTGGAGGTTGCCGACCAGCGAAGCCGTGAAAAGGAAAATCCACCACCGTGACATGAACGCACTCTCGAGACCGCCAACGAGGGGCTGTGTTCTAAAGGCGGAGCGATGCCCATCGCAGGCGATCCCCGGCGACACCGGCAAAACAAAGGGCCGCGATTGCGGCCCCGGCGTTCTGCATGGCGCGGCGCGCGCCGCTGCATCACTTCTTCTTGAGCACGGCCTTCACGGTCGCGGCCACGTTGTCCGGCGTGAAGCCGAAGTGCTTGAACAGCACCGGCGCCGGGGCGGACTCGCCGAAGGTGTCGATGCCGACGACCGCGTCCACGCCGTACTTCCACCAGAAGTCGCTGACGCCCATTTCGACGGCCACGCGCGGCAGGCCCTTGGGCAGCACGTGCTTCTTGTAGTCCTTGTCCTGGCGGTCGAACACGTTGGTCGACGGCATGGACACGACGCGCACCTTGATGCCTTCGTCAGCCAGCAGCTTCTGCGCGGCCATGGCGAGCTGCACTTCGGAGCCGGTGGCGATGATGACGGCCTTGGCCTTGCCCTTCGGAGGCTCGGCCAGCACGTAGGCGCCCTTGGCGATCTCGTCGACGTTGGTCTTGGGCGAGTAGGCCAGGTTCTGGCGCGACAGCGCCAGCAGGCTCGGGCGCTGCGCATTGCCCAGGGCCATGGTCCAGGCGACCACGGTCTCGGTCGTGTCGGCCGGACGCCAGACGTCCAGGCCCGGGATCAGGCGCAGGCTGGCGACATGCTCGATGGACTGGTGGGTCGGGCCGTCTTCACCCAGGCCGATGGAATCGTGGGTCATCACGTGGATGACGCGGGTCTTCATCAGCGCGGCCATGCGGATGGCGTTGCGGCTGTAGTCGCTGAAGGTCAGGAAGGTGCCGCCGTAGGGAATGAAGCCGCCATGCAGCGCGATGCCGTTCATGATGGCGGCCATGCCGAACTCGCGAACGCCGTAGTTGATGTGGCGACCGTTGTTCGGCTTGCCATCGGCTTCGATGCGCAGGTTGGGCGTGCTGCTGGTGTTGGTCAGGTTGGAGCCGGTCAGGTCGGCGCTGCCGCCGAGCATCTCGGGCAGCTTGGCCGTGAAGGCCTCCAGCGCGATCTGGCTGGCCTTGCGGCTGGCGACCGTCTGCGCGTCGGCATGGGCCTTGACCACGGCATCAACGGCGATCTGCGCGAAGTCGGCCGGCAGCACGCCGGCCATGCGGCGCTGGAATTCGGCGGCCAGCTCGGGGAAGGCTTCGGCATAGGCGTCGAAGCGGGCATCCCAGTCGCTCTCGGCCTTGGCACCGGCAGCCTTGGCGTCCCAGGCGGTGTAGACCTCCTCGGGGATGACGAAGGGCTCGTGCGTCCAGCCGAGGGCTTCGCGGGTCAGCTTGATCTCTTCGGCGCCCAGCGGCTCGCCGTGGGCCTTGCTGGTGTTGGCGCGGTTGGGCGAGCCCTTGCCGATGTGGGTCTTGGCGATGACGAGGGTGGGCTTGTCGGTGCTCTTGCGGGCCTGGGCAATGGCCTTGTCGACCGCGTCGACGTCGTGGCCGTCCACCGGGCCGACGACGTTCCAGCCGTAGGCCTGGAAGCGCTTGGCGGTGTCGTCACCGAACCAGGGGCCGACCTGGCCGTCGATGGAGATGCCGTTGTCGTCGTAGATGGCGATGAGCTTGTTCAGCTTCCACGAAGCGGCCAGCGCGGCGGCTTCGTGGCTGATGCCTTCCATCAGGCAGCCGTCGCCCAGGAAGACGTAGGTGTGGTGGTCCACGATGGCGTGGCCGTCGCGGTTGAAGTCACGCGCCAGCAGCTTCTCGGCCAGGGCCAGGCCCACGGCGTTGGTGATGCCCTGGCCCAGCGGGCCGGTGGTGGTCTCGACGCCGGCGGTGATGCCCACCTCGGGGTGGCCCGGCGTCTTGCTGTGCAGCTGGCGGAAGTTGCGCAGCTCGCTCATCGGCAGGTCGTAGCCCGTGAGATGCAGCAGCGCGTAGATGAGCATCGAGCCGTGGCCATTGCTCAACACGAAGCGGTCACGGTCAGCCCAGTGCGGGTTGGCCGGGTTGTGCTTGAGGTGACGCGCCCACAGCGCCACGCCGATGTCGGCCATGCCCATGGGGGCGCCCGGGTGGCCGGAGTTGGCCGCCTGCACCGCGTCCATCGCGAGGGCGCGGATCGCGTTGGCCATGAGGGTTGGGGAGGCGGTCGTTGCAGTCATGGCCAGGGCTTTCCTTGGGGCAGTGGAGCAAAGCGCGGGATTTTACGGGGGCGGCATGACAAGCCTTGATCCAGCGCAACACGGCAGCGCGGCGTCGGCGCGACGCTTGGCGCCATGTCCTCCTTGACCATGCCCCTGGCCGTGCGCGTGATCCGCGCCGAGCACGACGCCCTGGCCGCGATGCTGCGCACCGTGCCGCTGCTGCTGCAGGCCCAGCGTCAGGCCGCCACGGCCGTCGACTTCGGCGCGCTGCGGGCGATGCTGTTCTACGTGGACGAATTCCCCGAGCGGCTGCACCACACCAAGGAGAGCCAGCTGCTCTTTCCGCGGCTGCGGGCCCTGGCGCCCGAACTGCGCGGCGTGCTGGACGACCTGGACGCCGACCACGCCCAGGGCGAGCGCGCGGTGCGCGAACTGCAGCACAGCCTGCTGGCCTGGGAGCAGATGGGCGAGCCGCGACGCGAGAAGTTCGAGCAGCAGCTCAAGGTCTACACCGGCCGCTACCTGCGCCACATGAAGCGCGAGGAGACCGAAATCCTGCCGCGCGCGGTGGCCCTGTTCAGCCTTGAAGACTGGGCTGACCTGGACGAGGCCTTCGGCAGCCACCAGGACCCGCTGGCGCCACGCCCGGGCCAGCCGGTGGACGAGGCCTATGCGCCGCTGCGCCAGCGCATCCTGGCTGCGCTGCCGGCGCCCTTCGGCTGGGGGCCGGCGTTGCCTTGAGCGAGCGCGCGGGCGGGCTCAGCCGGCCTTGGCGGCCGACGCAGGCGCGGTGGCTGCTGCCGGGCAGGCCTTGGCGCTGGCCATGCCGCGCAGGAAGCCCCGCCGCACGCCGCCGGCCGTGATGGCGGCACTCACATGACGCGCATAGCGCTCGGCACCGCTGAGCTTGCGCACCCAGCCTCGAAACGGGATCACGCCCTCGGCGGTGCGCTGCAAGGCGCCGGTGGCCGCGTCTTCACCGCGATCCAGCAGGCCCGGGTTGCCCGCCGTGGACGGCGCGTCCAGATCCGGCCCGAGCACCTCGTCGAGCGACCTGATCGCGGCAGCCAGCCCGGCACAGCTCGCGTCTGCCGGCAGCGCGTAGGGCGCGGCGGCGGCGCTCCTCAGCACCTCGGGGATGTCGGCCCGCACGACGTTCAGGTCGGACAGCGGGGTGGTCGCCGCGGTCGCGACCTTGTCCTGGTTGGAACTGGCGCAGGCCGTCAACAACACGGCGGCGGCGAGAAGAGCGAGACGGAGGCTTTGCATGCCCGCCATCCTCTCACTTCCCGGGCGCGCGCGAGACGTTCAGCAGCACAACGCTGCCGACCGTCACGGCCCAGCAGATCCAGGCCGTCCACATCGTGTGGCTGGGGTAATGCGCGCCCCGCACCATCTGCCCGAGGCCGTACACCACGCCCAGGCCGATGACACCGCACAGCCAGGCCCTCGCCAGCCGCGGATAAGCCCGGGCCAGCACCCAGCCGCCGCACAGAAAGGCGAAGGCCGCACTCGCATGGCCCGACGGAAAGCAATGCCCACCGCCACCGTCATGCAGGCCGAAGGCCCAGTGCGACACATAGCTCGCACTGCCGCCGAACTCGCTCAGGTCCCAGGGGCAGCTCGTCAGGCTGACGCGCTTGACCACCGACACGACGGCCAGGCACAGCAGCGTGATGCCCAGCCAGGCGCTGCGCTCACGGCGGGTCAGCGCCGGCAGCACGCGCGGCCAGAGATTGGCCAGCAAGATGAACCCCACCACCGCCCAGGACAGCGCGCGCCCGCCCTGGTGGATGACCTGGGTCGTGAACCAGTGCTCCCGCAGCGCGAAGCCCTCGGGCCCGCCGACGAGACGCATGGCCGCGAGGTCCAGGCCGCTGGTATCCCAGGCCAGCAACACCACCAAACCGGCCGCCACGGCCAGCAGCGACCGAGCCGCGGCGGAGAAACGGGTCGGGCGGTCGCCGGTGGCGTCGAGGGGGGTGTCCATGCGTTGAATTGTCCGGCGCCACCTGCCGGCTGGCTGACGCCCGGCTGGCCGCCGGCCTCAGGATTGACCCCAATGCGGCATCGTTCACGACACCCGACCCGCGCGGGGCCTTGTCTACACTGGCCGCATGAGTGCTCCCGTTTCTGCCGCCGAACGCGCCGTGCGCATCGGCCGCCAGGCCCTGGAGGTCGAGGCCCGCGCCTTGGCCGCCCTGGCCCCTCGCCTCGGCGAGGCATTTGCGCGCGCGGTGCAGGCCGTGCTGGCCTGCCGCGGCCGTGTTGCCGTCATGGGCATGGGCAAGAGCGGCCACGTCGGCCGCAAGATCGCCGCCACCCTGGCCTCGACCGGCACACCCGCCTTGTTCGTGCACCCGGCCGAGGCCGCGCATGGCGACCTGGGCATGGTGACGGCCGGCGACGTGGTGCTGGCCCTGTCCAATTCCGGGGAGAGCGACGAACTCAACGCCATCCTGCCCGTCCTCAAGCGGCTGGGCGTGCCCATCCTGGCGATGACCGGCCGGGCCGAGTCCAGCCTGGCCTCGCATGCCGACGTGGTGCTGGACAGCGCCGTGGCCGAGGAAGCCTGCCCGCTGCAACTGGCGCCGACCGCCAGCACGACCGCGCAAATGGCCCTGGGCGACGCGCTGGCCGTGGCCCTGCTCGACGCGCGCGGCTTCAAGGCCGAAGACTTCGCGCGCTCCCACCCCGGCGGCGCACTGGGCCGCAAGCTGCTGACGCATGTGCGTGACCTGATGCGCCACGGCGACGCCCTGCCCCGCGTGGCCCCGGGCACGCCGTTCACCGAGCTGATGCGCGAGATGAGCGCCAAGGCCCTGGGCATGGCCGTGGTGGTGGACGCCGACGACCGGGTGCAGGGCATCTTCACCGACGGCGACCTGCGCCGCCTCGTCGAGCAGGGCCGCGACCTGCGCGCCCTCACCGCGGCCGAAGTGGCCCATCCCAAGCCTCGGACCGTCACGGCCGACGCCCTCGCGGTGGACGCCGCCGACCTGATGGAAGCTGCCCGCATCACCGTGGTTCTGGTCGTGGACGCCCAGCAGCGCCTGCTGGGCGCGGTGAGCATCAACGATCTGATGCGGGCCAAGGTGATCTGATGGCCGCACTGAGCTTTCCGACCGACCTCCTCGTCAAGGCCCAGGGCACGGGCCTGGGCATCAAGCTGGCCCTCTTCGACGTCGACGGCGTGCTGACTGACGGCCGCATCTACATCAGCGACGCGGGTGAAGACTTCAAGGCCTTCAGCACGCTGGACGGCCACGGGCTCAAGTCCCTGCAGCAGGTGGGCATCACGCCGGTCATCATCACCGGTCGAGACAGCCCGGCCGTGCGCCGCCGCGTGGCCGACCTCGGGCTGGCCCATGCCGTCTATGGCGCCCGGGACAAGCTCGCCGCTGCCGAGCCGCTGCTCAGCGCCCTCGGGGCGAGCTGGGGCGAGGTCGCCGCCATGGGCGACGACTGGCCCGACCTGCCCCTGATGACGCGCGCCGCCTTCGCCTGTGCGCCACCGGGCGCCCACCCGGAGGTGCTGGCCGTGGCCCATCACGTGACGCGGGCCGCCGGCGGCCATGGCGCGGCGCGTGAATGCTGCGACCTGCTGCTGATGGCCAGTGGCCACTACGAGCGGCTGTTGAACGCGCATCACGGCACGCTGGACGGGGGCCGGCCTTGAGCGCCACGCTGCCCGCGCCCCCAGCGCGCCGCTCCAAACCCCGCCCCTGGTTGTGGCGGGCCCAGGGCCTGCTGTCCAACTACCTGCCGCTGGTGCTGATGGCCCTGCTGGCCAGCGGCACCTGGTGGCTGGTGAAGAACACGCCGCTGCTCGATGCCCCCGGCGAGCTCGCGCCGCCGCGGCACGTGCCCGACTACCGCATGAACAACTTCGAGCTGCAACGCATCGGCGCCGATGGCCGGCTGAACGTGCAGATCGCGGGCGCCGAGCTGCGCCACTACCCCGACACCGACACCATCGAGATCGATGCGGTTCGCGTCCGTGCGATCGCCCCCGACGGCAGCCTGGCCATTGCCGAAGCCAAGCGGGCCATCAGCAATGGCGATGGCAGCGACATGCAACTGCTCGGCGATGTGCATCTGCGCCGCCTGGCGCCCGGCTCCGGCGAAGGCGCCACGCCGCAGATGGAGATGCGCGGCGAGTTCCTGCAGGCCTTGTCCAACAGCGAGATCCTGCGCTCCCATCTGCCGGTGACCATCCGCCAGGGGGGCTCCACCTTGAACGCACAGAACTTCGAGTACCGCCACCTCACCGGCCAGGTCAGCTTCACCGGCAAGGCCCAAGGGCAGATCCCCACCAAGGCGCCGCGATGACAGGCCTGGTCTTCATCACCGGCGCCTCCAGCGGCATCGGCCAGGCGCTGGCGCTTCGCTACTACCGCGAGGGTGCCCGGCTGGCCCTGGTCGCGCGGCGTATGGCGGAGGTCGAGCGCTGGGCGGCGGAGCAACAGCTCGACCCGGCGCGATTCGTGGTCTATGGCGCCGACGTGGCCGACCTCGACGCCATGGCCCGCACCGGCCGCGACTGCATCGCACGCCAGGGCCTGCCCGACGTCGTCATCGCCAACGCCGGCATCAGCATCGGCATGGACACCACCGAGTTCAGTGACCTCGAAGTGATGCAGCGCACCTTCGCCACCAACAACGTCGGGCTGGCGGCCACCTTCCATCCCTTCGTGGCTGCGATGAATGCGCGGCGCTCGGGCACGCTCGTGGGCATTGCCAGCGTGGCCGCCATCCGCGGCCTGCCGGGACACGGCGCCTACTGCGCGAGCAAGTCGGCGGTGGTGGCCTACTGCGAAAGCCTGCGCGGCGAATGCCGGCCGCACGGCGTGCGCGTGGTCACGCTGCTGCCGGGCTACATCGACACGCCGCTGACGCGCGGCAACCGCTACAGCATGCCCTTCCTGATGCCGGTGGACCGCTTTGCCGACGAGGCGGTGCGCGCCATCCAGGCCCAGGTGAGCTACCGCGTCATTCCGTGGCAGATGGGCGTGCTGGCCAAGGTGCTGCGACTGCTGCCCAACGCGCTGTACGACCGCCTGCTGTCCAAGCGCGCACGCAAGAAGCGCGCGACCGAATAGCCGCACGGGCCCGCCGAAAGTCACGGCTTGGCAAGCACCGCGGGGCCTGCTTACACTGCGCGCCTTCTGCCGAGTCCCGCCCGTGAGTGCGGTTGAAGGAGGTTCCGATGGCCAAGGTGCTCCACCCCTGCTAACGCCCCCGCGCTGACGTTGCCGTCAGTGCCATCCGTGGGCTCCACGTCGGCTGCCTGTTGCCTGGCAACGCCAGCCCTGCTGAACCTCCCCGCGGTCCCGCCCTCAGCGGCACCGTGGTTATCACTCGACTTCATGACAAGCCGCCTCCATGGCCTGGGTCTCGCCGCAGGGCTGGGCCTGTGCCTGTGCCTGCCCACTCAGGCCACCCCCTCGCCCGCAGCGCCCCTGGCCTCGCCCACCGCGCTGCGCCTGACCCCAGTTGACGCGCCACCCACCATCGACGGCCGCCTGGACGACGCCGTCT
>JAIPCJ010000188.1 GCA_021738245.1 Methylotenera sp. | reverse complement strand
GGGCGCCCGGCCTGAGGCCGTGCGCCGGGGCTGGCTCTTGCCGCGCAGGCGCGCGCCCGCCTGCGCGTTGCCGCGCTTGGCGGCCTGATCGGCGGCGGCCCGCGCAGGCTTCACCAGCCCGGTGGCCGGCGACACGACCACCGTCTGGTACTGCGCCGCGTAGTGCTTGCGCATGCGCACGATCTCGCGCCGGTAACGGGCGCCGAGCTGCGCCTTCTTGGCATCAGGCAGCAGGCGGCCGGCCACCTGGAAGAACTTGGATTCCTCTTCCTTCAGGTGGTGCCGCACCTTGAAGCTGAGCTGCTTCGCGGTGGCGATCCAACCGGCCTGCTGCTTGTCGCGCACCGACAGCTCCTCCAGCAGCTCGTCGACCTCATGGTGCTCGTGCAAGGCGTGGCGCGAGGCATCAAGACCGCCGTCCTGCATCAGCAGCGGCACGTACAGATGCCGCTCCTCGGCCGCCGCATGAGCCATGAGCTCGACCTTGAGCTGCAGGAACAGCAGCTGGCGCACGGCCATGTCGCCGCGCGAGGCGGTGAGCTTGCGGCACAGGTCACGTTGCAGGTCGTGGCTCTCGCGGATGGCGTCGAAGATCATGGGCGGCTCTCCAGGGGCAAGCAGGGCACCCGGGTGATTCTTCGCAGCCGCGCGCGTCAGGTCTGTCGGACGAAACGCCGTCTCCTCAGGCCGAGCCGAACCGCCGCGCCGGGTCGTAGGGGAACACGTCGTGCACATGGCCGGCCAGGATGCGTTGCTTCTGGCCGTTCCAGAAGTCGGCGTCCAGCAGCTCGGCATGGTGGCGCAGGAAGACCTCGCGCACCTGCGGGTCTCCGAGCAGGAAGGGGACGAAGGTCTCCGGGAACACATCGCGCGGGGCCACCGGCCACCAGACCTCGCCGGACATTTCCTCCTCCTCGTTGCGCGGCGCCGGCACGCGGCGGAAGTGGCAGTCGGTGAGGTATTCGATCTCGTCGTAGTCGTAGAACACGACCTTGCCGTGCCGGGTCACGCCGAAGTTCTTCCAGAGCATGTCGCCCGGGAAGATGTTGGCCGCCACCAGGTCCTTGATGGCCTGGCCGTACTCCACCACCGCGCGCTCGCGCTGCTCGAGCGTCGCGTCCTGCAGATAGAGGTTGAGCGGCACCATGCGCCGCTCGATGTAGACATGCCGCAGCACGAGGTCGTCACCGTTCTCCTCGAGCACGCTCGGGCAGTAGTGGCGCAGCTCGGCCAGCAGCGCCTCGTCGAACCGGTGGCGCGGAAACGCGACGCGGGTGTACTCCAGCGTGTCGGCCATGCGGCCGACGCGGTCGTGCGCCTTGACCAGCCGGTACTTGCGCTGGATCTGCTCGCGACTCGTGTCCTTGGCCGCGGGGTAGAAATCCTTGATGACCTTGAACACGAAGGGAAAGCTCGGCAGGTCGAACACCAGCATCACCATGCCCTTGATGCCCGGCGCGATGCGGAAGCGGTCGGAGCTGTGCCGCAGGTGCGCGAGGAAGTCGCGGTAGAACAGGCTCTTGCCCTGCTTCTGCAGGCCGAGCGCGGCGTAGATCTCGGAGCGCGGCTTGCGCGGCATCATGCTGCGCAGGAACTGCACATAGGCGCTGGGCACCTGCATGTCGACCAGGAAATAGGCGCGGGCGAAGCTGAACAGCATCAGCAGGTCGTCCTCGCCGAACAGGGCCGCATCGATGAAGAAGCGGCCGTCGCTGTCGCGGCGCAGGATGGGCAGGGCGAACGGCGTCTCGGTGAAGCCGTTGATGATCTTGCCCACCACGTAGGCGCCCTTGTTGCGGAAGAACAGGCTGGACAGCACCTGCAGCTGGAAGTTGGCCCGCCAGCGGAAGTCCCCCAGCTGGCGTGTGACGGCGTCGAGCACGCGGCCGGCGTCGCGATGCAGGTCGACGAACTCGCCGTCGAGCTGGAAGTTGGTGACCACCCGCGCGATGGTGTCGCGCAGCGTGGCCGGCGTCGGGTAGTAGGCCCGGTAGGTCGGGCGGGCGGCGGGCTCGTCGTTCTCGATGTATTCGGTCGAGATGGCCGGTCGCACGAAGATGAAATCGTTGTGGAAGTAGGCGTGGTGCAGGATGCGCGTGCACACCGAGTTGAAGAAGGTCTCGGCGAGCTCGGGCTGGTGATGGTTGGTCAGCAGCCCGATGTAGTGCAGCTTGACCTGCTGCCACACGTCCATCGGCAGCGTGTCGGCGGCAAAGCGCGCCTGCAGCAACCCGGTCGTCTCGGCCACCCGGGCATCGTAGAACTCGATGCGCAGCGCCTGCGCCTGCTGCTGGCCAGCCCAGTCGCCGCGCTCGAAGCGGGCCTGGGCCTGGGCTGACACCGCGCGAAAACGGCGGTAGTGGTCGTCGAAGCCGCCGAGCAGGGCCTGGGCGATGTCGAACGCCCGGGTGTCGGTCAGCTGGGTCGGGAACATGGCCCGAGGGCGCTCAGCCGGCCGCGTAGCGCTGCTTCACGGCCATCAGCGCCTGGCGGTAGGCCGGGTCCACGTCGGCCGCGCTCGCCGCCGTGACGGCCAGGTCCTCCAGCAGGCCGTTGTGCAGGCCGTAGACCCAGCCGTGCACGACGATCTCCTGGCCACGCGCCCAGGCATCGCGCACGACGGTGGTGTGGCAGGCGTTGCGGGCCTGCTCCAGCACGTTGAGCTCGCACAGGGCATCCACCCGCCGGGCCTCGGGCACGGTGTCCAGCCACTCGCGGTGCATGTGGCGCACGTCCTGCACGTGGCGGATCCAGTTCTCCACCAGGCCCACGCGGGTGTCGTAGAGCGCCGCCTTCACGCCACCGCAGTTGCTGTGGCCGACGACGATGATGTGGCGCACCTTGAGGTGGTCGACCGCGAACTGCATGACGGACAGGCAGTTCAGGTCCGAGTGCACCACCACGTTGGCCACGTTGCGGTGCACGAAGAGTTCGCCCGGCAACAGGTCGACCAGCTCGTTGGCGGGCACGCGGCTGTCCGCGCAGCCGATCCACAGGTACTGCGGGGTCTGCTGCTTGAGCAGGCGCGAGAAGAACCCCGGCTCGCGGCTTTCCGTCTCCGCCGCCCAGCGCTTGTTGTTGTTCAGCAGGTCCTGCAGTTGGTCGTTTGCGTCGGTCATGCCGGCATTGTCCCAGCCCGGGGTTACATCGTCTCCGCAAAGAGCTCCCGGCCGATCAGCATGCGGCGGATCTCGCTCGTGCCCGCACCGATCTCGTAGAGCTTGGCATCGCGCCACAGGCGACTCAGCGGGTACTCGTTGATGTAGCCGTTGCCGCCGAAGATCTGGATGCCCTCGCCCGCCATCCAGGTGGCCTTCTCGGCCGTCCACAGGATGACGCTGGCGCAGTCCTTGCGCACCTGGCGCACATGCTCGGCGCCGAGCAGGTCCAGGTTCTTGGCGACCGTGTAGGCGAAGCTGCGCGCGGCCTGCAGCACGGTGTACATGTCGGCCACCTTGCCCTGGATGAGCTGGAACTCGCCGATGCTCTGGCCGAACTGCTTGCGGTCGTGGATGTAGGGAATGATGTTGTCCATGACGGACTGCATGATCCCCAGCGGCCCGCCCGAGAGCACCGCGCGCTCGTAGTCGAGCCCCGACATCAGCACCTTGGCGCCGCCATTGACCGCGCCCAGCACGTTCTCGGCCGGCACCTCCACGTTCTGGAACACCAGCTCGCCGGTGTGCGAGCCGCGCATGCCGAGCTTGTCGAGCTTCTGCGCGATGGAGAAGCCCTTCATGCCCTTCTCGATCAGGAAGGCCGTGACGCCGCGCGCGCCCAGCTCCGGCTCCGTCTTGGCGTAGACGACGAGCGTGTCGGCATCCGGGCCGTTGGTGATCCACATCTTGCTGCCGTTGAGCAGGTAGAAGCCGCCCTTGTCTTCAGCCTTGAGCTTCATGCTGATGACGTCGGAGCCCGCGCCCGGCTCGCTCATGGCCAGCGCGCCGACATGCTCGCCGCTGATCAGCTTGGGCAGGTACTTGGCCTTCTGGGCCGCATTGCCGTTGCGCTTGATCTGGTTCACGCACAGGTTGCTGTGCGCGCCGTAGGACAGGCCCACCGACGCGCTGCCGCGGCTGATCTCCTCCATGGCCACCATGTGGGCCAGGTAGCCCATGTTGGCGCCGCCGTATTCCTCGGGCACGGTGATGCCCAGCACGCCCAGCTCACCCATCTTGCGCCACAGGTCCATCGGGAACTGGTCGCTGCGGTCGATCTCGGCGGCACGGGGGGCGATTTCCTCGTCTGCGAAGGCACGCACCGCATCACGCAGGGCATCGATGTCTTCGCCCAGTTGGAAGTTGAGGCCGGGCAGGTTCATGAAATATCTCCTTCCCACCCGGTTACGGCGCGGTTACAACTGGACCACCGGGGGATTCTGATTGACGTAAACGTCAACTGTAGCAACAGCCACGTACCCATCGAGGAGACCACATGCTGAACCAGATGAGTTTCCAGCGCCGCATCCTGCTGCTGCTGGGCACCGCGATTGCAGGCGTCGTCATCCTGGTGGCCATCAATGCCATGCAGGCCCATGACGACATCATGGCCAGCCGTCGCGAAGTGCTGCAGACGGCGGTGCATTCGGTCGCCAACCAGGTGCTGCAGCTGCAGGCGGCGGCCGCCTCGGGCAAGCTCAGCGAAGAGGCCGCGCAGGCGGCGGCCCGTGAGGCCATCGGCTCGGCGCGCTTCGGTGGCAGCGACGGCAAGACCGAATACTTCTACGCCTGGACGCTGGACGGGGTCGGCGTCATTCACCCCATCAAGCCCGAATGGGCGGGCAAGAACATGGCCGACAAGGTCGTCGACGGCAACGGCCGCAAGACCATCGTCGACATGGCCTCCAGCCTGCGCGCCTCCGGCACGGGGCGGGCCTTCGTCGACACGCATTTCCCACGCCCTGGCGGCAAGGACCCCGTGCCCAAGCTGCAGTACCTGGTGCAGATCCCGGGCTGGAACTGGATGGTCGGCTCGGGCCTGTACCTGGATGACGTCAATGCGCTGGTCTGGCGGGCGGCACTCAAGCAGATCGCCGCGGGCGCGGCGGTGCTGGCCATCACGGTGGTGCTGGGCCTGGCCATCGCCCGCAGCGTGCTCCGCCAGCTCGGCGGTGAACCCAGCGTGGCGATGGCGGCCATGCAGGACGTCGCCCGCGGTGACCTGAGCCTGCGGCTCAACTCGGCCCGCAGCGACAGCCTGATGGGCCAGATGCAGGCCATGGTCGAGGCGCTCAGAAACACCATCGAGCAGGTGCGCGGCGCGGTGGAGTCCATCACCACCGCCGCTGGCGAGATCGCCCAGGGCAACCACGACCTCTCCGCGCGCACCGAGCAGGCCGCGTCCAACCTGCAGCAGACGGCCAGCTCGATGGAGGAGATGAGCGGCGCCGTGGGCCAGAGCGCCGACACGGCCCGCCAGGCCAATCAGCTGGCCACGTCAGCCGCCGACGCCGCACAGCGGGGCGGCCAGGTGGTGGCTCAGGTCACGCACAGCATGCAGCAGATCACCGACAGCTCGCGCCGCATCGGCGACATCATCGGCGTCATCGACGGCATCGCCTTCCAGACCAACATCCTCGCCCTGAATGCCGCGGTGGAGGCAGCCCGCGCGGGCGAGCAAGGCCGCGGCTTCGCCGTCGTGGCCAGCGAGGTGCGGGCGCTGGCCCAGCGCAGCGCCGAGGCGGCCAAGGAGATCAAGTCCCTGATCGGCGCCTCGGTGGGCAATGTGGAGCAAGGCGCCGAGCTGGTGGACGAGACCGGCCGCGCGATGCAGGAGATCGTGGGCAGCGTGAGCCGCGTGTCAGACCTGATCGGCGAGATCGCGGCGGCCTCGGGCGAGCAGCGCGACGGCATCCAGCAGGTCAACCAGGCCGTCACGCAGCTCGATCAGATGACGCAGCAGAACGCTGCGCTGGTGGAGGAGTCGGCCGCAGCGGCGCAGTCGATGCGCGAGCAGGCCCAGCGCCTGGCGGAGGTGGTGTCGGGCTTCCGGCTCGCCTGACGCCTCAGGCGGCAGCCTGAGGCAGCAGGCGGCGCACCAGCGGGTGGCTGATCTTCTTGTCCGTGCCCACCGCGAAGAACTGCTCGGTCACGCCCTCGGCGAGGCCGACGTTGACGAGGCCATAACGCCCGGTCAGCGCGTCATCCACCGCGGTGGCGGCCGGGAAAACGCCCAGGCCTTCGCTGCCGAAGGTGGCCAGGAGCGCGCTGTCCTCGAACTCGCCGGCCACGCGCGGGCGCACACCCTGGTCCGCCAGCCAATGGTCCAGCCGCGGGCGCAGCGCGGCATGCGAGGTGGGCAGCAGCAAGGGCACGTCGGCCAGCGACGCCGGGAAGTTGCGCCGCGCCGCGCCGGCCCAACGTTCATGCGCATACCAGGCAACCGGCGAGCTGCCCAGCGAGTGGCTGTAGACGCGCAGATTCGGGTTGGCCGGCGCCGGGCGGTCGGCCAGCACGACGTCGAGTCGGTGCAAGGCCAGGTCGCCGAGCAGGTCGTCGAACTCATCCTCGTGGCACAGCAGGCGCAGCTGCGGCGTGTCCAGCACCGGTGCGAGCAGACGCTGGGCCACCAGCTTGGGCAGGCCGTCGGAGATGCCCACGGCCAGCCGCACCGCGGGCGAGGTGGCGGCGTCGCGCACGCGCTCGGGCAGGGTCTCGCCGATCTGGAAGATCTGCTCCGCCTGTTCCAGCGCGGCCAGGCCCGCCTCGGTCAGCACCAGGCTGCGGCCGGAGGGCTTGAGCAGCGCGGCGCCCAGCGCCTGTTCCAGCTCGCGCACCTGCGTCGACACCGTCTGCACCGACAGGCCGAGCTTTTCGGCCGCCCGCGTGAGCCCGCCCTCCTTGGCCACGGCCCAGAAGTAGTAGAGATGGCGATAGCTGAAGCTCAGGCTCATGGGTTTTACCTCAGGGAATACGGAAGCGTCTCTTCTTGATTTTCTGCTTTTTTCTGACTGCGCGGCATCCTACTCTGGCAGCCCCCATCGACCCTCCAAGGAGAGCCGCCATGCAACACCAACCCCGCACCGTCGCCCTCACGATGCCCTACGGCGCCGTCGACCGCGGCACCGCGCACCGCGTGCTGCGCAATACGTATGCCCTGCTGTCGATGACGCTGCTGTTCAGCGCCGCCGTCGCCGGCGCCGCCGTGGCCTTCAGCCTGCCGGCACCGGGGCTGATCCTGACCCTGGTCGTCTACTTCGGCCTGCTGTTCGGCATCCACAAACTGCAGAACCGCGGCGCGGCTGTCGGCCTCGTGTTCGCGCTGACCGGCTTCATGGGCTGGACGCTCGGCCCCCTGCTCACGCGCACCCTGGCGCTGCCCTCCGGCGGCCAGGCGGTGATGCTGGCTCTGGGCGCGACCGGCGCGGTCTTCCTGGCGCTGTCGGCCTACGCGACGACCACCAAGCGCGACCTGTCGTGGATGGGCGGCTTCCTGTTCGCCGGCATGATCGTGGCGCTGCTGGCGGGCCTCGCCGCGGTGTTTTTCCAGATCCCCGCGCTGGCGCTGACGGTCTCGGCCGTCGTGGCCCTGCTGTCGGCCGGCCTCATCATGTATGAGACCCAGCAGATCGTGAACGGCGGCGAGACGAACTACGTGCTGGCGACTGTGAGCCTGTTCGTGTCCATCTTCAACCTGTTCACGAGCCTGCTGAGCCTGTTCGGCTTCGCCAGCTCCGACGACTGAAGGAGGCCGCCATGCGCAGCTATGCCGTGAACAGCCCCGAAGCCGTCAACCGGCTGCTGGCCCTGGCCGCCCTGGCCGACGGGCATGTGTCCAAGGTGGAGCTCGAAGCCCTGGAGGCCGCCGGTGCCGAAGCCACCGGCGCCCCAGGCGCCGTGATGCGCGGCGTGCTGCACGGGCTCTGCGAGGACTTGATGATGGCCGACCCGCTGCACTGGGACGGCATCATCCGCCTCGACAGCGAAACCCTGGGCACGCTGTTCGACGAGGTGCAGGACCCGGAGCTGCGCATGAGCGCGCTGCGCCTGGGCCTGCGGGTGGCGCATGCCGACCAGCACCTGCACGAGGCCGAGAGCCAACTGCTGCTGGACGCCATGGGCCGCTGGGGCATGCTCGACCAGGAGCCTAGCCCCGCGAAGTCCTGAGCAGCCAGGCGTACAGCCCGACGCCGATACCGCCAAAGGCCAGTGCGCCCAGCACCTGGCCCGCGGTGGCAAAGCTCTCGCCCACCAGCGCCAGCGGCGCGCCGTTGCCCGAGAACACGACAACGGCCGCCAGGATCACGCCCAGCAGGCTCTCGCCGACGATCAGACCCGAGGCCATCAGCACGCCGAGCTGCTTGGTGGCCTCGGGGTTGCGCTGGCGCTCGGCCCGGCGCTCGAACCACCAGCCGGCGATCGCGCCGATGACGATGGTCAGCGTGCTGTTCAGCGGCAGGTAGATGCCCAGGCCCACGGCCAGCGGCGCGAGATGCGCGCGGCCGCCCGAACCGCGCTTGATGATCTCGTCGGCCACGATGCAGGCCACGCCCACCAGCGCGCCGATGCCGATCAGGTGCCAGGCCAGGTCGCCCTGGATGACGCCCTTGGCCAGCGCAGAGATCAAGGCCGCCTGCGGTGCGGCGAGGGCGGTCTTGGGATCGGCGCCGGGCGCGCCGGCGAACCCGTAGGCCTTGTTCAGCAGGTCCAGCACCGGCGGGATAACACGCGCCCCGGCCACCACGCCGATGATGAGCGCCAGCTGCTGGCGCCACGGCGTGGCGTCGACGAGCTGGCCGGTCTTGAGATCCTGCAGGTTGTCGTTGGAAATGGTGGCCACGGCGAACACGACCGCCGTCACGAACAGCGCGAAGGCCACCAGCGCCTGCCCGGTGCTCGGCGGCAACAGCGGCTTCACGAGCAGCGCCAGCAGCAGCGACACCCCGATCACCACCAGGATGCCCACCCCCGACAGCGGGCTGTTGGACGAACCGATCAGGCCGGCCATGTAGCCGCACACCGCCGCCACGAAGAAGCTCATCAGCACCACGTAGACCACGCCGCCCACCACCAGCAGGCCCAGTTGGTCGCCCAGGCCGGCGGACGTGGCGAACTGCGACAGCATGACGCCGATCGGCAGCATGCAGGCCAGCGTGATGAGGCCGACCGTGCCAATCGGGATGTCCTGCTCGGTACGCGGCAGCGTGTCGGCCTTGCCAGCCTTGCGCACGCGGGCCGACAGGGCGGCACCGTGCAGGCCGGCGATCACGGGCTTGGCCAGCTTGACCAGCGTCCAGATCGCGGCCACCGCGATGCAACCGGCGCCGATGAAGCGCACCTTTTTGCTCCAGGCCGCCATCGCGACCGCCTCGGGCACGCCCTCCAGGCCCTGCGTCAGCCAGGGCACGCCGCCCAGCCACGCGATGCAGGCGCCCACGAGGATGGCGATGCCGACCCACAGCCCGACCAGATGGCCCACGGCCAGCAGCGCGAAGCTGAAGTTCAGGTCATAACCCGTGGCGCCGCCCGGCCCCCTGTCGCTGCCCGGCAGGCGGAAGTACTGCGCCAGGTTGGCCGCGAACACCTGCGTGGCCACGACGACGGCAAAGCCCGCCGACACC
>JAIPCJ010000187.1 GCA_021738245.1 Methylotenera sp. | reverse complement strand
TGCGCGACATCGCCACCGAAAGCGGTCAGGACTGGGCGCACCGGTCTCTGCCCAGCGGCGTGGACCTGGGCTTCGAGCTGGCGGAGGCGCCGGCCCAAGGCCATGCCTTCCTGCTGCGCGAGCTGCTGGAGAACCTCATCCACAACGCGGTCAGCTATGCCGGCGGCGGCGCACGCATCACGGTGCGTTGCGGCACCGACGCCACCGGCCCCTGGCTGGAGGTCGAGGACAACGGCCCGGGGATTCCGCCGGCCGAGCGGGCGGCGGCGATGCAGCGCTTCCGGCGTGGCAGTACGGCCAGCGGCTCGGGCAGCGGCCTGGGGCTGGCGATCGCAGCGGACATCGCCGCGCGTCATGGCGGCCGGCTCGAACTGCTGGACGCCCAGGCCGGCCCGGGCCTGCGGGCGCGCCTGAGCCTGCCGCCGCCGGCGCACTGATCAGCCGGGCCGGCCGCGCCTCAGGGCGGCTGGCAGCCCACGGAGGCTGGCGTGGATGTCGTTCAGCCCAAGGCTTCGTACAGTGCCACCAGCTCCTGGGTCAGCTTGTGGCGCGGTTCCAGGTGGATCATGGGTCGCGCCAGCTCGTGCGACTCCTTCACCTTCACGCTGCTGGACAGGTAGGGCTCCAGCACCGGCAGGCCTTCGTCCAGCAACTCCTGCACCACGCGCTGCGGCAGCGAGGCGCGGGCCTGGAACTGGTTGACCACGATGCCCTCGACCGACAGCTCCGGCGCGTGGTCGGCGCGGATCTCCTCCACCGTCTCCAGCAGCCCGTACAGCGCGCGGCGCGAGAAGTCGTCGCAGTCGAACGGGATGAGGCAGCCCTGGGCGGCGATCAGCGCGGAGCGGGTGTAGAAGTTCAGCGCTGGCGGGGTGTCGATCCAGATCTCGTCGTAGTCGTCGGCCAGCGGCAGCAGCGCATCGCGCAGCTTGTAGATCTTGTAGCGGCTCTCCAGCTTGCCGTGCAGTTCATCCAGCTCGGGGCCTGCGGGCATCAGGTGCAGCTGCTCCCACGGCGTTTCGGTGACGAACTCGGTCAGCGACGGCGCGCGCACGCTGAACTTCAGCGTTGATTCGAAGAAGGCCGCCGACCCCGGGGCTGCGTCGTCGAGCGCCTCACCCATCAGGTAGCGGCTGGTGTTGCCCTGGCAGTCCAGGTCGATCACCAGCACCCGCCTGCCGCTGGCCGCGGCAATCGCTGCCAGGTTGCTCGTGATCGTGGACTTGCCCACGCCGCCCTTCTGGTTGAACACGACTCGCCGCATCGCCGCACCTCCGGTTGAGGCGGTCATTGTGCACTGCAGCAATGACGGGTCAACAGGGTGTCAGATGCGCCGTACCGGCCCGATGGCGATCGGCGCGGCGAGCCATTGCTCGGGGCCGGCCCGGCGGTGCAGGGCGCGCACCACGTCCATGCCGCTGACCACCTGGCCGAAGGCCGCGAAGCCCAGGCCGTCGGGGTTGCGGCGGCCGCCGAAGTCCAGCTCGGGCTGGTCGCCGACGCAGATGAAGAACTCCGCCGTGGCCGTGCCGGGCGCGCCGCGCGCCATCGAGATCGTGCCGTCGCGGTGGCGCAGGCCGGTGTCGCGCGTGGTTTCGTGCGGGATGGCGGGGCGCAGCGGCGGGGCGTCGTCCTTCAGGTTCAAGCCCCACTGCACGACTTCGATCTTGTGCACGCTCTGCGGCTGGTTGGCGAGGTTGACGAGGCGGTAGACCCAGGCGCGGTCCAACAGGTGCGCGTCGACATAGGCCAGGTAGTTGGCCACCGTGAGCGGCGCCACCGCCGGGTTCACCTCGATGACGAAGGCGCCCAGCGGGGTGCCGACCCGGGTGCGCACCGTCTTGCCCGGTGCGGCATCGGCGAGCCAGGGCAGGGCGGTCAGGGTCAGCAGGGTGCGGCGTTGCATGCGGCGGCTCCTCAGGCGGACGCGGGCTCTCGCGGGGCGAGCGGGTGATCCATGCCGCCGTCGCCATAGCTGCGCAGCACCTGGGCGATGACCACCTGGTAGCCCTTGAGCCAACGGGCCTGCGCCTGCTTGGCCTCGCGGTGATCCGGGTGGCTGATCAGCTGCTGCAGGGCTTCCAGCGAGTCCCAGTAGTAGACGTTGGAGATCTGGCCCGTGGCCGGGTTCTCCCAGGTCTCTTCGCCCCGGTAGCCAGGGATGGCGCGGGCCATGGCGGCGATGCGGGCGTCCAGCGCGTGGAAGTCGGCGTCGTACGCGCCCTTGGCAAAGGTGAAGGTGGCCGTGAACATCAGCGCGGGGCGGTGAGGGCGCGCTCGACGAAGCGGCGCGGCACGGTGGTCTTGGGCACGCGCACCGGGAACCAGCTGCGGATGTCGTGGTCCAGCCCGATGCCGTGCATGAAGTTGTACAGGCCCTTCTTCAGGCCCTGGCCCAGGCCGTCGTGGTCGGTGGGCGTGGGGTCGATGAAGGCGATGTCGTTCTTGGCGAAGCGGGCGTCAGCCGGCAGGGGCTGCAGCGTGACGCCATAGTCCGCCGGGTTCATGCCCACGGGTGAATGCACCGTGCAGGCAAAGCGGTGGAAGAAGCCGCTGTGGATGCAGCCCTGCTCGAACAGCTGGCGCACGTACTCCAGCGCGTCGACCGTGTCCTGCGTCGTCTGGGTGGGGAAGCCGTACATCAGGTAGGCATGCACCAGCACGCCGGCATCGGCGAACGCCTTGGTCACGCGCGCCACCTGCTCGACGCTCACGCCCTTCTTCATCAGCTGCAGCAGCCGGTCCGACGCCACCTCCAGCCCGCCCGAGATGGCGATGCAGCCGCTGTCGGCCAGCAGCTGGCAGAGCTCGGGCGTGAAGGTCTTCTCGAAGCGGATGTTGCCCCACCAGCTGATGGCCACGCCGCGCTTCAGCAGCTCCTCGGCCAGGGCCTTGAGCGCCTTGGGCGGCGCGGCCTCGTCGACGAAGTGAAAGCCGGTCTGGCCGGTTTCCTTCACGATGGCCTCGATGCGGTCCACGAGCACGGTCGCACTCGCCGCCTCGTAGCGTGAGATGTAGTCCAGGCTCACGTCGCAGAAGCTGCACTTCTTCCAGTAGCAGCCATGGGCCACGGTCAGCTTGTTCCAGCGGCCGTCGCTCCAGAGCCGGTTCATGGGGTTGAGCATGTCCAGCAGCGACAGGTAGCGGTCTAGCGGCAGGCCGTCCCAGGTCGGCGTGCCGACCTCGTCGAAGGGCACGTCGGGCTCGACGAAGTTGGTGTAGCGCACCTGCTCGCCGTCGCGCCAGAAGGTGCGCACCAGCCGTGTCCTGGACCGCTTGCCGGCCACATGTTCCAGCAAGGCCAGCAGCGGGCGTTCACCCGCGTCCAGCGTCACGTAGTCGACGAAGTCGAACAGCCGCGGTTCGCTCAGCTCGCGCAGCTCGGTGTTGACGTAGCCGCCGCCCAGCACGCACACCACCTCGGGGCGCTCGGCCTTGATGGCCTGCGCGATGCGCAGCGCGGCATAGACCGAGCCGGGGAAGGGCACCGACAGCAGCACGACATCGGGCCGGTGTTCGGCCAGCGCCTCGCGCGTGAGGCGCTGCAGCGTGCGGTCGATCAGGTGCGGCGGCTCGGCCAGCGCTTCGGCGAGTGGGTCGAAATAGGCTTGGGCGGCCGCGAGCTTTTCGGCGTAGCGCACGAACTCGAAGCGCGGGTCCACCGCATCGCGCAGCACGTCGGCGAGGTCGTTCAGGAAGAGCGTGGCCAGGTGGCGCGCGCGGTCTTGCAGGCCCAGCGCCCCGAAGGCCCAGGCCAGCGGGTCCTCGCCTTCCTCGCCCACATAGTGGTCCAGCGAGGCAAAGCGCGCACCTTCGGGCAGGAAGGCGCGGGTGTTGATGCGGTGGGCCACGGTCGGGTCGCGCCCTTGCAGGAAGGCCAGCACCCGCGGCGTGACGGCGGTGATGGTGTCGAACGCCGCGTCGAACCACGCGGTCTGCGGCGTGCGCTGTGCTGCCGGCAGGGCCTGCACCGCAGCGCGCACCTCGGCCAGGCCGGCGGGCGAGAAGAGTTCGAGCACCAGGGCCAGCGCCAGGTCCACCTGGCGCGCATCCACCGCGCGGCTGCGCAGGAAGCCGGTCAGGTAGGCGGTGGACGGGTAGGGCGTGTTCAGCTGCGTCATCGGCGGGATGACGGCGAGCACGCGGGGAGACGGGGACGACATGGCCGCGATTGTCGCGGTGTCGTCGCCTGCGGGTCAGGCCGTCATCCAGCCTGCCAGCTTCTCCGCAATCATCAGCGTCGGCGAATTGGTGTTGCCGCTGGTGATGGTGGGCATCACGCTGGCGTCGGCCACGCGCAGGCCGCTCACGCCGCGCACCCGCAGGCGCGAGTCGACCACGGCCATCGGGTCCTCGCGGCGGCCCATCTTGCAGGTGCCGGCGGGGTGGAAGATGGTGGTGGCGATGTCGCCGGCCAGGCGTGCGAGTTCCTCGTCGGTCTGGTATTGCGGGCCGGGCTTGTACTCCTCAGGCTTGAAGCGGGCCAGCGCCGGCTGGGCGACGATCTGGCGCGTCAGGCGCAGGCTCTGCGCCGCCACCTGCCGGTCGGCGTCGGTGGAAAGGTAGTTGGGCTGGATGGCCGGCGCCACGGTCGCGTCGGGCGACGTGATGTGGACGGTGCCCCGGCTCGTGGGGTTCAGGTTGCAGACGCTGGCGGTGAAGGCGTTGAAGCCATGCAGCGGTTCGCCGAAGGCGTCGAGCGACAGTGGCTGCACGTGGTATTCCAGGTCGGGCCAGGCCTTGTCGGGGCTGCTGCGGGTGAAGGCGCCGAGCTGGCTGGGCGCCATGCTCATCGGGCCGCTGCGGCGCAGCGCGTATTCCAGGCCGATCATGGCCTTGCCCAGCAGCGAAGACGCACGCGTGTTCAGCGTGGTGGCGCCCTGCACCTTGTAGACCGCGCGGATCTGCAGGTGGTCTTGCAGGTTGGCGCCCACGCCGGGCAGGTCGCGCTCCACGGTCAGGCCCAGCTTCTGCAGCAGCGAAGCCGGCCCCAGGCCCGAGAGCTGCAGGATCTGCGGCGAGCCGATGGCCCCGGCCGCCAGGATCACCTCGCCACCCGCGTTCAGCCACGGCTGCTCGACCCCCTTGGGCGTGAGCACCTCCACGCCGCAGCAGCGCAGGCCGGCGTCGTCGTGCAGCAGGCGCAGCTTGCGCACCTGCGCACCGGTCCACAGCTCGAAGTTGGGGCGCCCGAGGCAGGTGGGCCGCAGGAAGGCCTTGGCGGTGTTCCAGCGCCAGCCCTTCTTCTGGTTGACCTCGAAATAACCCACGCCCTCGTTGGTGCCGGCGTTGAAGTCGCTCGTCGGCGGAATGCCCGCTTCGTTGGCGGCGGCCGCGAAGGCGTCGAGGATGGGCCAGCGCAGGCGCTGCTGCTCCACCCGCCATTCGCCCTTGCCGCCGTGCATCTCGGCAAAGCCCGCGGGCGCTGTCTTGGGGTCGTCCAGCCGCCAGTGGTTTTCATGGCGGCGGAAGGCCTTCAGCACCCGCTCCCAGCGCCAGGTGTCGTCGCCGGTGAGTTCGGCCCAGAGGTCGTAGTCGCGGCTCTGGCCGCGCATGTAGATCATGCCGTTGATGCTGGAGCAGCCTCCCAGCACCTTGCCGCGCGGGTAGCGCAGGCGGCGGCCGTTCAGCCCGGCCTCGGCCTCGGTGTTGAAGCACCAGTCGGTGCGCGGGTTGCCGATGCAGTACAGGTAGCCGACGGGGATGTGGATCCAGTGGTAGTCGTCCTTGCCGCCCGCTTCCAGCAGCAGCACGCGCTTGCTCGGGTCGGCGCTGAGGCGGTTGGCCAGCAGGCAGCCGGCCGTGCCGGCGCCCACGATGATGTAGTCGAAACCTTGGGACATGACCCCAAGCGTAATTCAGGCTTGCGCGGGCACGCTGCCACCCAGGCGATACCAGTCCAGCCGGCGCGTGAGGGTCATCACGACGGCCAGCACCGTGAACAGCAGCACCGCACCGATCACCAGGGCCGTCTGCTCGCGGCTCAGCAGCACGTACAGCGCGCCGTACAGCAGCGCGATGCCGCCGCCGAAGGCCGCGCCGCGCCACCAGCCGCCGAGCATCGCGGCCGCATAGGGCGTCAGCACGCCGGCCGCGGCAGCAGCGGCGATCACATAGGCCACCAGGAAGGGCAGGTGCTCCGACAGGCTCAGCAGCAGCAGGAAGAACAGGCTCAGCGCCATGCCCACGAACAGGTACTGCACCGGGTGCACGCGCCGTCCCGTCAGCAACTCGGTCAGGCCCACGGTCAGGAAGGTCAGCGCGATGAACATCAGGCCATACTTGATGGCGCGGTCGCTCATGACGTAGGGGTTCACGGGGTCGATGAGCTCGACGGCGAGGACGTCCAGGCCGGATTTGGCTGGGTTGACTGTTGCCGCAGGCACGACGTCATCGCCGCCGTAGACATCAGCCGCGCGTTGCAAGGCGGGCAGGCCCTTGCCCGACTGCAGGTCTGCCACGGCGGTACTCGCCAGCGACGACACCTGCCAGCGCGCCGTGAAGCCGCTCACGCCCACTTGATGCTCCACGGGCAGGAACTGCCCCGTGAAGCTCGGATGTGGCCAGCTCGACTGCAGATTCACCTGGGTGTCTCCAGCGGCCGGCACGATGCCCAGGCGCTGCGTACCGACAAAGCCCAGGCGCAGGGACAGCGTCAGGCCTTCCTCGGCACGCAGATCTCCCAGCACGGCATGCAGGCCGCCCGGGAAGGCTGGGGTGGTGGTGCCCGGCCGCACGGTCAGGGCCTGGCCGTCGCGCAGCAGTTCGGCGGCACGGATGCCACGAGGGTCGCTGAGTGCGACCAGCGCCACCGCGTCGCCGCAGGTCAGCCGGCTATTGGGATGCTCGGCCTTCGGCACCAGGCTGGCAAGTGAGTCCCAGCGGGCCTCCAGCTTGAGCTGGCCGGCATAGGTGTTGACCTTGAACAGCCCGCGTTTGCGCACCTCCGGGCTGATGCCGCCCGTGACCTCCAGCCGAGTGGGTGTGGCCATGAGCCAGAAATCACGGCTGTCGACCCAGTCCTTGGCGCCGGCAGCGCCGGGCACGGGCCAGCTCTCCTTGCAGGCCCGCGCGATCAGCGGGCCCGCCAGCGCCTGTGGCCCTGCGGAGGATTGTTCGACGTTCTGCAGGGCATCGCGCTGGCGCCATTGACGCTCCTGCGCAAGCCCGCCAATGCGGTTGAGCACGATGCACAGCAGCAGGGTGACGACGGCCAGGATGGCCAGCTTGGTGAATGTGGGGTTGAGCTTCATGCCGCCAGCATCGCCAGCGGCGGTGAGGGCATGACGAGCTGTGTGAAGCGGGTGTGAAGTCAGCGCGGCAGCACCAGCGTGACCCGCAGCCCCGGCTCGGCCGCTTCGAAGGCCAGGCGCCCGCCGTGCAGCTCCGCCACGCGCCGCGCGATGGCCAGGCCCAGGCCCGAGCCCTTCACGCGGCTGCCCGGGCGCGCGGTCGAGAAAAAGCGCTTGCCGAGCTGGGCAAAGCCCGCCGCCGGCACGCCGGGGCCGTGGTCGCGCAGCGTCAGCCGCACCGAGGTGGCGGTCGTGCTGACCGCGAGTTCGAGCGTCGAGTTCTCCGGGGCGAAATCGATGGCATTGGCCAGCAGGTTGCCGAAGGCCAGTTCCAGCAGGGCGGGGTCCACGTCCACCATGGCCCTGTCCCGCTGCGTCCACACCACCTGCAGGCCACGTTGTGCCAGCCGCGCCATCGGGTGCGCAAGTTGGGCATCGGCCCAGTCGGCCAGGGTGATGCGCTGGCGCTCGCCGAGGCCCACCTGGGCCTCCAGCTGCGACAGCGACAGCACGCGCTCGACCAGGGTCTGCAGCCGCGCCGTCTGGTCGAGCACCTGGGCGGCGAAGCGCTGGCGGTCGGCGGGCGGCAGGTCGTCCTGCAGCAGTTCGCCGCTGGCGCGCAGGGCTGCCAGCGGGCTCTTGAGTTCGTGCGTCAGCGCGCGCACGTCATGCTCCAGCTGATCGCGGCCTTCGAGCCGGCGGCGCATGTCGTCCATCGCATGGGCCAGGTCGCCGAGCTCGCCGGGCATGTCGGGCGGTGCGATGGCTTGGCCGGCCTGGGCTTGCTGGGCGTAGCGACGCAGGCGCCGCACCGAAGCCACCAGCCACAGCGTGACCGCCACGCCCGTGGCCAGGCTCACGGCCAGCAGCAGCGCGCCGGCCCAGAACACCCGGCGCTCGGCGCGGTCGATGAAGCGCTGCACGCTGGCCACCGGCTTGGACACGCTGACCACGCCCACCGTGCGGCCATCCTGCTGCACCGGCGCGGCCACCACCAGCACCGTGGTGCGGTCCTGCTCGGCCACCTGCGGGCTCGAGCGCGCACCGTACTCGCCGCGCAAGGTGCGGGCCACATCGCGCCACCGCGAATAGTCCTGCCCCACGGCGCTGGGTGCGCCGGAGTCCAGCACCACGCGGCCGTGGGCATCGGTCACGACGATGCGCAGGTCCAGCGTCTGCTTGCGCAGGCCCCAGATGACGGCATCCACCGGCCGCTGCCGGTAGCGCTGCAGGGCCTGTGCCAGCGGTCCGTCAGCCCGCGGCCCGCCCTGGGCGAACTCCTGCACCGCGGTTTCGGCCAGCAGGTGGGCGGTGTCCACCATCAGGTCTTCCATCACCTCGCGCACGCTGGGCTTGACCTCCGCCAGGAAGACCTTGAGCAGCAGCACGGCCGACAGGCCGGCGATCAGGAAGAAGCCGAAGAAGACGCGCAGGCCGAGCCGCATGGGGTGACGTCAGCAAGCCCGGGAACAGCCCGCAGAGCCGACGCAGCCACAGAGGCACAGAGACACAGAGGAGCTGGCGGTCTCTCTGTGGCGCTGTGTCTCTGTGGCCTTGTGCGTGTCCGTCAGCATGGCAGTGGGGTCATGGCGCATGGCTCACGGCTCCAGCGAGTACCCGAGCCCCCGATGCGTCTTGATCGGGTCACGCGCCGGCGCCGCCTCGCGCAGCTTGGCGCGCAGGGTCTTGATGTGGGTGTCCACCGTGCGGTCGGTGCTTTCGGCGCTGCTGCCCCAGACGGCATCCAGCAGCGCGTCGCGGCTGTGGATGCGGCGCGGTGCGCGCAACAGGTGGGTCAGCAGGCCGAGTTCGAGCTTGGTGAGGTTCAGCGCCACGCCATCCAGCAGCACCCGCGTGCCGTCCAGCACGAAACCGACCGGCGCGGCGGGCGCCGCGGGCTGGGCGCGCCGCAGCAGGGCGCGCACCCGCGCCACCAGCTCACGCGGGCTGAAGGGCTTGGCCAGGTAGTCGTCGGCGCCCAGCTCCAGGCCGAGCACGCGGTCCATCTCGTCGCTGCGGGCGCTCAGCACGATCACCGGCAGGTGGCGCAGGGGCCCGGCACGCAGCTCGCGGCACAGGTCCAGGCCATGGCCGTCGGGCAGGCCGATGTCCAGGATCAGCAGTTGTGGCGGCGGCGCTGTCTGCAGGCGTTCTCGGGCCTCGGAAAGCCAACCGCGGTGCTCGACCTCGAAACCCTCGCGCCGCAGCGCGAAGACCACGGTGTCGGCGAGGGCGGGGTCGTCTTCCAGCAGCAGGATCATGCGCGCCAGCCCCGGGCCAG
>JAIPCJ010000186.1 GCA_021738245.1 Methylotenera sp. | reverse complement strand
GTCCCGGCGCGTGGTGGCGGCCCTCCAGGCCGAAACCTCGCTCAAGACCACCGTGGCCCGCGAGGACGGAGCGCTGGCCCAGGTGCGTGCCGGCCAGCTGCGCGCGGGGGCCATCCTGCCGGCGGGCCTGGGTCAGCAGGCCGGGGCCGCCTTGTTCGGTGCCGGCAGCAAGCCGGAAATCCAGCTGCACTACGACCCCTCCCAGAGCAGCGCCCTGGCGGTGGTGCGCGGCATGCTGGCGCAGACGCTGATGCAGGAGGTCAGCCGCAGCACCTTCAGTGCCGACAGTCCGGTGCTGGGCAACATGAAGCGCGAGGTCGAGGCGGCGCAGGGGATGGACCCCGAACGTCGCAGCGAGCTGGTGCGCATGTTCGACAGCATCAGCGCCGTGCAGCGGCATGAGCCGGCGCCGGCCGCATCGGCTGGGTCTCAGCCCGCAGGCGGCCTGTCCCTGCCCTACCGCACGCGGGAGATCGAGGCGGTGCAGGCCGGTGCCAACGCCGCGCCGGTGGCCTACAACAGCTATGCGCACTCCTTTGCGGGCATGGGCGTGCAGTTCATCCTGATGAGCGGGGTGGAGCTGGCCCTGGGCCTGTTGATGATGCGCCGCCTGGGCTTGTGGAAGCGGCTGCGCGCAGCCCCCTTGTCGCGCAGCCAGCTGCTGGGCAGCCGCATCGTGGCAAGCGCGCTCATCTCGCTGATCGTGTTCGCTGTCATCTACGCGGTGGCCATCGCGGCCTTCGGCGTGCGGGTGCTCGGCAGCCTGCCGGGCTTCGTGCTGGTGCTGGCGAGCTTCTCGCTGTTGACCGCCAGCTTCGGCCTGCTGGTGGCGGCCCTGGGCCGCACGCCCGAGGCCACCCGCGGCCTGGCCATCCTGGCCACGCTGCTGATGGTCATGCTCGGCGGCGCCTGGGTGCCGTCCTTCCTGTTCCCCGAATGGCTGCAGACCCTGACGCTGGCCGTGCCCACCCGCTGGGCGGTGGATGCACTGGACGCCATGACCTGGCGCGGCCAGCCGTTCTCGGCCGCCCTGCTGCCCAGCGGCGTCATGCTGGCGTTCAGCGCGGCGTTCGGGCTGATCGCGGTGTGGCGCTTCCGCTGGGAGGAGTGAGGCGGTGGCGACAGTGCCGCTTGGATGCCGCACCCCATGCCTTCGATGACCGTGACGCCACCCGTGGCGTGGCGGGGGAATCGCCGCGCAGCGCCATGCTGGCCGAGGTCGAGCGGCTGTTGCCGGTGGGGTGCCGCGTGCTGGATGTCGGTGCCGGGCGCGATGTTCCGGGCATGCTGGCGTGCGAGGACGCCTGAGGCGTCGGCGGCCTGGTGTCAGGCGCTGGCCGTGGCGCCGCCGCGGCGCACCGGGCCGACGCGGGCCTCGATGCGGCGCTGCAGCTCGCCGTACAGGCCGAGCAGGAAGAGCAGCTCGACCGTCACGAACAGCGGCCCGATGATCAGGCCGATCAGGTCGTCCACGAAGGCCGGCTTGCGGCCTTCCCAGAAGTGGCCGACGAACTGGAACACCCAGCCCACCACGAAGCCGCCCACGCCGAGCGCCAGCCAGACGGCCGTCGACTGCGCCGCGGCCCACGCGCCGAAGGCCGCCGCCGCGGTCAGCAGCGCCGTCATCAGCAGGCCCAGGCGCAGGTCCAGCCGCAGGTAGTACAGCGCCGTCAGCAGCGACACGCCCACGGCGGCCGATGCCGGCAGGCCGGCCACTTCCAGCACCGGGCGGGACAGCAGCGTCGCCACCGCCACCACGATCATCGGGATGCCGACGAAGTGCGTCGCGATGTTGCGGTTGTCGCGGTGGTAGGCGGCGTAGTTGGCGAGCTGGTCTTCCAGGGTTTTCATGGGCGTCTCCTGTGGTGTGGCCGGTTGCCCCGGCGGGCCGGATCATGGGACAAACCGGGGCCGCGTTCTGTCCAGCCGCCGACACAAGTGCCCCGATCGCCTGCTCCCGAATCCCACCTGGCCGTGCTGACGGCCAGCGCCTGGTTTCGCTCACTGCCCGAACCGCTGCAGGGCTGGATGCGGGCGCATCTGCGCGAGCGTCGGCTGCGGCCGGGCGAGCGGCTGTTCTCGCGCGGCGACCCGCCGGACGGCCTCTACGGCCTGGCCGAGGGCCTGGTGCGCTTCACGGGGGTGAACGAGGCAGGCCAGGAAGCCATCCTGGTGGTGCTGAACCCGCCGCAGTGGTTTGGCGAGATCGCGCTGTTCGATGATGAACCCCGCACGCATGACGCCTGGGCGGAGTCGGCGGTCACGCTCTGGCATGTGCCGCAGGGCGAGCTGATGGCGCTGTTGGCGGCGCAGCCGGCCTGGTGGCGGCATTTCGGGCGCCTGTTGACGCAGAAGATCCGCGCCTCTTTCACCGCGGTGGAAGACCTGGTGCTGCTCGCTCCGCGGGCGCGTCTGGCGCGCCGGCTGGCCCTGATGGCCACCGGCTTTGGCACCCTGGACGGCCAGAGCCTGCGGGTGCTGCGGGTGTCGCAGGAGCAATTGGCGTCGATGCTGGCGCTGTCGCGCCAGACGGTGAACCAGGCGCTGAAGGAGCTGGAGGCTGCGGGCGCGCTGCGGCGTGCACGCGGCGCGGTGGAGGTGCTGGACCTCGACGCCCTGCGCCGCGACGCCGCGCCGGGCTGACTCGCCTGGCGCCCGCCACCGGGCGTCGTCAGGGCCGCAGTTCGCCCAGCTCGCCGTCGGTCAGCGGCTTGCCCAGCGCGGCACCGATCAGCATCTTCACGCCCGCGACGGCGTCGCCATGCTTGTTGTCCCAGTACTGGCCGACGGTGGGCTTCACGCCGATGACGCTGATGCAGGGGTCGTCCTTGCCCTGCGGGAACCAGGTGCGGGCCAGCGGCGTCCAGAGCTTGTCGATCAGCGCGCGGTCTTCCGACAACTGGGCCTGGCCGCTCAGGTGCATGAAGCCCGAATGCTCGGAGGCCTGGAAATACAGCTCCACCTGCGGGTTGGCGGCGATCTGGGCGTTCTTGTGGCTGTGCTTGTCGCTCAGGAACCAGATCGTGCCGTCCTCGTCACAGGCGCGCACGCCCATCGGCCGCACGCCGCCGTGGGTGACGAGAAAGCAGGTGTCGGCCTTGTCGACGATCTCCTTGATCTTTTCGGCGGCGCCCGCGCCGGCCAGGTCGCGGCGGATGTCGTCGAGCTCGCGGTCGGCGTGGGTGGGGGTCAGGTCCTGGTTGGGGGGATTCATCAGCGGTGCGTCCATGGCGGTCTCCGGAGGAAGGGGAATGACGCCGTCAAGTTAGGCCCCGCCCGCCTCGCGGGGTGTAGGCCGCCAGCCCGTCGGGGCCTCAGCCGCGGGCTCAGCGCAGGGCGGTGAACCAGCGGCCCCAGCGCGGCGCCATGCGCCAGCCGTCCTCGCCCAGCCAGTCGGCAGCGACGAGCACATGGTGCGCGCGGCCGATGAGCTTCTCGCGGGGCACCGTGCCGATGTAGCGCGAGTCTTCGCTGTTGTCGCGGTTGTCGCCCAGCAGGAAGAACTCACCCGCCGGCACGGTGCGCTCCGCAAAGTCGCGCCGCGCCGTCACGCCGGGCAGGAACTGCACCGTGTGCGCATGGCCCGGCAGTTGCTCGGTGGCCCGCAGCGCGTCCACCGGCCAGCCCGGCGCCACCGTCTCGCCTACCGTGTGACGGTCGGTGTAGGCCAGCGGCTGGCCGTTGAGGATCAGCACGCCGGCCTGCATCGCGATGCGGTCCCCGGGCAGGCCGACGATGCGCTTGATCAGCCGCGTGCCGCCCGCTGGTGAGCTGAGGGTGACGATTTCGCCACGCTGCGGCTCGGCCAGCGGCAGCAGCACCACGTCGGTCAGCGGCAGCTTGAGGTCGTAGGCCAGTCGGTTGACCAGCACCACGTCGCCTTCCAGCAGCGTGGGCCGCATCGAGCCGGAGGGGATGGGGTTCCAGTCCGCCACGGCAGTGCGCAGGAGGCCCAGGCCGAGCAGGAAGAGCAGAAAGCCGCGGTTGTCGCGGAGGGTGCGTCGCAGGTTCATGCCGCCATGCTGATGCGGCCGGCCGGCCGGGCGAGTCGGCCGCGGGCGAATGGCGGGTCGGGCCGGCCGAATGGCGGCGGGCGCGCCTGAGTGGCGGGCCGGGCCGGCGATGTCCTACGGCCGCCGGGCGCCCCCGCCGGTCACTGGGGCAGCGCAAACGGCCTATCGTTATGGCCATTTCACGGGAGTCCCCATGCAGCTGACCCAGCGTTCCACCCCCTTCCAGGCCGCCGCCCTGCTGGGCTGGCTGGTGTTCGTGTTCGTCTTCGCCGGGCTGGGCGCCGTCGGGTCCAGCGATGCGCCGGGCTTCTATGCCGAGTTGAACAAGCCGGGCTGGGCGCCCCCCGCCTCGGTGTTCGGCCCGGTGTGGTCGGTGCTCTACCTGCTGATGGCGGTGTCGGCCTGGCTGGTGTGGCGAGAGGCCGCCCACCCGGGGCGGCGTGCTGCGCTGGGGTTGTTCGTCGTGCAGCTGGTGGCGAATGCGCTGTGGTCGTGGCTGTTCTTTGCCTGGCGCACCGGCCCCGGGGCCTTCACCGATGTGTTGCTGATGCTGGGCCTCATCGTCGCCACCATGGCGGCCTTCTGGCGCATCCGTCGCGCGGCGGCGCTGCTGATGCTGCCATATCTCGCCTGGGTCAGCTTCGCGTCGGTGCTGACCTGGACCGTCTGGCAGGCCAATCCGCAGCTGCTCTGAGCGGATTGGCGGCGGAGCGCCTGCCCCTCACGGGCCCGGCCTGGCGGCCGGCGCGTCTTGCGCCACCCAGCGCAGCAGCGCGTCCAGCACGCTGCGGCCGGCCTGCGCCTGGGCGTGGTTGATCACGGCTACGAGCACCCAGCGCCGGCCCGAGGGGGCATCCACGATGCCGGCGAGGGCGGTCACGTCGCGCAGAGAGCCGGTCTTCAGGTGCGCCCGCCCGGTGGCTGCGCCGAAGCGCCCCGGCTGGCGCGACAGCGTGCCGTCCAGCCCCGCCACCGGCAGCGAAGCCAGCAGTTCCGGCATCCAGGGCTGGCCCCACGCCCAGCGCAGCAGGCTGGCAAGCTGGGCCGGGCTGAGGCGGGTTTCGCGCGCCAGGCCTGAGCCGTTGACCACCCGTGTCGGGGGTGAGGTGCCGGCATGGGCGTCCAGCCAGGCCTGCAGCCAGGCCGCCGCGGTCTCGGGGGAAGGCGCGGGCACACCGGCAGCGCGGGCCACCGTCAGCAGCAGTTGCTGGGCGCCCAGGTTGCTGCTGTTCTTGTTGATGTCCCGCAGGGCTTCCGCCAGCGTGGGGCCAGGCCAGAAGAGGGTGGGCGCCGCGACCGGGGCGGGGGCCTCGGTCACGACGGCGTTGTCGCCGCGCCAGGCGATGCCGGCTTCGCCGAGCATCAGTGTCAGCAGCCGGCCAGGGTAGCTGGCCGGGTCGGGGTCGGCCAGCGTCCAGATCTGCTCGCCGCAGGCAGCCGGAAAATTGCCGGCAAACCGTGGCCGCTGGCCGGCGACCCATTGCAGCTTCAGCGCGCTGCGCCAGTCGCCACAGGGCGCTGTCGTGGTGGGCACGGTCTGGGGTGAGTCCAGCGGCGGGTCTGCTGTGATGCGGGCCTGGGCGCCGTCCACCCGCACGGTGTAGGTGATGGCCTTGGCGTTCAACAGCAGCGCCTCGGGCTGGGCGTTGCCCACGCGCCAGGGCTCGCCGTCGAAATCGCCCGGTGCCGCGGTGCCGGGCGTGAAGGCGCTGCGGTCCAGCCGCAGCGGGCCGCGCAGCTCGGTCACGCCCAGGCGCTTGAGGCCGGCCCACAGGCGCTCGGTGCCCAGGCGGGGATCGCCGCTGCCTTGCACGGCGAGGCCGCCGTCGTCGGTCAGCCAGACCGGTGTCTGCCATTGCCAGGCCGGGCCCAGGGTTTCGAGGGCCGCCAGGCTCGTGACCAGCTTGGTGAGGGAGGCCGGGTTCATCGGCGTGGCGGCCTGCCAGGCCAGCCGGGGCTCGGGTTCGTCCAGGGCCTGGACGACCACGCCAAGCGCGGTCGGCGGCAGGTTGGCCTGGCGCAGTGCAACCTGCACCGACAGGGGCAGCCCCTGGGCGGCCACGCCGCCGATCCATCCCCCGATCCATCCCCCGAAGAGCCATGCCAGAGCCTGTTTGCGCATGACCCGAAAGTTACACTGCCCCGATGCCCTTCCTCCTGGCCCTCGACAGCTCCACCGACACGATGGCCGTGGCCCTCGTGACCCCGGCGCAGACCCGGGTTTTCGAGGCCGCTGGCGGCGCCCAGGCCTCGGCCCGGCTGCTGCCGGAGATCAAGGCCCTGCTGACCGGTGCTGGCGTGGCGATGGCCGAACTGGACGCGATTGCGTTCGGCCAGGGCCCGGGCGCCTTCACCGGCCTGCGCACCGCCTGCGCGGTGGCCCAGGGCCTGGCGTTCGGCCTGGGCAAGCCCGTGCTGGCCGTGGACAGCCTGATGCTGGTGGCGGAGGATGCCCGCACCCAGGGCGCGGGTGACGACGTCTGGGTGGCCATGGACGCCCGCATCGGCGAGATCTACGCCGCCCACTACCGGCATGACGGCCGCGCCTGGCAGGTGCTCGACGCCCCGGCCCTGTACGCGCCCGCCGCGTTGGCCAGCCATTGGGGCCAGCCTGCCGCCGCCGCCGGCTCGGCGCTGACCGAGTACGCCGAGGCCCTCGGCCCCGTGGCACCGGCCTGGCCCCAGGCCCGCTCGCGGGCGGCGGCACTTGGTGCCCTCGCGCTGGCGGCCTGGCAGCGGGGGGAGGCGCGCGGCGCCGCCGAGGCGCTGCCGGTCTATGTGCGCGACAAGGTGGCGCTCACCACGGCCGAGCGGGAGCAGCGCGCATGAACGCCGTCGTGCAACCCCGCCTGCCCCCGTTCGACGCGGCGCCGATGCGTGTGCCGGACCTGACCGAGGTCATGGCTGCCGAGCGTCAGGCCTACCCCGTGCCCTGGACGCACGGCAATTTCGTCGACTCGCTCGCTGCTGGCTACCCGGCCGAGGTGCTGCGCGGCCCGCGTGCCGAGCTGCTCGGCTACTGGGTGGCCATGCCGGGAGCCGACGAAATGCATCTGCTCAACATCACCGTGGTGCCCGGCTGGCAGGGGCGCGGCTTGGCCGTGGTCATGTTGGACCGTCTGGTGGACGAATGCCGCCGCCGCGGGCTGATGCAACTCTGGTTGGAAGTGCGGGTCAGCAACGAGCGCGCCCGCGATGTCTACCGCCGCTACGGCTTCACCGAAGTCGGCCGGCGGCGCGCCTACTACCCGGTGGTGCAAGGCCCGCGTGAGGACGCCATCCTCATGAGCCTGGGAGTCAGCCCATGAGCTGGGACGAACGCCAGCGAGCCATGCTGGCCGAGATGGGCTACCGGCTGCCGGTGGCGCTGGACGCCACGCCCGAGCCCGAGGCCGCCGAGCCCGAACCCATCGTCGTGGCGGCCCCGCCCCCGCCCGTGATGCGGGTGGCCGTGCCGGCGCCCGCGCCAGTCGTGGCCCCCCCGCCTGCCCGCCCGGCCTCGGCGCCGGTCGAGCCTGCGCTGGCCACGAACTTCGCCGGCCTGGATCTGCCCGCGCTGCGCGAGGCGGTGGCCAGCTGCCGCGGCTGCGGGCTGTGCGAGCAGCGCCGGCATGCCGTGTTCGGCCAGGGCGCGCTGCAGCAGGCGCAATGGCTGGTCGTGACCGATCCGCCCGACGAGTCGGAAGACGCCAGCGGCGAGAGCCAGCCAGGCGACGCCGGCCGGCTGCTGGTCCGCATGCTGCACGCCGCCGGCCAGCGCCGGGCCGGCGACGCCGCCACCGCCTTCGTCACGCCGCTGGTCAAGTGCCGCCCGCCGCGAGGCCGGGCCCCGCAGCCGGCCGAGCTGGAGGCTTGCGAGGCGGTGCTGGCGCGCCAGGTGGCCCTGCTGCAGCCGCGCGTGGTGCTGGCCATGGGCCTGCAGGCCGCGCGCCGCCTGACCGGCACCACCGAGCCGCTGGGCCGGCTGCGTGGCCGGGTGCACGAGTGGCGGGGCCTGCCGGTGGTGGTCACGTTCGCGCCGGGTTACCTGCTGCGCTCCGCCGCCGACAAGGCGGGCGCCTGGGATGACCTGCGCCTGGCCCTGTCTGTGCTGCACGACTCATGAGGGACCCGGTGAACGCCCCCCAGGCCCTCGACCTGCAGGCGCAAGCGCAGGCGCTGGATGCGGCCCGCTTTCGCATGCTGGCCGACCATGTGCCGGCCTGGATCGCCCTTTACGGCGCGGCCGACCACCGCTGCCTGTTCGCCAATCGCGGCTACGCCGAGGCCTTCGGGCTGACGCAGCAGTCCATTATCGGCAAGCACTTCAGCGAGATCGTCGGCGCCCAGGCCTATGAAGAGGTGCGCGGGCCGGTGGAAGAGCTGGTGCGGGAGCTCAAGCCGGTGGTGTACGAGCGGCTGCTGGCGCATCCGAGCGGCGAGGAGGCTTACCTCGAGATCCACCTCATCCCGCAGTTCGACGAGCACGGCGTGCTGCTCGGCAGCTGGGTGCTGGTGTACGACATCACCCGCCACCGCGTGGCCGAGCGCCGGCTGCGCGAGTCCGAAGCGCGGCTGGACAAGTTCATGCAGGCCACGGTCGAGGGCATCCTCTTCCACCGCGATGGCGTGATGACCGACGTCAATGTGCCGCTGTGCGAGCTGACCGGCTGGCCGCGGCACGAGCTCATCGGCAAGCATGTGATGGCCTTCGTCGCTGAAGACGAAGTGCCCAAGGTGCGCGAGGTGATGCGCCTCGGGCAGGAGCTGCGCTACGAGACCGTCATCCTGCACCGCGACGGCTCGCGCATCCCGGTCGAGCTCATCATGCGCACGCTGGAGCGCGACCAGGAGCGGCTGCGCATGGCGGTGGTGCGGGACATCCGCGACCGGCTCGCCAACGAAGCCCGCATCCAGCACTTGGCCCACCATGACGGCCTGACCGGCCTGCTCAACCGCACGGCCTTCATGGACCGCATGACCCTGTTGCTGCGCCGCGCCGAGCGCCGCGGCGAGATGCTGGCGCTGCTGTTCATCGACCTGGACAACTTCAAGCGCGTCAACGACAGCCTCGGCCACCTGGAGGGCGATCAGGTGCTGACCACCGTGTCGGAGCGCCTCATCGGCGCGCTGCGCGGCAGTGACCTGGTGGGCCGCTTCGGGGGCGACGAGTTCGTGGTGCTGCTGTCCGACCTGGAGAGCCGTGACGACATCCGCGTCGTGCTGGAAGCGCTGCTGTCGGTCGTCGAGGTGCCGGTCAAGGCGGACCAGCGGGCGCTGTCGGTCACGCCGTCCATCGGCGTGGCGGTCTTCCCCGACCATGGCCGCAAGGCCGAGGAACTCATCCAGCACGCCGACACGGCCATGTACCGCGCCAAGGCGCGCGGCCGGGCCACCTATCAATTCTTCGAGCCGGCGCTGGCCGAGACGGCCTACGCCGATCTGGTGCTGGAGGCCGAGCTGGCGCAGGGCCTGACACGCAACGAGTTCGAGCTCTTCTTCCAGCCCCAGGTCGAGGCGGCCACGGGTCAGCTCAGCGGCGCGGAGGCGCTGCTGCGCTGGCGGCATCCGCAGCGCGGGTTGCTG
>JAIPCJ010000185.1 GCA_021738245.1 Methylotenera sp. | reverse complement strand
GCGTTGGTCGGCCACCCAGCCGCGCAGCGTGGCGCGCGACTGGGCGAGCCAGGCCTGCGTGTCGGCGTCGAGGCTGTGCGTCAGCATCGCCACGCCCTCGGCCGACAGCACCCAGCTCGGTGCCAGCGACTGCGCCTGCGCCCAGACGGCATCGGCCTGCGGCGCGACCGCATAGCCAGCGCGGACGCCTGTCAGGCCGAGCGCCTTGTTCGGGCAGATGAGCTGCCAGGCGCCCGGCGGCAAGGGGGGCGCCTCACCCTGCAGGCGCAGCGGTTCATAGGCGCGGTCCACCACCACCAGTGCATCGAGCGCCGGCCAGTCGGCACTGCTGGTGCCCGTCGGGTTGCAGGGTTCGCAGATCCACACCAGGGCGGCGCCGGCCGGGCGGATGTCCTGCGGCTGGGCGTAGGGGCGCACCGTCATCTGCAGTGCCTGGGCGGCCAGCGCGTAGTCGCCGAAGCCGGGCTGCGGCACCCACACCTCGCGGCGGCCGGTGAGCCAGGCGGCCAGGGTCAAGCGGCGGATGCCTTCGGCGCCGCCCGCGGTGGGCAGCACGAGATCGTCGTCGCCCAGCAAGCGGCGCAGCGCGCGGTACTGCGGGTCGGGGTAGCGGCTGCGGTCGGCCTGCAGCACCGCCTGCAGCAGCGCGGGCGGCGGGCCCAGCGGGTTGGCATTGGTGGAGAAGTCGTGCGTGATCGGCAGCCCACCATCGGGGCCGCCGTGCTCGGGCAGCAGCGGCGTGTTCATGCGTGCAGCGCCCCCGCGAGGGCCGCGATCAGCACGCTGCCAACGGCCACCGCGCGGCGGGCGATGCGGCACGCCGCGGCCACATCGCCCGCGCGCACCGCCTGGCCCTCGGCATGCAGCCGGTAGACCCCCGGCTTGGCGAGCTGGCGGTCCAGGCGCAGGGCCATCGCGGCCATGGGCCAGCCGCTGTTGGGCGACGGCGTGCGGCTGGCCTCGCGCCACAGCCGCTGCGGGCGGGGCGGCCACAGCAGCAGCGCGGTGAGCCGGGCGGGCAGCCATGACAGCACGTCGTCGGCACGCGCCGCCCATTTGCCACACCATTCGCGCTCATCGCGGTAGCCCCACATCGCATCGGCCGTGTTGGCGAAGCGGTAGACCGCCGCGCCCGGCAGGCCGAACAGCGCGAACCAGAACAGCGGGGCGATCACCGAGTCATTGAGGTTCTCGGCCAGCGTTTCGATCGCGGCTTCACGCACCTCGGTGTCGCTGAGCGTCGAGGTGTCGCGGCTGACGAGGCGCGACAGGCGGGCGCGCCCGGCAGGCAGCGATTCGGCCAGCGCCGCCTCCACCGCCATGACTTCGTCTGCCAGCATGCGCCAGGCCAGCAGGGGCTTGAGCAGCAGGCCCAGCAGCACGGCGGTCGCGAGCAGCCGCAGCGGCGAATCGCCCGGCCTCAGCCCGATCAGCAGCCAGCCGTGCAGCCACAGCGCGATGAAGGCGACCGCCGCCGCGCCCACCAGCCACGCGAGCGCCCCGGCGATGAACCCCACCGCGGGCGGCAACCGGGTGAGGCGAAACAAACCGAGGTAGCGCCCCATGCCCACCACCGGATGCGCCCAGGCCGGCGGCTCGCCCCACCGGCGGTCCACCGCGAGTGCGACCAGCAGCGACAGCGGCAGCAGCCAGGTCATGCGGTTGGTTCAGCGCAGCGGCGGCAGGCGCGCCACCAGGCCGGTCTTGAGCCGCTCGGGCCGGCGGTCCCAGGGCAGCAGGCCCTCGCCCGGCTCGGCATGCTGGCCGGCCACCGCCAGCAGCGCGTCCACGCAGGCGTCGTCGGGGGCGAGCTGCCCGAACACATAGCTGTGCTTGCCGGCGCCCTGCAGGGCCACAGTACAGCTCTGGCGGCAGGCGGCGAGGCAGGCCTGGCCCTGGATGGCCAGCGGCAGGTCTCGCGCCAGGGCTTCGTTCTCGACCGCCTCCAGCAAGGCCTGACCCCGGCCGTCAGCGCAGGTGGTGCAGATGATGAGCGCGCTCAATCCTCGATCCCCCGCTGGGCCGGCACGCCAGCCTTGTAGTGGTGCTTGACCAGCTGCATCTCGGTCACGGTGTCGGCCAGTTCGATCAGCTCGGCCGGCGCGCCGCGGCCGGTGAGCACCACATGCACATGCGGCGGGCGCTCGCGCAGGCAGGCCAGCACTGCGTCGAGCGCAATCCAGCCGTAGCGCAGGGGGTACATGATCTCGTCCAGCACCACCAGGAACTGCTCGCCGCCACGGATGGTGGCCTCGGCCCGGGCCCAGCCCTCGCGGGCCAGGTCGGCGGAGTGTTCGAGGTCCTTGCTCTTCCACGAGAAGCCGTCGCCCAGGCCGACGATGGGCACGCCGAGCTGCTCGAAAACGCGGTGCTCGCCGAAGCGGGCGCTGGGCACCTTCATGAACTGGTAGATCAGCACCGGCTTGCCGCGGCCGTGGGCGCGCAGCGCCAGGCCGAAGGCCGCCGTGCTCTTGCCCTTGCCGTCACCCGTGTGCACGAGCACGAGGCCGCGGCGCTCGCCCGTGGGCACGATGCGTTCGCGGTGGACCGGGGGAGATTCGATTTCCATGGCAGTCACTCAGGGGTTGGCAGCGGGTCCGTCGCTCGGCCGCTGAAGAAGGCCGCGACCGCCTCGGGGTTGGAGGGAAAGTAGTGGTGCACATAGCTCGCCCTCAAGCCGCCGTGCTGGTACAGCGCCTCGGCGGTGCGGCCGCCGTTGGGGTTGGTCGCCTTGGCCAGCGCGGGCAGCGGGGTGTCGAGCGTGGAGAAGTGGAAGCTGTGGCCGCGCAGCGGGCCCTCGGGCCAGTCGATGGCCTGCAGGCCGAGGGCGGCCAGGCGTGACTGCAGCTGGGCGCGGCCCGGCATCAGGCCAGCCATGCGGTGAGGCGTGCCGTCGACCTCGTCGAGCTGGTCCAGCAGCGCCAGCATGCCGCCGCATTCCGCCAGCATCGGCTTGCCCGCTGCCAGATGCGCGCCGAGGTCGGCGGCGAGGGTGGGGTGGGCGGCCAGCGTCGCGGCATGCAGCTCGGGGTAGCCGCCAGGCAGCCAGACGGCATCAGCCGCTGGCAGCGGCTCGTGTCGCAGCGGCGAGAAGAAGCGCAGTTGCGCCCCCATCGCCCGCAGCAGATCGAGGTTGGCGGGGTAGATGAAGCCGAAGGCGGCATCCCGTGCGATGGCGATGCGTCGGCCGGCCAGCAGTGCAGGCAGGGGCGCCTCGGCGATGCCGTCGAAAGGCACGGGCGTGAACGCGAAGCCCGGGCGCAGCGTCGCATCCCAGGCGTCAGCCCAGGCTTCGAGCTGCACGTCCAGATCCGGCTGCTCCAGCGCCTGCACCAGGCCGAGGTGGCGCTCCGGCAGGCTCAGCGCCGGGTTGCGGGGCAGCGCCGCGATCAGCGGCAGCTCGTCAGGCAGGCCCTCGCCCAGCATGCGGCCATGCGCCACGCTGCCGATGCGGTTGGCGATGACGCCCGCATGCCGCAGCGCCGGGCGGTAGTGAGCCAGGCCCGTGGCGAGCGCCGCAAAGGTCTGCGCCATGGCCGAGGCGTCGATGACGCACACCACCGGCAGCCCGAACGCAGCAGCCAGGTCGGCGCTGCTCGGGTCGCCGTCGAACAGGCCCATCACGCCTTCAACGAGGATCAGGTCAGCCTCGCGCGCCGCCTGCGCGAGCAGGCTGCGGCAGTGTTCGAAGCCACCCATGTAGAGGTCAAGCTGGTAGACCGGCGCCCCGCTGGCCCGGGCGAGGATGCCGGGGTCGAGGAAGTCGGGCCCGGTCTTGAACACCCGCACGCGCTCGCCGCGCCGCACATGGCTGCGCGCGATGGCGGCGGTGATGCTGGTCTTGCCAGAGCCGGAGGACGGCGCACTGATGAACAGCGCGGGGCAGGCGTGTGTGGACGGGCTCATAGCGGCAGGGCCACCCAGCGGCCATGGAGCTGGGCGATGTGCAAGCGCGGGCCGAAGACGGTGCGCAGGGCGTCGTGCGTGGCCGTGTCCGCCGGGGCGCCGGTGTGCACGATGCGGCCATCGGCCATCAGCACGAGGCGGTCGGCCTGCAAGGCCAGATGCAGTTCGTGCAGCACGCTGACCACGCCGTGGCCGGCCGCCACGCGCTCGCGCACCAGCGCCATCCAGTCGGCCTGGTGAGGTGGGTCGAGGTGGGCCAGGGGTTCGTCCATCAGCGTGAGGGGCGCCTCCACGGCCAGGGCGCGGGCCAGCAACACGCGCTGGCGCTCGCCGCCGGAGAGTGAGCCCAGGCGGCGCCCGCGCCAGGCCCAGCTCTGCGTGGCCTGCATGGCGGCCTGCACCGCGGCATGGTCGGCCTGCGTGGGTGGCGCCAGCCAGGGCCGGTGGGGCAGGCGGCCGAGTTGAACCACGTCTTCCGCGGTGAGATCGTCGGCGCCGCTTTCGTGCTGGCCCATCCAGGCCAGGCGCTGGGCGCGTTCGCGGGCGGGCCAGGCCTGCAGCGCGCGGCCGTCAAGCATGACCTGGCCCTCGCAGCGTTGCAGGCCGGCGATGGCGCGCAGCAGCGTCGATTTCCCCGCACCGTTGGGCCCGACGATGGCCGTCCAGCAGCCACGGGCCAGCGTGAGGTCGATGCCGTGCACGAGGTCGCGTCCGTCGATGCGGACGCGGTCGATGCGAGCGTGGAGCGAGCTCATCGCCTTGGCCCCGCGCGCCGGTGCATCAGCACAAGCAGATAGAGACCGCCGAGCAGGGCCGTGACCAGCCCCACCGGCAACTCCTGCGGCCGGATGAGCGCGCGGGCCAGCACGTCGGCCGCCAGCAGCAGCGCGCCACCCGCCGCCGCCGACAGTGCGATCAGCCAGCCGTGCAGCAGCGGGCACAGCGCGCGCACCAGATGCGGCGCCACCAGGCCGACGAAAGCGACGATGCCCGTCTGCGCCACGGCCGCGCCGGTCGCCAGCGCGAAGGCGCCGATCAGCAGCAGCCGCGCCAGGCCCAGGCGCACGCCCAGCGATGCCGCCGTGGATTCCCCCAGGGTCAGGGCATCCAGCGCGGGGCTGCCGAGCAGGCCGACGAGGCCGGCCGCGATGCCGCAGACCGCCATCACCCACACGCTGTTCCAGCCCAGCAGGCCGGTGTTGCCCAGCAGAAAGGCCTGCATGGCCCGCAGGATGTCCGGCGCCCAGAGCGTGGCCAGGCCGGTGAAGGCGTTCAGCACCACGCCCACCACCACGCCCGCCAGCAGCAGCCGCAGCGTCTGCTCCACGCCGCGTGCCAGCACCAGGGTCAGGCCCACGCCCACGAGCGTGCCGACGAAGGCGATGCCGGTCAGGCCGATGCGGTCCAGCAGCGAGGACGTCTGCGGTGACAGACCCGTGAGGGCCAGCGCCAAGGCCACGGCCAGGCCGGCGCCCGAGGCACTGCCCAGCAGATAGGGGTCGGCCAGCGGATTGCGGAACAGGCCCTGGGCCATCGCACCGGCCATGCCCAGCAGCGCACCGGCCCACCAGGCACCGAGCGACCGCGGCAGGCGGATCTCCCACAGGATGACGCTCATGTTCGCGTCCCGCAGGTCAGCCCAGCCGGTGCTGCCGATCAGCACGCCCGCGACGATGCCGGTACCGCCGAGCACCAGCAGCAGCGCGAGCAGCAGGCCAGGACGCAGGTTCATGTGTTGGTGCTCCGCGCAGGCACGGGAACACCGCCACAAAGGCACAGAGGCACAAAGAGATCGGGCGTGGTGATCGAGGCGACGGGCCCTTGCGGGAGCACTGAAAGCTGAAGGCGTGCAATCCCGAGATGAGCCCGAGCGCCTCTGGGGCTCTGTGTTTCTGTGGCCATGTGCAGGGCGCGTGTCATGCCCCAGCCTTCTCTCGCAGGCAGCGCGCCATGATCTGCGCCGCCTCGGCCATGCGCGGCCCGGGGCGGGACAGGATGTCGCCCTCTTCAGGCTTGAAGACGCAGACGCGGCCGCGCCGGACGGCGTCGATGCGGTCCCAGCCCGGCCTCGTGGCGAGCCCCTCGGCGCTGCGGGTGCCGATCATGATCAGCCCCGGGTTGGCCTTGACCACGTACTCGGGGTTGATCTTGGGGAAAGGGCCGAGCTGGGCCGGGATGATGTTGCCGGCGCCGAGCCGCGTGAGCGTCTCGCCCATGAAGGACGACTCGCCCGCCGCCCACAGGCCGCTGGCGACCTCGTAGTACACGCGGATGCCGCGCGCCGAGGGCGGCACGCTGGCGGCGGCGGCCGACACGCCGGCATCGATGTAGCGCCACACGCGCTGGGCATCGCTCACGCCCAGCACCTGGCCGAGGGTGTTGAGCACGCGCTGCACGTCCTGGTAGGAACGCGGCTCCAGCGCGATGACCTTCAGGCCGAGGGCCCGCAGCCGTTCAGACACCCGCGAGGCGGTGGCCAGCAGCACCACGTCGGGCTTGAGCGCGGCGATCATCTCGACGTTGGTGTCGTCCAGCCCGCCCACCTTGGGCAGGGCGTTCACGCTGGCGGGGAAGTTGGAGTAACGGTCCACGCCCACCAGGCGGGCGCAGGCGCCGAGCTCGCAGACCGTCTCGGTCAGCGACGGCAGCAGGCTCACCACCCGTTGTGGCGGGGCCGTCAGTGTGGTGACCTGGCCGAGGTCGTCCTTGATTTCGACGGCGCGTGCCGGCAGTGCAAATGCCAGCGTCAGCGCCAGCAGCCAGAGGCGAAGCAACTCAGGCATGGGTCATGTCCTCCACGGGCCGGCGCCAGGCCTGGCCAGCCACCATCAGGGTCAGTTGGCCGCAGCGACGGGCGACGTCCTGGTTGAGCCGACCGAGTTCGTCGACATAGTGCCGCGCCTCGCGGCTCATCGGGCTCACGCCCCAGCCGACCTCGTTGGAGACGAAGATCACCTGGGCCCGCAGTCGCGGCAGCACGTCGAGCAATGCGGCGCGCTCGGCCGCCCAGCCGGCGAGGTCGGGCAAGCCGTCCATCGGCATCAGCCAGTTGACGAGCCACAGGGTCAGGCAGTCGACCACGAGCAGATGCTCTGCGTCGTCGGCTGCCTGAAGGGCCGCGCTGAGCGCCAGCGGGGCTTCCAGCGTGTGGAAGTGGGCTGGCCGCATCGCACGGTGGTGCTCGATGCGAGCCCGCATCTCGTCATCGGCGGCCAGCGCGGGGGCCACCACGCTGACCCGGCCGGGCCAGCGCAGCGCCAGCGCTTCGGCTTGCCGCGACTTGCCGCTGCGCTGGCCGCCGACGATGAGGTGGTGGGCGCTCATCGACGTGGCCTCAGAGCTTGGGGCTCCAGCGCAGCGACACCAGCGCGGTGCGCGGCGCCGAGGCGTAGCCATAGGCGGTGCTGGTCTCGCGGTCGAAGGCGTTGTCCAGGTTCAGCTGCAGCTTCAGGTCACGGCTGAGTGCGTACTGCGCATTCAGGTTGACGAGACCGTAGCCGCCCAGGCGGCGGGTGTTGGCCGCGTTGTCGAAGCGCGAGCCCGAGGCCTGCACGCCGGCGCCCAGCACCCAGTTGCCCAGCGCGGTGTCGGCGTTCAGCGTGGCCAGGCGCCTGGCACGACGGGCCAGCAGCAGGCCGGTGCTGGCATCGGTGGGCTTCTGGAAGTCCACCGTCGCGCGCAGGTTCACGCCCACCATTTGCGTGGCGCCCGCCAGGCTGAGGCCCTGCAGCTTGGCTTGCGACACGTTCTGGTAGCAGCCGAAGGCGCTCTGGCAGCTGCCCGCCGCGCCAAAGATGATCAGGTGGCTGACGCGGTTGCGGTAGGCGGTGGCGCTGAGCTCGCTGTTGGCGCTGTTCCACTTCAGGCCCAACTCGACATTGCGACCGCGCTCGGCCTCCAGCGGCTTGACGCCGGGCTTGCTCAGGTCGGGGCCGTAGACCGTGCCTTGCTGGTAGATGGTCGGCGCGCGGAAGGCATTGCCCACCGAGCCCACCACGCGCAGCCCGGGCGTGATCTCGTAGCCGGCCAGCAGCGTGCCGGTGTCGACGCCGCCGAACTGGCTGTCGTCATCATGGCGCGCGTGGGCCTGCAGGCTCCACGGGCCGGCGTTGAAGAGATAACCCGCACCGACTGCATTGCGGTGGCGCTTGCCGACGCCGGCCGTCACCAAGCCGCTGTTCTCCAGCTCGTCCTCGATGCGTTCGCCCTGGAAGTTGACCTGCTGGCCCGCAGCGACCTTGTAGGAGCCGGTCAATGCCAGGTTCTTGACCTTGGTGATGGTGAGGTAGGGCGAGGGCGAGGTCTCGTAGCGGTCGCGCGACTGGCCGTAGCTCAGCTGGGTCTGCAGCGCGGGCGACCACTGGGCCGTCCAGGCCAGCCGCGTCGCGTCGGTGTCCTGCACGGTGCGGTCGTCCACCAGCGGGCGCGACTTGGAGGCGTCGTACTGGCCGTTGATGTGGTTGCGGATCAGGATCAGCTCGGCACGGTGGCCCGTCGCGATGTCGGTGCCCAGGCGCGCGGTGCCTTGGTACTTGCGCCAGCCGTCGCGGTCGGGGATGTAGCTGAAGGAGCCGGGGACGTCCAGCGTGCTGTTGAAGCCGTCGCTTTCTTCACCCGCCAGCGTGAAGGCGAAGTCCACGGTACCCAGCGTGCCGAACAGGCCGCCGTCAGCCTTGTAGGTGGACTGCGTGCCGCGCGCGATGCCGAAGTCCGCGCTGGGCGTGCCGCCGGCCTTGCGGGTGAAGATCTGCACCACGCCGCCAACGGCGTCGGAGCCGTAGATGGCGCTGGCCGGGCCCTTGAGCACTTCCACGCGCTCGACCTGGGACACCGGGATGCCCTGCCAGCTGGTGCCGCCAGTGGATTGCGAATCCATGCGCACGCCGTCCACCAGCACCAGGGTGTGGCGCGAGTCAGCGCCGCGCAGGAAGAGGCTGGTGGTGGCCGAAGCGCCGCCGTTGCGGACCATCTCGGCGCAGCCGTTGTTGCGCAGCAGGTCAGCCACGCTGGCCACGGCCTGGCGCTCGATGTCGGCGCGGGTGATGACGGTCAGGTCGGCCAGCACTTCCGACAGGCGCTGGGGCGTGCGGGTGGCGGTGGTGACGACGGTGTCGAGTTTGTTCTGGGCGTGCGCAGATGCCGCCAGGGCCAGCACGGACAAGGCGAGCAGCGGCCGACGGGCCGCGAGGAGAGCTTGGGACATGAATGGAACGGAAACGATCACTCAGCCCCGCTGACCCCCGCAGCGTGGCTGAAAAACGGTCGCCGGCTCATCGCCTGCAACCCCGTCGTTGGCCGGTATCCGGGCTGGTGGAACAACATTCGAGACCTTCCCAGCCCGAGGGCCAGTGGTCGTGGATCGAACGCGGAGGCCTTGAAAGGGCCTCGTCCACTTACCGTTGCGGGGACAGCTCAGGTTAGGTTCGCGGCGTGGCCGCTCGCCCTCCTGATTCCCGTTGAACTGCAACCGCCATGACAGCGGCTGCGAGCACCAACGGCGCGCATTCTAGTGGCCTGCGGTGCTGGCGGCCTTCGCGCCGGGCTCGGGTGGCGATGCCTTGGATGCCTTGGGTGCCTTGGCGGGCTTGGCAGCCTTGGGTGGCTTGAGTGGCCGGGCGTGCCGCGGAGGCTGCGCCTGTGCGGGTGGCGCGCTCGCGGCGGCGGGCCGCGCTGGCACGGTGAGCTG
>JAIPCJ010000184.1 GCA_021738245.1 Methylotenera sp. | reverse complement strand
CACCCATCTACGCCGCAAGGCTGAGCCGGTCGCGCCCGGTGTGCTTGGCGATGTAGAGCGCCTCGTCGGCCGCCTGCAGCAAGGCCTGGGCGCTGAGGTAGGGGTGGGCCGGGCTGGCGGCGGGCAGGCCGATGCTCAGGGTGAGGTCGCCCTGGCCGTCGGGCAGGTGCAGCGCGCGCAGGTCTTCGCGCAGCGTCTCGAGCACGCCTTGGGCCTCGGCCATGCCAAAACCCGGCAGCAGGGCCACGAACTCTTCGCCCCCGAGCCGCGCCACCAGGTCGGTGTCGCGCTTGAAGCGCTCGCTGAGCAGACCCGCCACGCGCTTCAGCGCGGCGTCTCCCGCGGCGGGGCCATGCGCGAGGTTGAACTGCTTGAACTGGTCGAGGTCGAGCACCGCCACCGCCAGCAGGCCGCGCAGCCGCTGGGCGCGCTTGAACTCCCGCCGCAGCGATTCCTCGAAGACCAGCCGGTTGGCAATGCCGGTCAACGGGTCCACCCGCGCCAGGCTGGCCAGCTCGCGCTGGTTGGCTTCCAGGGCCACATGGGCCTGCTGCAGCAGTTGCCGCTGCTGGGCCAGGTCCCGACGCAGCTCACGCGCCTCGTGCTCCTGCTGGCGCCACAGGCCGCCGACATGTGCCACCGCGCGACCCACCCGGCCATGCTCGCCGGCCAGGCGGCAGACGTCGTCAGGCGCCGTCGTGGCCGGCGCCGCGGCGATCGCCTCACAGCCCTCCGCCAGCCGGCGCAGCGGGCGCATCAGCAGCGCTTCGATCAGCAGCAGTTGGGCGACGCTGAGCAGCAGCACCAGCCAGGCCATGCGGGCCAGGCTTTCGCGGATGGGGTCCGCCCCGCCCAGGCTCCATTCGAAGATCAGCACCACCCCGCTCGTCAGCAGCGGCACCGCCAGCCACAGCCGCAGCCGCAGGGAGGCGAGCCGGTGGGCGCCGCCGGCCTCGGGTACTTCGGCGAGGGAGTCGGTGGTCATGTTGGGTTGGACAGGCGTCACAAATTGTCAAGGCCGCCCTGGGGAGGCACGCTTGGGGTTTGTCTGGGCGTTCCAGGCCGCGACGCCGTAGGCCGGCTGTCAGCAAGCCCGGGGTGGGGCGGCGTCAGGCGGTGGGCAAGCCGTCCACCACGGTGCAGTTGCGGCCGCGGCGCTTGGCCTCGTAGACCGCACGGTCCGCCGCCGACAGCAGGTCGCCGAAGCTGGTCGCCTCGACCGGCAGCATGGCCAGCCCGACCGACAGTGTCGCGCTCACCGTGCCTCCCTCGGGCGTCACGAAAGGCGCGTCCTGCACCATCTGCCGGATGCGCTCGGCCACCTCACGGGCGCCGGCTTCGTCGGTGCGCGGCAGCAGCACGACGAACTCTTCGCCGCCATAGCGCGCGGCCAGATCGCCAGTGCGCAGCGAGCGCTGGATGAGCCCGCCGACCTGGCGCAGCACTTCGTCCCCCGTGGGGTGGCCGTGGCGGTCGTTGATGGCCTTGAAGTGGTCGATGTCCAGGAACAGGCAGGCCAGCGGGTAGCGGTGGCGCACCGCCTGGCTGAACTCGATCAGGCTGCGATGGTCGAAGTAGCGGCGGTTGTGCACCCCGGTCAGGCCGTCGGTCATGCCGGCGCGGCGCAGCCGCTCGCGGTTGAGCATGCTCTCGATGGCGATGGCGGCAATCGCGGCCAGCCGGTCCAGGAACTTGGTGCCGGAGCTGCGGTCGTAGCGCTCGGGGTCACGCGAGCCGAAATGCAGGCTGCCGATCAGCAGGCCTTGGCGGATCAGCGGCAGCAGCGCGGCTGACTTCACGCCCGCATCCGGCGCAAACGCCACGGCCAGCAGGCCCTCGTCGGCACCCGGCCCGATCAGCCGCGTGCTGCGCGTGGCACCGAACAGGTCTTTGAGCGGGCCGTGGCCATCCAGCAGCCGCGGCGGCTTGACCATGGGCAGGGCGGGCAGCGCACGGCGCAGTTCTTCATCCAGGTCCAACAACCACAGCTCGGCGGCATCCAGCCCGAAGTCGTCCCGGCAGTCGACCAGCAGCAGGTTGACCAGTTCCTCCATGGAGCTGACCGCGATCAGGCGGCGCTCCAGCGCGTCGAAACGGTCCAGCTTGCGCTCGTTGGCGGTCGCGGCGTCCAGCAGCGACTGCAGCTGGCGCCGCAGCTCCTGGACCTGTTCTTGGGGGTTGGACGCGTTCATCGGTGCGCGATTGTGAGCGCTGCGCGTTCGAAATGACGCGACTGACCGGTGATCGGGTCGGTGAACGACAGGGCGCGGGCCACGAGCTGCAGCGGCGCCTCGAAGGACGGCGGGTTTTCGTGCGGCTGCAACACCGGGTAGATGCGGTCGCCCAGCAGCGGCAGGCCCAGCGCGTTCATCTGCGCGCGCAGCTGGTGGCGCAGCCCGGTGCGCGGCCGCAGCTCGTAGCGCGCCAGGCCCTCATGCGGGCCGTGCAGGGGTTCGACCAGGTCGATCCAGGTCTCGGCATTGGGCTCGCCCGCCACCACCTGCATCTGCATGAAGTTCTCGCCCGGTGGCTCGGCCAGGCGATGGCGCACCGTGCGCGGCCAGGGCCCGGCCCCCAGCGGCGCGATGGCCTCGTAGACCTTCTCCACCGCACGCTCGCGGAACAGCCGGTGGTAGGCGTCGCGGGCCTCGCGGCGGAGGTTGAAGACCACCAGCCCGGCGGTCTCGCGGTCGAGCCGATGCACCGGATTGAGGTCGACCAGGCCGGTGGCGTCGCGCAGCCGGGCCATCAGCGTCTGGCGGGCGTACAGGCCGCTGGGCGTGACCGGCAGGAAGTGCGGCTTGTCGGCCACCAGCAGGTGCTCGTCCTGGAAGACGATGCGCGCCTCGAACGGCACCTCGGGTTCGGTGTCGAGATGGCGCCAGTAGTACAGGCGCCGGTGGCCACGGTAGGGTGCATCGGGCACCGGCCGGCCGTCGTCGTCGACCACGTCGCCGCGAGCGACGCGCTCAGCCCAGTCGTCCACCCGCGGCAGCCGTTCGTTCAGGAAGGCCGTGGTCGTCGGCCACGCGCCCGGTGGGCAGAACACCGCGCTGGCGGCCACGCCCTGGCGCAGCGGCAACGCGGGCTTGGGCGGGCGTGCCATGGGCTGCTATTCGATGCGCGGCCCGCCGCGGGCGCGTTCGTCCATGTAGGCGTTGAGGCGGCGCAGGTCCTGCGGCGTGGAGCGGTCACCGCGCCATTCGCGCACCCAGGCCTCGCGGCGGGGGTCACGGGCCAGGTCGCGCACCGCGGCGTCGATCGCCTCGATGGCGCGGCGGCCCTCCGGCGTGCGGCTGCACGACACCGTGGCCAGCAGCGTGCTCAGGCCCTCGGCCATGGGCAGGGCCACCAGGGCCCCGGGGTCGCTCTGGCGGCCCAGGTAGTCGTTGAGCACCGTGGGGTACTCGAGCGTGTAGTCCATGCGGCCGGCGCGCAGCATGTCCAGCACCTGCGAGCCCAGCTTGGTACCGACCGGGATGCGCGCAACGGTGTACTGGGCCAGCAGGTTGTCGATCTGGGCACCGAAGGCCCGATCGCGCGCGACGATCAGGCGCAGCTCCGGCCGCTTGAGCAGCTCGGCCAGCTGCAGGCGGCCATCCTCGGGCCGTGCCGGCGCCAGGCGGTCCAGCAGCTCGCGCCGCACCACGACATGGATCTCGCGCGACACCAGCGGCGGGTACAGGTGCGAAAACCAGGCCCACTGCAGCCGCTCCGGCGTGCGCACATGCAGCGTGGAGCACAGCGTCCGGCCGCGCCGGCTCTCAGCCTCGTAGCGCGCGGTGCTGGCCTCGACGAACTCATGCTGCCAGCCCGGCATGCGCGCGAGCAGCACCCGCATGAAGCCGTCCACCTCGCCCCGCCCCAGCTCCGCCACGCTGCGCGGCGCGTGGCCTTGCGCAAAGGTGAAATGCGGCGGCACGTCCTGCACCACCCAGCGGATGGTGCCCAGCGACGCCGGCGCCGGGGCAGCAGCTGCCAACGTCGCGAAGGCTGCCGTCAAGGCAGCTGCGAACACACGCAGGCTCACTCGGCACCCCGGGTCTTCGGGCCGAGCGCCGGGCCGCTCCCAAGCCGGCCCATGGCGTCTGCGCGGGGGACCGGCCAGACTCGCGCGCGTCCAGCGCCGCGAGGTTGGACGAGGGGCTCCATCTCAGTCGCCTTCGACCCACTCCATGCGCGCGCCCAGCTCGCCGATGTGCTCCACGAAGTTGGGGTGGGCGCGGCGGATGGGCGTGGCGTTCTTGATCACGCTCTTGCCCGGGATGCTCGCGGCCACCATCAGCAGCGCGATGGCCACGCGGATGATGTAGGGGCTCTCGACCTCGGCGGGGCTCAGCGGCTTGCCGCCGAAGGTGATCATGCGGTGCGGGTCGCTCAGGAAGGCATGCGCGCCGAACTTGGCCAGCTCGCTCGTCCAGCCCATGGCGCCGTCGTACACCTTGTTCCAGAACATCACGCTGCCCTCGGCCTTGACGCCCAGCGCCACGAAGATGGGCAGCAGGTCCACCGGCACATAGGGCCAGGGCGCGGCTTCCACCTTCTGCAGGATGTTGCGGGTGAAGGGTTCCTTCACCTTGAGCGGGCCGTTCGTGACGCAGCGGCTCCAGCCGTCTTCGTGCACGATCTGCACGCCGAACTTCGCGAAGGTGCGGTCCAGCAGCGGGAACATCTCCGGCGCGCCGTTCTTGACCTGCACGTCGCCGCCGGTGATGGCGCCCAGGGCCAGGAAGGTGACGATCTCGTGGAAGTCTTCGGTGAAGGTGTAGTCGGCGCCGCCGAGGTCCTGCACGCCGGTGATCTTGAGCTTGGACGTGCCGTGCCCTTCGATCTTGGCGCCCAGCAGCGACATGAAGTTGCAGAACTCCTGCACATGCGGCTCGCTGGCGGCGTTGGTCAGCGTCGAGACGCCGTCGGCCAGCGCGGCGCACAGCACGAAGTTCTCGGTCGTGGTGACCGAGGCGTAGTCCGTCCAGTGGGCGTTGGCGGTGAGCGGGCGGTGCACGCGCAGGATGAGGCCGTCGGGCAGCCGCTCGACCTGGGCGCCGAAGCGCTCGAACACCTCCACGTGCGGGTCGATCTCGCGGGCGCCCAGCGTGCAGCCCTTGACGTCGTCCTCGATGCGGGCGGCGCCGAAGCGGGCCATCAGGCCCGGCACCAGCATGATGGACGAGCGCATCTCCTCGGGCAGACGGTCGACGTTGGGGTCGAACTTCGTGTGCTCGTGATGGACGTCGAGGATGCCGGTCTTGAAGTCGAGCTCGACCTTGGAGCCCAGCTTGCGGAAGACCTCGACGATCTTCTTCACGTCGGTGATCTCGGGCACGCCGCGCAGGCGCACCGGCTGCCGGGTCAGCAGCGTGGCGCAGAGGATGGGGAGGACGGCGTTCTTGTTCGCCGAGGGAATGATGCGGCCCGAGAGGGGCGTGCCGCCATGGACGATCAGGTGGGACATCGAAGGGCTGTGTGCGGTGCGCGCAAGCGGCGCGCGGGGTGATTGTCGGGCCTGTCGCCGAAGCCGCAGGCCCGTGGGGCCGGAAGGTTTGCTCCGGCGTCGGAGCGCTTCGCGTCGCAGGGGAGGATTTACGCCGGGTTACGGTGGCACGGTCGTGATACTTCGGCCTCTCGTAGCACCGCTGCCGCCCCGCCACCGATGAAACATGCCTGGTTCCCGATGCCCACAGCTGCCTGGTTGCTCGCCACCGCAGCCGGGTTGACGGCTGCGCTCACACTGACCTCGGCGCACGCCGCGCCCTCGCTCGCCGCCGATTGCCGTGCCGACCAGGCCGACCGCGCCCCCGGGGCCGGTGCTGACTGGGCTGCGGTGGCCCGGCGCGACACCCAGCGCCAGCAGCGCGTGAGGAACGCCGTCAAGGCGCTGCGCCTGCGCAGTGCAGAGGATTTCCGCTGCGCGTCCCTGATCCTGCTGCACGCAGGCGACGAGCTCGCGCTACGCCTGGCCTTCGCGCTGGCGGTCCAGGGCCAGGCTCTCGCACCGGATCAACCGAGGCTGGCCCGGCTGGCGGCAGACGCCTGGGACCGGCTCATGATGGCACGCCAGCAGCCACAGTGGTTCGCAACCCAGTTCGTGGCAGCCGGTGCCGGCGACAAGGGCTTCAAGCTCTACCCGGTCGTGCCGGACCTGATGAGCGACACCGAGCGCGCCCGGCTGGGTGGCCTGCGCGAGGCCGAGGTGCAGGCCGAGCTCGCGCGTCTGAACGCGGCGCCCGTGTCGGCGGGCGTTGCCCCGCCCGACGCGGCCAGCCCGCCGCCCCTGCAGCTCCGGGCCGAACCCGCGGTCCTGCTGCCCGTCCTCGACCTGGACGCCGGCCTGGCCAACGCGCTCGCGCAGCTGCTGCAGGAAGGCCTGCCGCGACCGACCACGGCGCAAGGGTCCACACCAACGAGGCTCATCTTCCTGCCGCGCAGCCCGGCGGCGCTGCGCCCCTTCTTCGCGCGCCAGGCGCCGCGCGTGCCACGCTTCGAGGGTTCCGCGACGCCGACCTCGGCCAGCGTGGCCGAGATCCAGGTCGAGACGCACGCCGGACGGGTGCACCGCCTGGTCGTAGGCATCGACGACGAGGTCCAGGCAGCCGCCGTGCTCACCGTGCGACCGAGCCGCTTCTTCGCGCTGCAGGCCGAGCAGGCCACGCCAGACGGCCCGGTGACACTGACGGGCATCGAGCGCCAGCCCTGATGCCGCAGTGTCAGTCGGCCGCCGGGTCCAGACGCTTCGCCCGGGCCAGCCGCCAGGCATCCGCCGGGTCGGTGAACACCTGCTCGGCCGTGGTGCCGGTCTCGCGGGCGCGGGCGTCGATGGCGATGCGCTTGTCGAAGACGTAGCACTCGCCCTGCCAGTCGGCGGCGGCGTCGTCGAAAGTGGCGAGGTAGTTCAGGATGCCGCCGTCGAGCTGGGCCACCTTCAGGCCCTGGGACTGCATCCAGGCGGCCGTCTTCTCGCAGCGGATGCCGCCGGTGCAATACATGGCCACCGTCTTGCCCTGCCATTCGGCGCGGTGAGCCTCGACATAGGCGGGGAAGTCGCGAAAGTGCGCCACGCCAGGGTCGATGGCACCGCGAAATCGGCCGAGCTTGAACTCGAAGCTGTTGCGGTTGTCGATGACCACGGTGTCGGGGTCGTCGAGCAGTTCGCGCCAGCGCTGGGGGCTGACGTGGGTGTCGGCCGCGCCGCCCTGCAGGCCCGACACGCCGGGCACGCCAAAGGCGACGATCTCGCGCTTGACCGACACCTTGAAGCGGCTGAACGGCCGGCGTTCGCAGCGGTTGTGCTTGACCGGAAGGCCGGCCAGACCGGGCAGGGTCTGCAGTTCGGCCTCCATCGCGAGCACATCGGCGGCCTCCCCGGCGATGGCCGCGCTCAAGCCCTCTTCGGCCACCAGCACCACGCCGCCGAGCGACAGCGCGGCGCCGCGGCCACGCAGCCAGTCGGCCAAGGCGGTCGGGTCCGCCATCGGGGTAAAACGGTAGAAGGAGCTGTGCAGCAGGGCCATGGGCGCGAATTGTCGACCCGTACACTCGTGCCTGTTGCGCGTGCCGACGCTGGAATCAGCCACAGAGGCACAGAGACACAGAGAAGTTGCCCGGCCTCTCTGTGTCTCTGTGCCTCTGTGGCTTTGTTTCTGCAGCCGGGGCCAAGCGCCCATGCAGCCGCCCTGCGGAGCCCGAGAAACATGTCCGACCGCCTCAAAGTCCTGCCCCAATACCTGATGCCCAAGCTGGCGCTGACCCGCCTGGCCGGGCATTACGCCGCCAAGCCCATGGGCAGCCTGACGACCTCCACCATCCGCCGCTTCGTGGCCCGCTATGGCGTGGACATGGCCGAGGCGGCCGAGCCGGACATCGCCGCCTACGCGACCTTCAACGACTTCTTCACCCGCGCGCTGAAGCCCGGCGCCCGGCCGCTGGCGCAGGCGCCGCTGATCTGCCCGGTGGACGGCGCCATCAGCCAGGTCGGCCGCATCCAGGGCGAGCAGGTCTACCAGGCCAAGGGCCAGACCTTCACGACCACCGCGCTGGTGGGCGGCGATGCCGAGCTGGCCGCGTGCTTCCAGGACGGCCTGTTCGCCAACCTCTACCTGAGCCCGCGCGACTACCACCGCATCCACATGCCCGCCGCCGGCCGACTGGTGCGCATGGTGCATGTGCCGGGCGAGCTGTTCTCGGTGAACCCCACCACCGCGCGCGGCGTGCCGGGCCTGTTCGCGCGCAATGAGCGCGTGGTGTGCGTGTTCGACGACGACACCCTGGGCCGCTGGGTGCTGGTGCTGGTCGGTGCCACCATCGTCGGCAGCATGGCCACGGTCTGGCATGGCCAGATCAAGCGCGGCGGCGCGGTGAAGGCCTGGGACTACGCGCCCGGCCAGGTCACGCTCGCGCAGGGCGCCGAGATGGGCCGCTTCCTGCTCGGCTCCACGGTCGTGATGCTGTTCGAGAAGAGCGGCCTGCAGTTCAACCCGGCCTGGCACCCGGGGGGCAGCATCCGCATGGGCGAGCTAATGGCTCGCTGAAAAGCCCGCTGAAAGCCCCGCGGCAGGCGTCGCCAGCAACGCAGCGGCAGCCTCCGGCGCCAGCGGCCGCGCCAGCAGCCAGCCTTGCAGATGGGTGCAGCCCAGGCGCTCGACCTCGGCTGCCTGCTCTTCACGCTCCACGCCCTCCGCCACGATGGCCAGGCCCAGAGAACCGGCCAGCACGCAGGCGGCACGCACCACGGCGCCCGCCGACGGTTCGGGCAGCGGGTCCACCATGCTGCGATCGAGCTTGAGCGTGGTGATGGGCAGGCGGCGCAGCAGGGTCAGCGAGCTCTGGCCGGTGCCGAAGTCATCGAAGGCCACGCCCACGCCCGCCTCGCGCAGCCGGGCGAGTTGCGGCAGCACGCGGTCCATGTGGGTCATGGCCGCCGTCTCGGTGATCTCCACCTCCAGCAGCGCCGGTGACACGCCGTGCGCCCGCACCAGGTCGAGCAGCCAGTCGGCGAAGCCCGCGTCCTCGAACTGCAGCGGTGACACATTCACCGCCACCGGCAGCAGGGCCAGGCCTTGCTGCTGCCAGGTGCGCAGTTGCTGCGCGGCCTGGCGCAGGATGAGCGCACCCAGCGGCACGATCTGGCCGGTGCGCTCGGCGGCCGGGATGAAATCGGCCGGGCTGACGCGGCCCTGGCCCGGGCGCTGCCAGCGCACCAGCGCCTCGAAGCCGGCCAGCTGCCGGGTGCCGGCGCTGAACTTGGGTTGGTAGTCGAGCTGGAACTCCTGCTGCTCGATGGCCCAGGCCAGGGCCTGCTCGATGTCCAGCAGCCCGCGCGCGGCAGTGGCCATGCCCGGCTGATAGACCACCACCGCCGCGCCCGCCAGGGCCTTGGCCTGGTGCATGGCGACATCGGCGGCGCGCAGCAGGGCCGCGCCGTCGCCACCGTGCTGCGGAAAGCGCGCGAGGCCGACCGACACATGCACATGCAGCGCCCGGTGGCCGATGTGAAACGGCGGGTTCATCAGTGCCAGCAGCCGCTGGCCGGCCAGCTGGGCGGCGCTGTCGTCGTCGACACCCGGCTGCGCGAGCAGGAACTGGTCTTCGCCCAGCCGTGCCACCAGCCCGCCCGGCGCCTGGTTCTCGCGCAGCC
>JAIPCJ010000183.1 GCA_021738245.1 Methylotenera sp. | reverse complement strand
GACGTCGCCCTCGGCCTGCTCGGCAGTTTCGCGGCCAGCCCGGATGCGCCGGTGCGGGACGAAGCCGCCCGCCTGCAGCGCCTGTTGACGGGTGACCCAGCGGCGCTGGAGGGGCAGGCGCGCCGCGTGGCCCAGGGGCTGGTGCTGTGCGCGCAGGCGGTGCTGATGCGGCAGGAAGCCTCCGAGGCGGCCGCCGATGCCTTCATCGCGACCCGCTTCGACGGCGATGGTCGCCTGCTCGGCACCCGGCCCGTGCCGCAGGCGGCCCGCCTGCTGGCCGACGCCCTGGCGGGCTGAGGCGCACCGCGGCCTCAGTCGCCGAAGTACTTGCGCACGACCCGGGCCGTGGTGCCCTCCGCCTTCAGCGCGGCACTGGCCTCCTGGTAGCGCTGGGCCCATGCGGCATCACGCGAGTGCTTGCTGACCAGCACGTAGGCCGGCTCGTTGGACAGCACCACGTCTGTCGCCACGATGCGCTGGTGCAACCCTTCCTGGGCCAGCTCCCAACGGGCCGAGGCTTCGCTGGACAGCACCCCATCGACGCGCCCGAGCTCCAGCATCTGCCACAGGCTGCGGCGCGTGGTGGCCTGCGTCAGCCGGGTGCGAAAGGCCGGCTGCGACACCAGCTCGGCGTATTCGGGGCCGTAGACCACGCCGATCTGCACCCCCAGGCGCAGCCCCGGCACATCGGCCAGCCGGGTGGCGGCCCCGAGGCGGGCGCGGTCAGCCACCCGCACGTAGAGCCGGTTGCGCGACAGCTCGTGCTGCGCCACGAAATACGCGTAGGCCTCGCGCTCCGGGCGTCGGAAGCCTCCGGGCAGCACGTCCAGCCGGCCGGCTTCCAGTTCCACCAGGGCACGGGCCCAGGGCAGCTCCACCCACTGCACGCGGCAACCCATGCGGCCGAGCACCAGCTCCACCATCTCCACGTTCAGCCCCGACAGCCGGCCGTCGGCCAGCCGCATCGAGTACGGCGGGTCGTCGTTCCAGCGCGCCCGCACGTCACAGGCTTGCGCGCCGGCACCCAGGCCCAGCAGGAGGCAGACAGAGGCGATGAACTTCACGCCCGCATTGTGGCCGGGCTGACGGCCTTGTCAGTGGTCTCCGACATGCCCGCGCGCCCCAGGCCGATACGCGGTGCGGAGCCTGTCACGGATGCTGTGCGCATCACTCGCCGGAGCACGACATGACCCTCGACGCCCACATGCCTCATCCTTCCGCCCTCGAAGCGATGGCCCTGCCGGCCGTGCAATGGGTGATGCCGGCACCGCCCGCGCGCATCATCGTGGTGCCCGCCCTGCCCGAGGCGGAGCTCGGTTACGAGTCGGCCCTGCCCTGGACGCTGCGCGACGACACGGCGCCGGCGGGTTACTGAATCAGCCCGTTCTTCAGCGCGTAGTAGGTCAGATCGCTGTTGGTCTGCAGCTTGAGCTTCTCGAGCACGCGCGTACGGTAGGTGCTGACCGTCTTGACGCTCAGGAAGAGCGCCTCGGCGATGTGGCCCACCGTCTCTCCCTTGGCCAGGCGCAGGAAGACCTGGAACTCCCGCTCGGACAAGGCCTCATGCAACGGCTTGTCCTGGGTGCCCGGCGCGCCCGCATTGCCCACCACGCTGTCCGCCAGTTGCTCCGCCACGGCGGCGCTGATGTAGCGCCGGCCCCGCGACACCTGCCGGATCGCGTTGGCGATCTCCTCGGGGTCGCATTCCTTGTTCAAGTAGCCGCTGGCCCCTTGCCGCAGCAGCGTCGTCGCGTAATGCGCCTCCGGAAAGCCGCTCAGGATGAGCACCGGCAGCTCGGGGAAGCGCGCCTTGATCGCAGCAAGCGCATCCACGCCGCTTTGATCGGGCATGGAGATGTCCAGCAGCAGCACGTCCACCTCGCCGCCGCGCGCCATCTCGAGCGCGTCGTGGCCGCTCGCGCCCTCGCCGGTCACGCGCAGGTCCACGTGATCGGACAGGTACTGGCGCAGCCCGGTGCGCACGATGGCGTGGTCGTCGACGATGCCGATTCTGATCATGGTGGGGAACTCTGGCGTGGAACTTGTTCTCAGAGTAGCAGCCCGCCCGCCACACGGGCAGCGCCTGCCGTCCTACATCGCTGACGGTGCAGTCCGACAGGGCGCCGCGCCGCGGGACTATGTCACCGCATGTAGCCGGGCCCGATAGTGAGGCCAGCGGTTCTCGAAGCCGCCCACCTACAGGAGATGCCAAATGTTCAACAAGTCCATCCTGACCGCCGCCGTCACCACCGCCCTCGTCGCCACCCTGGCAGCCACCACCGGCTGCGCCGTCACCCGTGACCAGGAAACCGTCGGCGCCTACGTCGACGACACCGCCGTGACCACCCGCGTCAAGGCCAAGTTCGCCGCCGACCCCACCGTCAGCGCCATGGCCATCAGCGTCGAGACGCTGAAGGGCACCGTCCAGTTGTCGGGCTTCGCCAAGTCGGCTGAAGAGCGTGCCATGGCCGAGAAGCTCGCCCGCGAGACTTCGGGCGTCAAGGCCGTGAAGAACGACATCGCCGTCCGACAGGGTTCCTGAGCCCCGCTATAGGACTCGTCCTACAACGCGACAAGCTGCCGGCACTGCCGGCGCGACGTCGAAGCGGGCCATACTTGAGCCTCCATACTTCCCACCGCAGCCCTCGGGTCATGCCTGCACTCAAAGCCTTCATCGTCGAAGACAGTCCGGTGATCCTTGAGAACCTCATCGCGACGCTCGAAGAGGTGGCCCAGGTGGAGGTGGTGGGATCGGTTGCTGACGAAGCCGGCGCGGTGCGCTGGATGAAGCGGGACCCGAACGCCACGGCCGACCTCTTCATCGTGGACGTGTTCCTGCGCTCGGGCACCGGGCTGGGCGTGCTGCAAGCCGCCCAGCAGCTCGGCGTCCGCGCCCGGCGTGTCGTGCTGACCAATTACGCCACCGAGGAAATGCGCCGCCGCTGCGCCAGCCTCGGGGCCGAGCGCGTGTTCGACAAGAGCCGCGAGCTCGACGACCTCATCAGCTACTGCGCTGAACTGGCTGGCCCAGCGGCGGCTTCAGCTTGACCGTGCTGAGTCGGTTCGATCCCTGGCTGGAAGGCGCCAGCCGCAACCGTGGCCTGGCCGTGGCCTTTGCCGCCCTGGCGGCTGCCGCCGTGATGGGCGTCAGTGAAGCCGCATTCTGGAGCGCCGACGAGGCCCTGCGCCAAAGCCAGGCCCGCCATGTCGCCCGCAACGACGGCCTGCGCCTGCGCGAGCTGCTGACCGATGCCGAGACCGCCCAGCGTGGCTTTCTGCTGACCGGCCGCGACGATTACCTCGCCCCCATCCAGCTGGCCGAGCGTGAGCTGCCCAGCGTGCTGACCCGCCTGCGCGGCCAGTACGCCAGCTCCGAGTGGGAGGCGCTGGTGGCGGACGCCAGCCGCCGGGCCCGCGAAAAACTCTCCGAGCTGCAGCTGGTGGTGCAGCTGTATCGAGAAGGCAATGTGACCGCCTGGCGCGGCTTGGTCGAATCGGACATCGGCCGCGAGAAGATGCAGGCGGTGCGCGATGCCGTGGCCCAGCTGGACCAGCACGAGCTGGTGCAGATCGCGGGCGAACGCGACGCGGTGGCCCGCTCCTTGATGTACGGGCGCCTTGGCGTCCACGGGCTGACCCTGATCAGCCTGTTCGGCCTGGCCATCTTCCTGCGTCGCAACGAGGCCTTGCACCGCACCCGCCGCGAACACGCCCAGGAGCTCGCCCAGGAGCGCGACCGCCTCGACCGCGAGGTGGCCCATCGCACGGCCGAGCTGACCGAGCTGGCCCGCCACCTGCAGACGGTGCGCGAAGACGAGCGCGCCCACCTGGCCCGCGAGCTGCACGACGAGCTCGGCGCGCTGCTGACCGCCGCCAAGCTCGACGTCGCGCGAATCCGCCGCATGACGCGCACCGGCGCGCCCGAGATCGACGACCGCCTCAAGCACATGAGCGAGCTGCTCGACCAGGGCATCGCCCTCAAGCGCCGCATCATCGAAGACCTGCGCCCCTCGGCCTTGTCCAACCTGGGCCTGATCCCGGCGCTCGAAATCCTGACGCAGGAGTTCGCGCAGCGCTCAGGCCTGCAGCTGAGCCTGGAGCTGGCCGAGGCGCCCACCAACGAGGCCGGCCGCCTGGCGCTGTACCGCCTGGTGCAGGAGGCGCTGACCAATGTGATGCGCCATGCCAAGGCCAAGCATGTGCGGGTGTCGCTGGACGAAGCCGATGGCTGGCTGCAGCTGCACATCCGGGACGACGGCCAGGGCTTCAACCCCGACGCCGTCGGCTCCGGCCACCACGGCCTGCTCGGCATGCGCTACCGCATCGAAAGCCTGGGCGGCACGCTGCAGCTGCTGTCTGCCCCGGGCCGGGGCACGCTGGTGCTGGCCCGCTTGCCGCTGGCCGAACCCGAGCCCGAACCCGAGCTGCCGCCCATGACGGCGCCGGGCGAACTCGGCCCTTCTGTCGGCATGAGCGCACCGGGCAACGCCGCGGCCTGACCCGCCTGCCCTCCTACAGCGCGATTCCGCGCAGGCCGACACCGCCCTCACGCAGCGCCGCCCACACTGAAGGCACAACGCCTTCTGGAGGGGACATGCAATTTCCGAGATCGACACGGGCCGATGGCTGGCATGGGCAGCCGTCTGACTATTGCCCCATGCCGGACCTCACGCCCGCCGCACGCAACGCGGATGTGATTTCGCCCTCGCGACGCCGCCGCCAGCAGCATGCGCTGGCCCTGATGGTGGCTGCCGGCACATTGGCCACCGCCGCCGCCCTGGCGCTGATCGACGACCCGCGCCCGCTGGACGTGCAGCTCAGCACCGCGCTGAGTGACGCCGGCCACACGCTCAACGGCTGGCAGCAGCAGCTCTCCCGCGGCCTGCAGGTCTCGCTGCTGGCCGTGGCCGACGGGCAGGAGACGGCCCCGCCAGCGCAGGCCACGACAGCCCTGGCACCTGCGGCCACGGCCGCCTCGGCGCCCCTGGCGATCGACACCGTTCAGTAGACCGACACGGTCTCTGGCACCGCCGCCACGACGTCGGTGAGCGGCTGGGGCCGATGCAGCAGAAACCCCTGCACCTCGCTGACTCCCAGCCGCACCAGCTCCAGCAGCACCTCCGGCGTCTCCACGCACTCGGCCACCGTCGTGAGCCCCAGCGTGCGCGCTGCGTCCACAAAGCTGCGCACCGCGACCTGATCGAGCGGGTCCGTCATCAGCGCCCGCACGAACTGTCCGTCGATCTTCAGCAGATCCACCGGCAGCACCTTGAGGTAGCTGAAGGAGGAGGAGCCGGCGCCGAAGTCGTCCAGTGCGATGCGCGCCCCCAGCGCCTGCATCTGCTCAACGAAGCGCGCCGCCTCCTCCAGCTGGGTGATGACGGCCGTCTCGGTGATCTCGAGGCACAGGGCTGAGGCGCGCGCCGGCCCGAGTACCGTCAGCAGGCGGCGGGCGTCGTCGTGATAGGCCGCGTCCTGCAAGGTCAGCGCCGACACATTGATGGACAGCGACGCGATCGCGCCGCCGCTGTCCTGCTCCAGCAAGGCCACCGCCTGACGCAGCACCCAACGGTCCAGGCGCGGCGCCAGGTGAAAGCGCTCCGCCGCGGGCATGAACGCCCCGGGCAGCACCCGGCTGCCATCGCGCTCGCGCAGGCGCAGCAGCAGCTCGCCGCGCAGGCGGCCGTCATCCTCGCCCTGGGCCGGCAGCACGCGCTGCAGGTCGAGCTCGAAGCGGTCCTCGTCGAGGGCCTGCTGCAGCCGCGTCGCCCAGCGGTGCTCGCTCTGGTGGGTGCGCAGGGCGATGTCGTCCGCAGCCCAGAGCTGCACCCGGTTGCGCCCCCGCTCCTTGGCCGTCATGCAGCAGGCATCGGCTTCGCGCAGTGCAGCGTCGGCGTCAGGCCAGCGCGCATCCAGCGGCGCGACGCCGATGCTGGTGCCGATGCGAAAGCGCTGTTCGCCGTGCACATAACGGTATTGGTCCATGGCGTCACACAGCTTCTGCGCCACATGCACGGCCTCGGTCAGGGAGCAGTTCTCCAGCAGCGCCGCGAACTCGTCGCCGCCCAGCCGTGCCACGGTGTCACGCCCGCGCACACCGGCCTCCAGCCGGCGGGCCACCTCGCGCAGCACCTCGTCACCGGCGGCGTGGCCGCAGTGGTCGTTGACGAGCTTGAACCGGTCGAGATCGAAGGCCAGCAGCGCATGCTGGCTGCCGTCACGCCGCGCGCGCTCGAGCGTGCGGCTCAGGCGCTGGCTGAACTCGGTGCGGTTGACCAGGCCGGTCAGCCCGTCATGGCTGGCGCGCCAGCGGATCTCGTCGAACTGGCGGCGCTGCTGCGTGACATCGCGGAACACCAGCACGGCGCCCCGCACCTGGCCGTCGGCATCACGGATGGGGGCGACCGAGTCGTCCACCGCGCGCAGCTCACCGTCCCGGGCGCGCAGCACGGTGCCCGGCGGCAGCGCGGTCGGCCGCCCGGTGTCCAGGCAGCGTTGCACGGGGTCTGGCACAGGCTCGCCCCCCTCCTCGCGCTGCGGCCGAAACACTTCGCGCGCCGGCTGGCCAAGCGCTTCGGCCCCTGCCCAGCCCGTGAGCCGCTGCGCGACCGGGTTGAGCCAGGTCACGCGGCCCAGGGCGTCGGTGGTGAGCACGCCGTCGGCGATGGACTGCAGCGTCACCTCCAGCAGCTCCCGCTGCTCCTCCAGTTGCTGCTGCAGGCGGCGCGGCTCGCTGACGTCCCAGCACACGCCCGACAGCCGCATCGGCCGGCCGCCGGCGTCGCGCAGCACCCGGCCGATGCCGCGCAGCAGGTGCACGCTGCCATCCGGCCAGCACACGCGCCACTCGCCCTCCACCTGCGGGCCGCCACGCAGTGCTGCGCGCAGCGCCCCGGCTGCGGTGCGGCGGTCCTGCGGGTGCAGGCGGCGGCGCCAGCGGGCCATGTCGACACGCTGCCCATGGGCCGCCTCGCCGTGCAGGCGCCACATCACGTCGTCCCAGCTGAGCTGGCCATCGCGCAGGTCCAGGTCCCAGACGCCGATGCCGCCGCTGTGGGTGGCGAGCGCCAGCCGTTCCAACGCGCGCTCCAGCTCCGCGCGCACTTCGGCAGGCTCGCTGACATCCAGCATCACGACGCCCACGCGCCGGCCGTCTTCGTCCTCGTCGGGCCGCCCGACCACGCGCAGCACGCGCGACACCGATGCAGGCCCATCGCCCACCGTGCACGGCAACTCCACATCCCAGCCCTGGCCGTCGCGCGCCGCGCGTTGCAGGGCGGCATCCAGCATGGCGGCACCATCGGGGCCGAAACGCGCCAGCAGCTCCGGCAGTGTCGGGACGCGATCAGGCGGCAGGCCGAGCAGCTCGCAGGCGGACTCCGACAGGGTCAGCTGACCGCTGTGCTCCTGCCATTCCCAAGCCCCCACACCCGCCAACCGGGTGCATCGCGCCAGGAAGCGCGCGTTCTGCGCCAAGGCCTGCTGGGCGGCCGAGAGGGCCGTGGGTTCGCTCATCGGTACCTGCTCCATTGCCAAGACAGGCAAGCGTCGCGCCCGAGCGCCCGTCCAGGCGTCGGCAAGGCGGGGGCGCACGCGTAGGACAAGGCCGCATTCCGCGCACGTGTTGACGCCGTCCTACACGCCGCGCGTCATCTCACCCGTTCAATCCCCATCGCGGCTCGTCCGCACTGCCCAGGAGACCCTCATGACCCCATCCCTCCATACCCTTGCCCGCTGGGCCGCGCCCGCCGCCCTGGCCCTCGCCGCACTGGCCGCCGCACCCGCGGCCCAAGCCACCGATGTCGGGGTGTCGATCGGCTTCAGCCAACCGGGGGTTTATGGCCGGGTGGACATCGGCCGCTATCCCGCCCCGGTGCTGGTGGCGCCGCAGCCGGTCGTCATCGGCCGGCCGGTGGTGCGCGAGCCGGTCTACCTGTGGGTGCCGCCCGGCCATCGGCGCGACTGGCGCCATCACTGCCGCCAGTACGGTGCCTGCGGGGCACCGGTGTATTTCGTGCAGGACGGCTGGTACCGGGAGCATGTGATCGTCCGCCGTGACGGGCCGCCGCACCGGCACGACCACCACGGGCATGGTCATGGGCACGGGCATGGACGCGGTCACGGGCCACGCTGACCGCAGGCCGGCGCCGCCATCGCGCGAGCCGGCCGCGCACGCCGGCTTGCCCGGCTGACGCCTCAGGACGGCGCCACGCGGTAGAGGCGTCCGCTGTCGGTCACGAACACCAACGCGCCATCGCGGGCCTGCTTCACATCGCGGATGCGCTGGCCCAGGTTGGCGAACAAGGCCTCCTTGGCCACCACCGTGTCCCCCGACAGCGTCAGCCGCCACAGCGCCTGCCCCGCCAGTGAACCGGCGAAGAGCTGGCCCTGCCACTGCGGGATGAGCGCGCCGGTGTAGAAGGCCATGCCCGAAGGGGCCACGGAGGTTGGCGTCCAGGTGGTGAGCGGCTCCACGAAGCGCGGCGCATGCGTGCCACCGCCGATGCGGCAGGCGTCGCCCACGGGGTCGCCGTAATTGCAGCCATAGCTCACCAGCGGCCAGCCGTAGTTGGCGCCGGCCCGGGCGATGTTGATCTCGTCCCCACCCTGCGGGCCGTGCTCGCCCACCCACAGCTCCCCCGTCACCGGATGCAGGGCCGCGCCCTGCGGGTTGCGGTGGCCCCAGCTCCACAACCCCGGGCGCGCACCCGCGGCCAGCACCGGGTTGCCCGAGGGCAGGCTGCCATCGCGCTGCAGGCGCACCACCTTGCCCAGGGTCTGGGTGAGGTCCTGCGCGGGGCTGCCCTGCTGGCGCTCGCCCAGGGTGATGAAGAGTGTCTTGTCGCGCCCGAACACCAGGCGTGAGCCGTAGTGCCCGCTGCCACTCACCTTGGGCGCCTGCCGGAAGATGACCGTCAGCCCCTGCAAGGCATTGCCCACCAGCTGCGCCCGTGCCACCGCCGTGCCCGAGCGCCCGGCCTCGCTGCCGCTGCCGGGCTCGGCGTAGCTGAGGTAGACATAGGGGCTGGTCTCGAAGTCGGGGTCCAGCGCCACGTCCAGCAGGCCGCCTTGCCCGGCCGTGTCGACGGCCGGCGCACCGCTGACCGCCTGGCGGCTGGTGAAGTCGGCCGACACGCGCACCAGGCTGCCGGTGCGCTGCGTCACCAGCCAGCTGCCATCGGGCAACTGCGCCAGGCCCCAGGGTGCATCGAGCTGCACCGCCTGGGCGGTGGCCACGGGCGGGCCCGCGGTGGGGGCCGGCGCGGGCGTCGGCAGGCCGGGTGAGGCGACAGGCGTCGTGCCGCCACCACCCCCACCACCCCCGCCGCACGCCGCCAGCAGCACCGCCACGCACAACGCGCCCCAGGTCTGCGTGATCGAGGTGTTCATGCCCGGATCATGGCGCGATGCCCGCCGTGCGCAAATCACGCCGGGCGGGCCTTCAAGCCGAGGTTGTTGCCAGCGGTTAACGAAATGACCCCGAGGCAACGTCGCGTTACCGGCGTGACGGCATGCGCGCCACCATGCGCGGCCTTCCTCGAGGACCCTTCCATGCGCCTGCCCCCGGCCCTGCTGGTGCCCGTCTGTGCTCCCCTGCTGCTGACCGCCTGTGGCGGCGGCGGTGGCGGGGCCGGCGGCACGAGCCCCGATGCC
>JAIPCJ010000182.1 GCA_021738245.1 Methylotenera sp. | reverse complement strand
GGCCTGACACTCGCGAACTGTCGGATTGAAGGGAGAACCGATGAACCTGTTCACTGCGCCGGAGACCCTGCCTTTCGGTGTGGCCGTGGCGCTGATCGTGGCGGTGGCGTTGCTGGAGGGCCTGGGCATGCTGGTGGCGCTGAGCCCCAGCAATGTCATCGACGACCTGCTGCCCCATGCCGTGCCCGAGTCGGGCCTGGACCGCGTGCTCGGCTGGCTGCACCTCGGGCGCGTGCCGGCGCTGGTGCTGCTGCTGATCTTCCTGCTGGGCTATGCGCTGTTCGGTTATGCGCTGCAGAAGGTCGCGTTCAATCTGATCGGCAACTTCCTGCCGGCCTGGGTGGCGGGGCTGCTGGCCGTGCCGCCGGGCCTGGCCACGGTGCGCGGGCTGGGGAGTCTCGTGGCCCACATCATTCCGCGTGACGAGACCACGGCGGTGAGCGAGCAGTCGCTGGTGGGCCGCGGGGGCGTGGTCAGTGCCGGTGCGGCCCGGCGCGGCCTGGCCGCCCAGGCCCGGGTGCGCGACGCCCACGGCCGGATGCACTACCTGATGGTTGAGCCTGACTTCGACGAAGAGGTGTTCGAGGAAGGCGCGCAGATCCTTATCGTGCGCAAGCAGGGTGCGTTCTACCGCTGCATTGCCAACCCGCATCCGCATCTGATCTGAACCGAGGGAGAACGGAACACATGGAAAACATCATCGAGATCACCGGCATCGCCGGCATTGCCCTGGTCGGGCTGCTGACCATCGGCTTCGTGTTCGCGCGGCTGTACAAGCGCAGCACCAAGGAGACCGCCTTCGTGCGCACCGGCCTGGGCGGCCAGAAGGTCATCATGGACGGCGGCGCCATCGTGCTGCCGGTCTTCCACGAGCGGGTGCTCGTGAACATGAACACGCTCAAGCTCGAAGTGCAGCGCCGCGAGCGCGAGAGCCTCATCACCAAGGACCGCATGCGCGTGGACGTGACGGCCGCCTTCTTCGTGCGCGTGAAGCAGACCGAGGAGGCCGTGAGCACCGCGGCGCAAACGCTCGGCGCCCGCACCATGAGCCCCAACGAGCTCAAGGCGCTGGTGGAAGACAAGTTCGTCGACAGCCTGCGCGCCACCGCCGCCACCATGACCATCCAGGAGCTGCAGGACAAGCGTCGCGACTTCGTGCAGGCGGTGCAGAACGCCGTGGCTGAAGACCTGGAGAAGAACGGCCTGGAGCTGGAGTCGGTGTCCCTCACCAGCCTGGACCAGACCGACAAGCAGTTCTTCAACCCCAACAATGCGTTCGACGCCGAAGGCCTGACCCGCCTGACCGAGCAGACCGAGGCCCGCCGCAAGCAGCGCAATGACGTCGAGCAGGACACCGAAGTGCAGGTGCGCACCAAGAACCTGGAAGCCTCGCGCCTGAAGCTCACCATCGAGAAGGACCAGGAGTTCGCCACGCTGGCCCAGAAGCGCGAGGTGGAAGTGGCCCGTGCCGAGCAGGTGGCGCTGATTGCAGCCCAGCAGGCCGAGCGCAACCGCGAGGCCGAGACGGTGAAGATCGAGGCCGAGCGGCAGGTCGGGCAGCGCCGCATCGAGGCCGAGCGCGAGATCAAGGCGGCCGAGATCGAGAAGAACCTCGTCATCCAGACCCGCGAGATCGAGCAGGAGCGCCAGGCCGAGCTCAAGCGCGCCGAGCAGCGCAAGCAGGTGGAGATCGCGCGGCAGGACACGCAGATTGCCATTGCCACCAAGTCGCGCGAGCAGTCGGAGGCCGATGCTGCCGCCAACCTGGCGCGGGCTGAAGCCGTGAAGGCCGAGGAAACCGTCAACACCGCCCGCCAGGTGGCGGTGGCCGAGCGCGAGAAAGCCATCCAGCTGATCGAGGCGACCAAGGACGCCGAGCAGAACGCGATCGCGGTCAAGGTCTCGGCCTCCGCCGAGAAAGAAGCCGCCATCGACCGTGCCGAGGCCCTCACCATCGAGGCCAAGGCCAAGCAGGCCGCGGCTCTGGCCGAGGCTGAAGGTCGCCGTGCGATCAACGAGGCGCTCAACACGCTCTCGGCCGCGCAGATCGACCTGCAGGTGCGCACCCAGCTCTTGCAGCAACTGCCGGCCATCCTGGCGCAGGCCGTCAAGCCGATGGAGCAGATCGACTCCATCCGCATCGTGCAGGTGAACGGCATGCCGGGCCAGGGCGGCACGGCGGACGGCGGCGGTGCGGGCGGGGCGACCTTCCCCGAGCAGGTGATGAACTCGGCCTTGCAGTACCAGGTCGCCAAGCCCATCGTGGACGCCGTCATGCACGACGCCGGCCTGTCCAACCAGGGCATCACCGGCCTGGCGAACAACCTCGCGACGATGTTCAAGCCGGGCGCGAACGCGCCCGCGGCGACGCCGGCCGAGTAAGGCCGACGACCGCTGCTCAGGACGCGGCCGGTGCGCTGGCCGCGGGCCGCGCGCTGCGGCGGCCGCCGTCGCTGTAGTCAGCGGGCGGCTTCATCAGCGCCGGGTCGGGCTCGCCGCGGCGGATCTTCTCCAGCCGGTAGGTCTGCTCGCCCAGGCGCGGGTCGGCCTCGCGGCTGAGAACAGTCAGCATCAGCTCGGGGCTGCGCCAGACTTCCCGTGTGGTGACCAGCGGCTTTTCGTTGCCGATCCGACCGGCCTCGATCGTCCAGGTGGTGCGCTCGCCGGTCACTTTCACGCCCTCCATGTCGCGCGGCGCCAGCGCGGTGGTGGTGCCACCCTCACGCGGCAGCACCAGCGTGGGTAGCACGGGCAAGGGGGGCGCTGGCGGGGCCGGCAGGGCGACCGGCGCCGGTGGGGCCGGTGGCGCGGGCGGTGCGGCCATGGCCGGCATGGGCGGCAGATCGGGCAGTTCGCTCGCGCGGTAGACCCGCAGCTCGCGCCGCCGCTCCACGGCGCTGGCGCCGGGCGCGGCGGGCACCACCACCTCGCTCTGGATGACGATGCCCGGCTCACCGGGGCGGGCGGCCGCGGCGGCCTGGCGGGCCCGCACCCGCTCGGCATCCGCGCTGCGCGCCTGCTCGGCGACGCGGGCGCCCCATTCCTTCCAACGCGCCGCCTGCTCCTTCATGCGCTCGCTCCAGTCGCGCATCGATGCCTGCCAGGCAGCGTCGGCCGCGGCATGGGCGCCGGAGGCCTCCCAGTTCACCGGGCCACGCAGGCGCACCAGGCGCTTCTCGTCGGGGTAAAGCACCCAGGCCTGCCGGGCCACCGGGTCGTTGAGGTAGACGATGCGCGGGCCGCCTTCGCGCTGCACTTCGCGGCGGGTGCGGCCTTCGCCATCACGGCAGAGCTGGCTCTGCGCCCGGCGCACGATGCGGTTGCCGTCGGCCAGGGGCTGGATGTTCTCGTGCACCGCCGTGGCGCAATAGGGCGCGCCCTTGACGACCCGCTCGCTCTCCAGCTCGCGGCCGGCGAAGGACAGGGCGGTGTCGGCCAGCGCAAGTCGCACCGGCAGGTCAGCCAGCGCGGTCTGCACCTGGCGTTCGATGTCGCGACCCAGGTCGGGCGCGGGGGCAGGGCTGGCGGCCCCGACGCCGGGGAGGCCGGCGCAGGCCATCAGGGCCAGGCCAGCGCGAAGGGCAGAGGTGGGCAAGGTCATGGGGGACTCCATCGGGTCAGTTCAGGATGCGCACGGCCAGCACCTGGCCGCTCGGGTTCACCAGCAGTTCGGCGCGCACGGTTTCATCCGCGCGGCTGGCGTCGAACGGCAGGCCCAGCCAGGCCAGGCGCTCGCGGGGGAGCTCGGCGGGCTGCAGCCACACAGGGGTCGGGCGGTCGCTGGCGAGTGCCGCGCGGAAGTCGGCTTCGGGCACCACCGGGATGAAGCCGCTGCCGACGCCGCCAGCGGGGCCCGCCTGCGCGGTCTGGCTGCCGGGTGGGTCCAGCAGCAACAACGTGGTCAGCAAGAGCGCAGCCGCCGCGCCAAGGGCGCCGCTGCCCCAGGCCAGGCGACGAAACCAGCGCGGCTCGCCCACGGGGTGGTCGTCCTGCATCGTGGCAGAACGTCGGTGGCGGGCCTGCAGTTGGCGCGTCAGCGCGGCCAGCAGGGCGGCATCGGTGGCGGCATCGGGCTGCAGCCGGGCGAACTCGGCGCGGGCCGGGCGCAGCCAGTCCGGCGTGTCGTCAGGTGAAGTCATGGTCGTTCTCCCTCGCCCAGCACCTCGGCCAGCCGTTGGCGGGCACGGTGCAGGCGGGTGCGCAGCACGTCCACGCTGACACCGGCGATCGCGGCGGCCTCGGCGTAGGGGCGTTCCTGCAGGTCCACCAGCGTCAGGGCCTCGCGCTGGGGCCAGTTCAGGCGGCGGATGGCCGCCCACAGGCCCTGCTGGCGCTGGGCCTGCTGCAGGCGGGTGTCGCTGCCGGGACTGGCGGCGGCGGGGTCGTCGGTGTCGAGTGTGTCGTCGAGGGGCACATGCCGGCGGGTCTCACGCCACTGGCTCAGCACCTGGTGGCGCGCCATGCCGGCCAGGTAAGCGCCCAGCGATCCGCGGCTGGCGTCGAAGCCCTGCGCGCCCCGCAGCAACTGGGTGAAGGCTTCCTGCACGGCGTCGAGGGCTGCCGCCTCATCGCCGGCCAGCGCCAGCGCATAGCGGTACACGGCGCCACTCTCGCGCCGGTACAGCTGCGCGAGCGCCTCGGCATCGCCGCCGGACAGGCGGGCCAGCAACGCGTGGTCGTCATGCATGGCCGCGGGGGCTGGCGCCACGAAGCCCAGGCGGTGGCGCCAGGTCATGGGGCGGTGGAAGTCGAAGGGCGCATGCCTCTATTGGGCGCAGCGGCCCCAGCTCGTTACTCCGGACAAACCCGTCGTCACTTTCGGCATGGGGTTGCGGGGCGCCAGCTTCAGGGTCTTGGAAGTCTCACTCCCGATTTGGTTGCTGGGACGGGGCGCGATGAGTCCTTAAGTTACGCAGGTCTTCCACTGCTGGAGTCGTTGCTATGAAGTGTCCTGCCTGTCCCGACGCCACCCTGGCCATGACCGAACGCCAGGGCGTCGAGATCGACTACTGCCCCAACTGCCGCGGCGTTTGGCTCGACCGGGGTGAGCTCGACAAGCTCATCGAGCGCTCGGCCACCGCGCCGGCGCCCGCTGCGGCGCCACCGGCCAGCGTGCCGCCGCAGCGCCGGCCGGACTTCGTCGATTCCGACTACGGCAAGCACGGCCACCATCCCGGCTACCGCCGCAAGTCGTGGCTGAGCGACATCTTCGACTGACCCCAACTTCGACCCCCAAGGAGTTCTCGCGATGAAGCGCGTGTTGTTGTTCCTGATGACCAACCTGGGCGTCATGCTGGTGCTCGGCGTGGCCGTGCATCTGCTGGGCCTGAACCAGTTCCTGACTGCCAACGGCTTGAGTGTGGGCGGGCTGCTGGCCTTTGCCTTCGTGATGGGCTTTGGCGGCGCGTTCATCTCGCTGCTGATCAGCAAGCCGATGGCCAAGTGGACGTCGGGCGTGCAGGTCATCGACGGCTCGCCTGACCCCACCCACCGCTGGCTCGTCACCACCGTGGCCCGCTTCTCGGCCGCGGCCGGCATCCGGGCGCCGGAGGTCGGCATCTACGAAGGGCCGCCGAATGCCTTCGCCACCGGCGCGTTCAAGAACTCGGCGCTGGTGGCGGTCTCCACCGGCCTGCTGCAGTCCATGACGCGGGAGGAGGTCGAGGCGGTCATCGGCCACGAGGTGGCCCACGTGGCCAATGGCGACATGGTCACGATGACGCTCATCCAGGGCGTCATGAACACCTTCGTCGTGTTCCTGTCGCGGGTCATCGGCTATGTGGTCGACAAGCTCGTGCTGCGCAACAACCAGGACGGCCCGGGCCTGGGCTACTACGTGACCACGGTGGTACTGGACCTGCTGCTGGGCGTGGTGGCAGCGATGGTGGTGGCCTGGTTCTCGCGCCAGCGCGAGTTCCGCGCCGATGCCGACGCCGCCCGCCTCATGGGCCGCAAGCAGCCCATGATCAACGCGCTCGCCCGCCTGCATGGCCTGGACCCGGGCGAGATGCCGCAGGCCTTGAAGGCCATGGGCATCAGCGCGCGGCCCAACGGCTGGATGGCCTGGTTCTCCAGCCACCCGCCCATGGAAGCCCGCATCGCGCGCCTGCAGCAGCAGGCCTGAGGCCGGTCAGGCGCAGACGGCCCCCGCACAATCGGGGCCGTCTGCGTTCATCGCCCGTCCGCCATGCCTGCTCTGCCTGCCAAGCTGCCGAACACCGGCACCACCATCTTCACCGTCATGTCCGCCCTGGCTGCCGAGCATGGCGCGGTCAACCTGGGTCAGGGCTTTCCGGACTTCGGCGCCGACCCCGCGCTGCTGCAGGCCCTGACCGATGCCATGGCCGCGGGCCACAACCAGTACCCGCCGATGACTGGCGTGCCCGCCCTGCGCGAGGCCGTGGCCGCCAAGCTCCACACGCTGTACGGCGCCAGCTACGACGCCGGCAGCGACATCACCATCACCGCTGGCGGCACGCAGGGTCTGATCACCGCGCTGAATGCCTGCGTCGGCGCGGGCGACGAGGTCATCATCATCGAGCCGGCCTACGACAGCTACGACCCCGCCATCCGCTTGGCCGGCGCCGTGCCCGTGGGCGTGCCGATGACGGCGGACTACCGCATCGATTGGGCGGCAGTGCAGGCCGCCATCACGCCGCGCACCCGCGCGCTGGTGCTGAACACGCCGCACAACCCCAGCGGCCGCGTGGCCACGGCCGACGATCTGCAGACCCTCGCGGCCATCGCCGAGCAGCACGACCTCTTCATCGTCAGCGACGAGGTCTATGAGCACATGGTGTTCGACGGCGCCGCGCATGAAAGCGTGGCTCGCCATCCGGCCCTGCGCGAACGCAGTTTTGTCGTCAGCAGCTTCGGCAAGACCTTCCACGTGACCGGCTGGAAGGTCGGCTTCGTGGCCGCGCCGCCCGCGCTGTCGGCGGCCTTCCGGCGCCTGCACCAGTACACGGTGTTCACGGTGCACACGCCCACCCAGCATGCGCTGGCGGCCTACCTCGCCGACCCTGCGCCCTGGCTGGCCTTGAGCAACTTCTACCAGGCCAAGCGCGACACCTTCCGCGCCGCGCTTGCAGCCACGCCGCTGAAGCTGCTGCCCTGCGAGGGCACCTATTTCCAGACGGTGGACTACTCGGCGGTGTCGGACCTGCCCGAGCTGGACTTCGCCCGCTGGCTCACCACCGAGGTCGGCGTGGCCGCCATCCCGCTGGCCGGCTTCTACCAACAGCCGCAGGAGCGGCGGCATGTGCGCTTCTGCTTTGCCAAGCGCGAGGACACGCTGGCCGAGGCGGCGCGGCGGCTGGCGGCCGGACTGGGCCGCTGAGCATTCGGCATGACGCAACCGAGCTTTCGGCGCGCCCTGGGAGAGTCCCCTGTGGCAAGACACCGGCAGCGGCGTGGCTGAAAATCGGCGCTCCCGTTTCGCACCGCACAGGCCCTGCCATGCCCACCTACCGCTCCAAGACCACCACCGCCGGCCGCAACATGGCGGGTGCCCGCGCGCTCTGGCGCGCCACCGGCATGAAGGACGATGACTTCTCCAAGCCCATCATTGCCATCGCCAATTCCTTCACCCAGTTCGTGCCTGGGCATGTGCACCTGAAGGACCTGGGCCAGCTCGTGGCGCGTGAGATCGAGTCGGTGGGCGGGGTGGCCAAGGAGTTCAACACCATCGCGGTGGACGATGGCATCGCCATGGGCCATGACGGCATGCTGTATTCGCTGCCCAGCCGCGACATCATTGCCGACTCGGTCGAGTACATGGTGAATGCCCACTGTGCCGACGCGCTGGTGTGCATCTCCAACTGCGACAAGATCACCCCGGGCATGCTGATGGCCGCGATGCGGCTGAACATCCCGGTGGTGTTCGTCTCGGGCGGCCCGATGGAAGCGGGCAAGGTGCGCCTGGCCGTGCCCGAGACGGCCACCGTGAAGTTCAAGAAGCTGGACCTGATCGACGCGATGGTCATGGCCGCCGACGACAAGGTCAGCGATGCCGACGTGGCCGAGGTCGAGCGCTCGGCCTGCCCCACCTGCGGCAGCTGCTCGGGCATGTTCACCGCCAACTCCATGAACTGCCTGACCGAGGCGCTGGGCCTGTCGCTGCCGGGCAATGGCACGGTGCTGGCCACGCATGCCGACCGTGAGCAGCTCTTCAAGCGGGCTGGCCGCCTGATCGTCGAGCTGGCCAAGCGCCACTACGAGGGCGATGACGACAGCATCCTGCCGCGCGCCATCGGCAAGAAGGCCTTCGAGAACGCGATGACGCTGGACATCGCCATGGGCGGCTCCACCAACACCATCCTGCACATCCTGGCCGCGGCCCAGGAGGCGGGCATCGATTTCGACATGACCGACATCGACCGCCTCTCGCGTAGCGTGCCGCAGCTGTGCAAGGTGGCGCCCAACACCAACAAGTACCACATCGAGGACGTGCACCGCGCTGGCGGCATCATGGCCATCCTGGGCGAGCTGGCCCGTGCCGGCAAGCTGCATCTGGACGCGCCCACCGTGCACGCGCCCACCATGGGCGAGGCGCTGGCGAAGTGGGACGTGACCGTGTCCACCGACGAAGCCGTCAAGACCTTCTACCTCGCCGGCCCGGCGGGCATCCCGACGCAGGTGGCCTTCAGCCAGGCCACGCGCTGGCCCAGCCTCGACCTGGACCGCACCGAGGGCTGCATCCGGTCCTATGAGCATGCCTTCAGCAAGGAAGGGGGCCTGGCGGTGCTGCGCGGCAATATCGCGCAGGACGGCTGCGTGGTGAAGACGGCCGGCGTGGACGACAGCCTGCTGGTGTTCGAAGGCCCGGCCCATGTCGTGGAGAGCCAGGACGAAGCCGTGGCCCACATCCTCGACGACCAGGTCAAGGCCGGCGACGTCGTGGTGGTGCGCTACGAAGGCCCGAAGGGCGGCCCCGGCATGCAGGAGATGCTCTACCCGACGAGCTACATCAAGAGCAAGGGCCTGGGCAAGGCCTGCGCGCTGCTGACCGACGGCCGCTTCTCGGGCGGCACGTCGGGGCTGTCCATCGGCCACTGCTCGCCCGAAGCCGCCGCCGGAGGCGCCATCGGCCTGGTGAAGAACGGCGACCGCATCCGCATCGACATCCCCAACCGCCGCATCGACGTGCTGGTGAGCGACGAGGAACTGGCACGTCGCCGCGCCGAGCAGGATGCCAAGGGCTGGAAGCCGGCCGGGGCCCGGCCCCGCAAGGTCAGCGCGGCCCTCAAGGCCTACGCGCTGCTCGCCACCTCGGCCGACAAGGGCGCGGTGCGCGACCTGAGCCAGCTCGAAGGCTGACATTCCGATACGTCTGAAGTGACTCGCTCGCGCACCATGCGCGGATGAGCCTTTCCCGTATCACCTGGAGCAGCGCCGGCCTGGCCGTGCTGCTCAGCGCCTGTGGCGGTGGCGGCGGTGGCGAGAGCGCGACGGCGACGCCTGTTGCCACGGCGCCCACCCCGGCACCGGCGACTTCTCCAGCACCTTCGCCGGCACCGTCACCCGCCCCGGCCCCCGCGCCCACGCCGGCCCCGTCTCCTGCCCCGGTGGCCGGCACCCGCGCGACCTGCCAACTCGCGAATTTTCAGTCGGAGTTGTTAACGCTTGTGAACCGCTACCGGGCCGCGGGCGCGAGTTGCGGCAGCGAGGGCAACTTCGCGCCAGCGGCGGCCCTGCGCTGGCAGGACAACATCACGCAGGCGGCGCTCAGGCACAGCGACGACATGCAGTCGGGCAATTTCTTC
>JAIPCJ010000018.1 GCA_021738245.1 Methylotenera sp. | reverse complement strand
ATATCCCAGCTGCCTGATGGTCAAGCCGATGCGCCTGCCCAGCTTGATGTACAGCTGCACGGCTCGAAGCCGGTCCTCGTATGAGTACATGAACTACCTCCAGGTAGTCCAAGAAATCGTCCGCATCCCCGGTGGGTCAAATTTAGATCGGCGCCAACACCCTCATGGGCGCCTGCCCCATCTCCAGTCAGTAGAACTGCCACACCAGGTGGCCGATCAACAATCGCCCTGAGCATGTGAACTTGCAGCGCCTGATCGACGGCTTGCTCGCGGTGGGTCTCTTCCCCGCGCTCAAAAAGTTCGAGGTCCACTCCCACGCCGCGCAACCGTGTCCACAGCGTGTCCAGCTCTGGCGGAAGCGACCCGACACAGACTCCCGCTACGACCTTTCGGCCCGCCCGTGCAAGCTCGTACATCGCATCGAACTGGATGCGGAGATCGCGGCCAACGATGGCACCTTCGCGTTCCTTGGCGACGTCCTGAGCGGGGACGAAGATGTTGGAGTTGTCCCAGTAGATGCAAACATCAGGTTGCGTGGCAGCGGTCAAGTTGTCCTCTCCTTTTTCCGTTTCAGCGGGTCGGCTTGCCGGTCTTTAGCCAGCGTAGGAAGGTCTGCCCCTTGTGTTGTTCGAGACCTAGCAAGCTATTCGATCCGCACGACTCGCACTCAACGACTACCGTAAGGCCATGCCGGCGAGCGCTCGGATTTCCTGACAGATCTCCATCCACCTTGGCTGCGCCGTCTTCAATCCGAACGTGCAGCCCGGCCTGGTCCTCTGAGCGTTCGAACACGTCTACTTGGCCATGATGGGTGTAGTCGTGATTGCACGCAGGGCAGCGCAACAGTGAGCCGTATCCAGCGTCAGCCCTGTCCTCAAGGGAAACATGCTTGGTCAAGTAGTTCTCAGCCATGATGGTGTAGTCCTCTTTCCTCGGGTCAGTAGGTGAAGCCGGTCTTGTGGCCCAGACGATCCTTGAGGTGCTGGTAATGGTCCTTGACGCTGCCGCTTTCGGTGATGCTCCAGGCCTTCGCGGTCCTGAGAATGAGGGCATCGATGAGCTTGTGCGTGTGGACGAAAACGCGCTGGCCGTCGAAGCGCTCCAGGATCAGCATGCCCCCTCAGGGAAGTCGCCCGAAGGCTCTATAGCCTGAGCGGTCAACATATCGAATGCACCTGGTCGCTGATCCGTGATGTCGAGTCGTTGAAGCCGATCCATGCCGTGTAGCCCAGCGATGAAGTCGATGATTGCTGTAGACGTGGTAATTGGGTTCTCCCTTCTTTCCTGGTTAGATCAGTTCGACCTGGCCACCGTAAGCCAGGAGTTGTTCGTCGGCAGTCAGCAGCTTCATCGGCTCTGCTGCGGCTTGCGCCACCAGCAGGCGATCGAACGGGTCGCGGTGGTGCCACGGCAGTCCAACAACGTGCAGGGCATGCTGACCCAGAACGGGCAGTTCCAAGAAACCGCCGTCGAGCGCTGCCTCACGAATCTCGGCCGCGTCAGCCTGCAGCTTCCCAAGGCTGGTCTTGATCGCGATCTCCCACAGCGAGGCGACCGAAAAGAAGACCTCGTTGTCGGCCGACAGCAGGCGCTTGCGAATTGCCTTGATGCGCGGGCTATCGGCCGCGACCCAAAGCAGCACATGCGTGTCCAACAACAGCTTCACCGGCCGCCCTCAAAGTCGGCGAGAACGTCATCGGGAAGCGGTGCGTCGAAGTCCTCCGGAACGACCAGCTTGCCTTTGAGGAAGCCCAGGCGGCGCTTAGGCGACGTCGGCGCGTCCAGGCTGGTCAGCTTGGCGATGGCGTGGCCATTCGGGCCGATCAACACGGTTTCGCCGGCTGCAGCGCGTTGCACCAGCTGCGAGAGCGTGCTCTTCGCTTGATGCATGGGGATGACTTCGGTGACTTGCATGCTGCAATGTTAGCTAATGTCTAGCTAATGCTCAAGCCCCCGGGCCTGTTGGCGCATCAAGCTGCCAACTTGTGCTCGTAGTACGGCCGCTCGCGGTCGTCGAGGATGGACGCCCTTGACCTGGCCTTGGCGCTGTCTCGCGCGGCTATCCTCGCCCATGGGCAGGCGCGGAGCCGTCAGGAACTGTCAATGGCAAGGAGCGGCGGGGGCATATGCCACAGGGGAGAGGCGCGTTGCGGATAAGTTTTCACGAGGACACGGTGGTGGTGGTCGACCTGTGCCAAGACCTGCGCGAGCATGGCGCTGTCTACTGGCACCTGTCGCGGCCAAATTTCAGTCAGGTCGCTCAGCTGATCAGGGACGCTGGCGTCGGAGTGATTCCGATGTGTGCGCGTCCCGGCGGAGATTTCCTCAACTTCCTTGCGCGGACCGACCTCGTGGGCAATGACTTGGTTGGCGTCACCGAGCGCGCAGCCATTGCGATCGTGCGCTGGCAAGAAAAGGGCGAGCCAGTGCCCCACATCGAGCACCTTTGACTCGTTGGAGGTGCCGCTGGCGGGCAGCGCGGGCAGAGCACAGCCAATGGTGCCATTCTCTATGCGAACAATGCTGCCCGCCGCCGAGGCGGTTTCCCGCCGTTCGGCAAGTCCAGACATTTGCGTCGCAACTCAAGCCAGTAACAACATTTTTGTCGCACTGCTACGACGAGAAATCCTGGTTCCTTCGTCCTTGCTCCCTATGGGGGACTCAGATTGTCGTCACACCAATTGATGTCGCGTGAGTGGCGTCTCGGATCGACGTCACAAGAGCCGCGAGGCGTCGCTGAATGGCTGCGAAGCGCCAACCGGCCCGAAGGGGTTCACGGGATGGCGTGGTCAAGCGGCCAGCGGCGGCCGCAGCCGACTAAAACCATGGCGCAGAGGCCCGCGCAGATCCGGCGCGGCAGTCGCGCGCCGCAATCGCGACCGGCAGCTCCTGCACCGAGGCGTTCAGGGGCCGAGCCCGATCTTGCTGGCCAGCACCACGGCGCCAGCGCGGTTGTTCACACCGAGCTTGCGGTAGATGGACTTGATGTGGTCGTTCACCGTGACGCTCTGGATGCGCAGCATGCCGGCCACTTCTGAGGACGTGCAGCCCCGGCTCAGCAGTGTCAGGACCTCGGCTTCACGTTTGCTCAGTGGCCGCTGAGCGCCGGTCTTGGGGGCGACCGTCGTGGTCTGCTGACGCTGGCGAGCCAGTTCATCCAGCATCAACAGTCGGTCGGCTTCGCGCTCGGCCGACTGGCTCATGAAGTTCTCGACGGACAGGCCATTCATGCTCGCTGCGCGTTTGAGCTTCAGGAAGAGCGGCGCGGTGACGACGAGTTCGAGCGAAGGGTCATAGCCATAACCAGGCAACTTGAACAGATCATTCATGCGGAGTCAGCGTTTCGTTGAGTGGGGACACGAACCCCAGGGACAAGCCCTGCGGTTGGCCGCAACAGTAGGCGCCGCCCCCTGAGCCGATCGAAGTTCGCGACGAACGCCCTTCTCCCAGGCATGAAACAAGCGCCATGAGCAACGTGTGTCGCACCGTGTGCCGGCAACTCATGCCTTCTTGATCGCCCTCAAAGCGCGCGAGCGCTCGAGTTCCTACGCTGCCGGCATGGCATCTGAGCCATGCCCCCAGGAGTCGTCATGACGAGCATGAAAGCCGCCGTCGTCCGCGCCTACGGTGCGCCGCTGAGCCTTGAGGAGGTGCCGGTCCCCGAGGTGGTGCCCGGTCAGATCCTCGTGAAAGTAGCGGCCTGCGGCGTCTGCCACACCGACCTGCATGCCGCGGATGGGGACTGGCCGGTCAAGCCGCCCCTGCCCTTCATCCCCGGGCACGAGGGCGTCGGCACCGTGGCAGCGGTCGGGGCCGGCGTGAAGGGCATCCGCGAGGGCGACCGCGTGGGCGTGCCTTGGTTGCATACCGCCTGCGGCCACTGCGAGCACTGCCTGACCGGCTGGGAAACCCTGTGCGATGAGCAGCAGATGACGGGCTACACCGTCAATGGCGGTTTCGCCGAATACGTGCTGGCTGACCCGGCCTATGTCGGCCACCTGCCCCCGGCCCTGTCCTTCGAGTCGTTGGCGCCGATCCTTTGCGCGGGCGTCACGGTCTACAAAGGGCTGAAGGTGCTGGATGCCCGACCGGGCCATTGGGTGGCCATCGTCGGCGTCGGCGGCCTGGGCCATCTCGCCGTGCAGTACGCCCGGGCCATGGGGTTGCGCGTGGTGGCCGTGGACATTGACAGCGCCCGCCTGAAGATGGCCCGCGACCTGGGCGCCGAGTTGTGCATCAACTCCGCCGAAGAGAACCCGGTCGAGGTGCTGCATCGCGACCTCGGGGGCGTGCACGGGGCACTGGTCACCGCGGTGTCCCGCGAGTCTTTCGCGCAGTCGCTCGGCATGCTGCGCAAGCGGGGCACGATGTCCATGGTCGGACTGCCTCCCGGGGACTTCGCTTTGCCGATCTTCGACGTGGTGCTCAATGCCAAGACGGTGCGCGGCTCCATCGTCGGTTCGCGCCAGGACCTGAACGAGGCCTTGCAGTTCGCCGCCGACGGCGCCGTGCATGCGTGCACCACGCCGTACCGCCTGGATGACATCAACCGCATCTTCGACAGCCTTCGCAACGGTCGCATCGACGGCCGCGCCGTGCTGACCTTTGACTGAGACCCGACACCATGAACTATCGCAGCCTGCTCGTTCACCTCGATGCCACGCCCGCCAATGCGGCACGCACCCAGATCGCCATCGCGCTGGCGCGCAGCTGGGGGGCGCACGTCACCGGCCTCGCGCCGGTCACTGCTGCGGAGTTGCAGCAGTTCCAGAGCGCAGCGGCCCTGGACGGGCACATCGCCGGCACCACGGCTGCGCTGCTGGGCCGCGCAGAAGACCTGGCGCAGGAGTTCGTATTGCGCTGTGACGCGGCCGGCCTGCCGTCATTCGACGCCGTGGCGGATCGTGCACCCACGGCCGACTCGCTCGCCCAGCAAGCCCAGAGCGCGGACCTGCTGCTGATGGGGCAGCCCGATCCCTCACTGCCTCACTACAAGCAGGCGCTATCGGCGCTGGAGGGGCTGCTCTTGAGCTGCGCCCGGCCGGTGCTGCTGATTCCTTACACGCACCTGGATCCGGTGCGCCTGCGTCGCGTGCTCGTGGCCTGGGATGGCAGCCGCGAATCTCTGCGAGCGATGACCGATGCGCTGCCCGTGCTCAAGGCCGCCGATCACGTCACCTTGGTGCATTGGCGCACCGACGCCCAGGACAGCAGCGCCCTGCCTCATCTCACCCGGGTGCGCGACTGGTTGGCGCGGCACGGCGTGGCTTCCGACTTGCGCCATGACGTGACGACGCTGTCCGTGGGCGACGCGCTGCTGAATGCGGCCTCGGACCATGGCGCCGACCTCGTGGTCATGGGCGCCTACGGCCATGCGCGCTGGGCCGAGCGGCTGTTCGGCGGTGTGTCACGCACCCTGCTCACGTCGATGACGGTGCCGGTGTTGATGTCCCATTGACGGGGGCTTCGCCGCGCGGATGTCGCGCCGCTTGACTGGCATCAACGGCCACTGGAGCCTGACACGTTAGGGTGGGCACATGCCCATGCGCCCTGCTTCCCAGACCCGTCGAGCCCTGGCTCGCTGCGCTCCCCCTGCCCTGGCTGCCGTCCTCGGTGCGCTGCTGTGCCTGACGAGCCCGGCCTTCGCGACACCGCCCTCCTCCGCGCGGCCCGTGCCCACCAGCCTGGCCGACGCCTTCCAGCGCGGTGTGGGCTGGAGCGTGGGCGTCTATATGTTCGCGCCGGGGGAGGACGAACCTCGCGTCGGCGCGGGGTTCTTCATCGACGACCAGGGGCGCATCGCCACCGCAGCCCATTTGCTGGGCGACGTCGAGCAGATCCTCGTCGCCCTGCCCGACAAACGCCTGGTGCAGGCCGAGGTGCTGGGGCGTGATGACACGACCGACATTGCCCTCCTCCGCGTGGAGGGGGCACCCAAGGTGCGACCGGTGTTTGCACCGGGGGCACGCCTGCGTGTGGGTGACTGGGTCATGGCGGTTGGCGAGCCCTTCGGGCTGGAGCATTCCGCCTCAGCGGGCATCGTCAGCGGCAAGGACCGGCACTTCGGCGATGACGGCGAGCTGGTGTTCATCCAGAGCGACGTGGCCCTCAACCCCGGCAACTCCGGCGGCCCCTTGCTCGACGCAACGGGCGCCATTGTCGGCATGAACGCTCGCACCATCGTCGGCCCCGCGGGCAGCCCAGGCGCCAGTCTGGCGGTGCCCATCGACATCGTGCTGCAGATCGTCGGCGAGTTCCGCACGCCGGGGGCCTCTGCCGCACGGCCTCGCCTGGGCGCGCAGTTCGATGATGTGCCGCCGTTGGCCGCGTGGGCGGCCGGCCGGCGTGAGGCCACGGGTGCGCTCATCCTCGCCGTGCCCCAAGGCAGTCTCGCCGAACAACTGCAATTGCGCGTGGGCGACGTCATCGTCGACATGAATGGCCACCGGGTCGACGGCAGTGCCGACCTCGTCGCCGCCCTGCTCGCCTGGCGCAAGTTCCACGGCACGCGCATCAGCGTGCTGCGCGGGGGCAAGTCGGTCGTGCTGGCGGTCGATTGACCTCGCGCAAGCCCTGCGCCGGGTCCGGCCGTCAACATCCCGAGCCATGACCCAGCGCCATCTCGACCGCCTGCTTCGCCCGCGCACCGTGGCCGTCTTCGGGGCATCCGACAAACCGGAGCGCGTCGGCACCACGGTGTGGCGCAACCTGAGGGCAGGCGGATTCGCCGGTCAGCTGGCACCTGTGAACCCTCGCCTGAGCAACCTGGACGGCGAGCGTTGCTATCCGCGCGTGTCGGCCCTGCCCTTCACGCCAGACCTCGCCGTGCTGTGCACGCCGCCGGCGACCGTGGCCGGGCTGATCGCGGCCCTGGGCGCAGCCGGCACCCGGGCGGCCATCGTCGTCACGGCAGGGCTCACACCTGTCCAGAAACAGGCCGCCCTCGACGCGGCGCGGCCGCACGGCCTGCGGCTGCTGGGCCCGAATTGCATCGGGCTGCTCAGCCCGCACCTCGGGCTGAATGCGAGCTTCACCCAGGCCGACGCGAAACCCGGTGCGCTGGCCCTGGTCTCGCAATCCGGCGCGTTGCTGACGGCGCTGCTGGACTGGGCGAACGGCCAGGGCATTGGCTTCTCGCATCTCGTGTCGCTCGGTGAACACCTCGACGTGGACTTCGGCGACCTGCTGGACCACCTGGCGCTGGACTCGCAGACCCGGGCCATCCTGCTCTACATCGAATCCATCTCGTCACCGCGCAAGTTCATGTCGGCGGCGCGGGCGGCGGCGCGCGTCAAGCCGGTCATCGTCGTGAAGGCCGGCCGTGCACCCGCCGGACAGAAGGCCGCGGCCTCCCACACCGGCGCCCTGGCCGGAGAAGACATCGTGACGGACGCCGCCATCCGCCGCGCCGGCATGCTGCGGGTGGACACGCTCAAAGAGCTGTTCATCGCGGCACAGACGCTGGCGCGCTTCCGGGACAACCCGAGCCAGTCGCTGATGGTCATGACCAACGGCGGCGGCGCCGGCGTGCTGGCGGCCGACGCGGCCTCGGCCCTGGGCGTGCCGCTGACCGAGCCCGACTCCGTGCTGATGCAGCGCCTGGACGCCGTGCTGCCGGCCAACTGGTCGCGGGGCAACCCGATCGACATCATTGGCGACGCGCCGCCGCAGCGCTATGTGGACACCCTGCAGGCGCTGTTCGACGCGCCGGAGGCGGGCGCCATCCTGTTCGCGCAGGCGCCGACGGCGATTGCGTCAAGCGCGGCCATCGCGCAGGCCTGCGCGCCGCTGATCGCCGCGCACCCGGGTCGTGTGCTGAGCTGCTGGCTGGGTGGCCAGACCGCAGCGCCCGCGCGCCAGACTTTCGAGCAGGCGGGCATCGCGGGCTACGACACACCGGAAGAAGCGGTGCGCGCCTTCTCGTTGATGCAGACCTACCGCCGCAACCAGATGGCTCTGCGTGAAACGCCCGCGGCCAGCACCATTGCGGCGCCTGACCGCGCCGCCGCACGTCGGCTGGTCGACGCCGCGCTGGCAGACGGGCGTGAATGGCTCAACGAGGTCGAGGCCAAGGCCTTGCTGGCCGCCTACGGCATCGCGGTGGTGCCCAGTGCCCAGGTGCCCGCCAGCCCGCAGGCCGCCGCACAGGCAGCAAGCGGCATGGACGGGCCGGTCGTGCTCAAGATCCTGTCGCCTGACCTGCTGCACAAGAGCGATGTGGGCGGCGTGCGACTCGGGCTGAAGAACCCTGAAGCCGTCAGAGAGGCCGCTCAGGAGATGCTGGAAAGCCTGGCCCGCAGCCACCCCAGGGCACGTCTGCAGGGCTTCAGCGTGCAGGCGCAGGTGACACGGCCCCTGGCCCAGGAACTCATCGTTGGCGCGCACGTCGACCCGATCTTCGGCCCGGTGCTGCTGTTCGGGCATGGCGGGGTGGCCGTGGAGGTGCTGGCCGACCGGGCGGTGGCCCTGCCGCCGCTGAACCGCGCGCTGGCGCGGGACCTGATCGAACGCACCCGGGTGCGCCGTCTGCTCGCCGGCTTCCGCGGGCGTGCGCCTGCCGATCTGGATGCCATCGCCGACGTGCTGATCGCGGTCGCCCGCCTGCTGGCCGACCTGCCGGAGCTGGCCGAGCTCGACATCAACCCCCTGTGGGCCGATGCGCAAGGTGCGCTGGCGCTGGACGGCCGCATCCGTCTCTCGCCGGCCAAGCCCGCCGGTGTGGCGCATTTCGCCATCCGGCCCTATCCCGACGAATGGGAGAGCCGCGTGGCCTGGCAGGGCCAGACTTTGCTGCTGCGGCCGATCCGCCCCGAGGACGAAGCCGCGCATCAAGCCTTTCTGGACGCGGTCACGGCAGACGACCTGTGGTTGCGCTTCTTCCAGGCGCCGCACCGGCTGTCGCACGACGAACTCGCGCGGCTCACGCAGATCGACTACGAGCGCGAGATGGCCTTCATCGCGGTGGACGCCGCACAGCAGACCCTGGGCGTCGCCCGCCTCGTACGCGACCCCGACAACACCGAGGCCGAGTTCGCGGTGCTGGTGCGTAGCGACCTCCAGGGGCGCGGTCTGGGGCGGCTGCTGATGCAACGGCTGCTGGATTACGCCACGGCCCGTGGCACGCAGCGCATCGTGGGCGATGTGCTGCGCGAGAACCACGGCATGCTGAGCCTGGCGAAGGCCTTGGGCTTCGAGATGAGCGCGGATGCGCACGACCCGGTGCATGTCGTCCGCGTGACCCGGGCCGTGAGGCCGGCACTCAGCTCGGTCGACTGATTCGGCCGTCCACCACCTCCAGCGTTCGGTCGCACCGAGCGGCCAGCGCCGGGTTGTGGGTCACGAACAGCACTGCCGTGCCGTGCTCGCGGTTCACCTCGCGCAGCAGGCTGAACACCACCTCGGCAGACTGGGTGTCGAGGTTGCCCGTGGGCTCGTCGGCCAGCAGCACGGCGGGCTGCATGGCGAGCGATCGGGCCACGGCCACCCGCTGCTGCTCGCCGCCGCTCAGGTGCGTGGCCAGGTTGTTCGCGCGGTGCGACAGCCCCACGCTCTGCAGCAGCGCCAGCGCCCGCTCGCGCATGCCCGAGGTCGGGAAGCCGGCATCACCCAGCATCGGCATCATCACGTTCTCCACCGCCGTGAAGGCGCCGATGAGGTGGTGGTACTGGAAGACGAAGCCAATGCTGCGGCCCCGCAGACGTGTGAGGGCGGCGTCGTCCAGCGCGGTGGTCTGCTGACCGCACACGGCGAGCTGCCCGGCGGTGGGGCGATCGAGCAGGCCGATGAGATTCAGCAACGTGCTCTTGCCTGAGCCCGACGGGCCGATGACGGCGCAAAACTCGCCGGCGCGCAGGTCCAGGTCAATGCCATGCAGCACCTCCACCTCCGAGGGCTGGCCCAGGTTGAACGCCTTGCGCACGCCCTGCAAGCGCACGACCGTGTCGCTGCGTTCATCCACGGATGGCCACCACCGGGTCAAGTCGAGCCGCGCGCAGCGCAGGTGCCATGGCCGCCAGCACGCCCGTCATGGTGGCCAGCAGCAGCGCCACCACGAACAGCGTCGCCTCCAGGGTCACCGGCACCAGCGGCTGGCCGTCGGGGCCACGCGCCAGCTCACGCCACATAACCAGCGCCGCGGCGCCGACCAGCGAGCCCACGGCAGAACCGGCCAGCCCCAGCAGGCCGCCCTGCAGCAGAAAGAGCCGCAGCACCCGCTGTCGGGTCACTCCCATGGCGCGCAGGATGCCGATCTCCCGGGAGCGCTGCACCACCGACACGAACAGCACGCTGGCGATGCCGAAGGCAACCGACAGCCCCACGAAGAAGCGGATCGCCGTATTGGCGCTCACCTGGGCTTGCACCGCGCTGAAGAACTGGGCGTTGGTCTTGATCCAGCTGTCGGCCTGAACCCCGGTGCGCGCGGTGATGCGCTGGGCGACGTCCTCGGCGGCGTAGATGTCCGACACCGTCACTTCGAGGCTGGACACTCCGCCCTGCAGGCCGAGCAGGCCCTGCGCGGTGTGCAGGGCCACAAACGTGCTGCGCTGGTTGGCGCCCTTGTTGCCCAGGTCGAAGATGCCGCTGACGGTGAACACCATGTCGCCGCCGGTGCCTGCGGTCACGCGCAGTTTGTCGCCCACGGCCAGACCGAGGTCATCGGCCAGTTCATTGCCGATGAGCATGTCAGCGGCGTTGAGGCGGGTGCTGCCGCGCACGATCTTCTCCGGCAGCGCCACGACTCGGAAATAGAGCTCCGGGTCGATGCCCGCGAGCGTGATCGCCCGGGTCACCTCGCCGCGCACGACCAGGGCCGAACCGGCGGCCGTGGGGGACACCGTCACCACCTCCGGCATCGTGCGTATCTGGGCGGCAACCGCCTGCCATTGGTCGATGGATTTTTGTCGCTGCAGCGGAGCCTGCAGGGTGGCGGCCTCCAGCGCGCCCGGCGCGGCGGGCCGCAGGGCGCGCACCGCCTCCTTGGGCGGCAGCAGCTGGATGTGGGCCTGGGCTGTGAGCACCCGGCGGATGAAGTTCGCCTGCAGGCCGTTCAGCAGCGCCGACATGAACACGATCACGGCCACCCCGATGGCCACGCCGCTGATGATGAAGACGGTCTGCCAGCGACCATCGCGCAGCAGCCGTGAGGCCACGATCCACTCGAAAGGCTGCCACGACTTCATGAAGATGCGCCGGACGCCCTCACGCGGGCGCCTTCTCGCGAGGGGCCTGCCGTGACCTCGTCGCCGGCGCGCAGGCCCTGCGTCACCTCCACCTGGCCTGCGCCCCTCAGGCCGAGCTGCACAGCCTGCTGACGCGTGCGCCCGCCCTCGATCACCCAGACCCAGGGCGAGCCGCCCTCGGCCTCGTGCACCAGCTCCAGCGGCACCGCGAGCGCCTGCGGCCGCCGCGCCACCTCGACGTCCACCGAAACCGTCATGTTCTGGCGCAGATAGGCCGGTGGCTGAGGCACGCGCAGCTTCACCTCCACCGATCCGCGCTGCACATCCACGCCCGGGCTGATCGCGACCACCTCCGCGGCGAAGCGCTGGTCAGGGAAGGCATCCGCCGAGGCCAGGGCGGGCTGACCCACGACGAGCAGGCCGAGGTTCTTCTCGTCGAACTGCACGATCAGCTGCGTCTCCCCGCTGGGCGACAGCACCAGCAGCGTCTTGCCCGGCTGAACCACATCGCCCGGCTCGACGTCGCGCTTGATGATGGTGCCCGCCGCCGGCGCGGTCACGGTGGCATGCTGAAACCGTGCGCGGGCGGCCTCTGCACCCGCCCTGGCCTGGGCCAGCGCCGTGGTGGCGATGGCTTCGTCACTGCCGCCAGCCAGTGTCGTGTCGTGCTGGCGCTGGGCGGCAGCGAGCTGGGCATCAGCGAGCGCCAGCGCCTTGCGCGCCTCGTCCAGCGTCGCCTGGCCGATGTAGCCGCGGCGGAACAGGTCCTCCTGGCGCTGCAGCTGCGCGCGGGCGTTCTCCAGCGTCGCCGCAGCCTGGCGCAGGGCCTGCCCGCTGACCGGGCGTTGCACCTCCTGCAGTTGCCGCAGCCGGGCCTGCGCCTGCGCGACGGCAAGGTCGGCCTCCCGCACCGCGGCGCTCAGCTCATCGGCTTCGAGCCGGATCAGCACCTCCCCGGCCTGCACCGCCTGCCCTTCGATCACGGGCACCGAGGCCACCGACGCCACCATCTGGGCACCAAGCTCCACGCGGTGCGGCGCTTCCACGCGACCGGTCGCCACCACGGTGCGCACGAGGTCGCGCGGCACCACCTGCACGCTGCTGAGCTGCGGCCCCATGAGGCGCGAGGCCAACAGCAGCCCCATCACCAGGGCAATGACAACGCCGGCCGCAAGATGAGCCTTTCGCATGGCTCAGCCCCCAGCCCGCAGCGGCAAATGACGGATGACAGGTGGCGAAGCGGGGTGAACCAGGTTCATGAAGGGCATCAGGCCATGGACTTGACCGTCACCATAGAGGCCACGGCACCGCCGGCCCTTGACCACGGTCAAGCCCCGGCGAGTCGCCAGCCGGGCGTGCAGCCACTACGATGCCGCCCCTGGAAGTCGTTGGAAGTGTCGATGCCGGACATGCAAATCATCGAGGGGGCCGCGTGGGCGTGAAGTTGCTCGTGGGCGTGGTGCGGCTGCTGAGCTGGCTGCCATTTCGCGCCATTTCGGCCCTGGGCTGGCTCGTCGGCAGCCTGATCTACCTGCTGCCCACGTCCCGCCGCCACATTGGCGAGGTCAACCTGCGGCTGTGCCTGCCGGAGCTGGATGAACCGGCCCGCCGCCGGCTGCTGCGCCGGCATTTCGTGGCCATGGTGCAGATGCTGCTGGAGTACGGCTACGGCTGGTTCGCCTCACAGGAGCAGCTCAAGCGACTGGTGCGCATCGAGGGCCTGGCGCACCTGCAGGCGCTGGAGGGCCGCAATGTCATCCTGATGATGCCGCACTTCACCGGGCTGGACCTCGCTGGCTTGCGGGTCTCGCTGGAGACCCGCGTGGTGAGCATCTATTCGGTGCAAAAAGACCCCTGGCTGGATGCCTTCTTCCGCGCCAAGCGGCTGCGGTTCGGCACCGGCATCATCTTCGCCCGCCAGCAGGGCACCCGGCCCACACTGCGCGCGCTGCGCGACGGATACCGGCTGTACTACCTGCCCGACCAGGATTTCGGCCACCGCGACTCGGTGTTCGTGCCCTTCTTCGGCGTGCCCGCGGCCACCATCGGCGGGCTGTCACGCATGGCCGCCGTCACGCAGGCGGCGGTGCTGCCCTGCTATCCGCGCCGCGAGGCTGATGGCTACACGCTGGTCATCGAGCCGCCGCTGGACAATTTCCCGACGAACGACGTCGTGGCCGACGCCACCCGCATGAACGCGGTGATCGAAGCCCAGGCGCGCCGACAATTGCACCAGTACTTCTGGCTGCACAAGCGCTTCAAGTCCCGCCCACCGGGCGAGGCCGATTTCTACGCACGATGAACCACGACATCCCCTACTTCAAGATCGCCATCGTGGCGGTCTTCATCGCCAGCACCGTCTACGTGCATTTCCGGGGCCGGGTGCGGCTGCGCTTCTTCCGCCAGTTGATGGACCACTCCACCTTCATGGCGCCGATCAACTGCCTGATGTACCTGTTCTCCAAGCTGCCGGCCAAGCCCTACCTGCCGGTGTCGGGCTTCCCCGAACTCAAGCTGCTGGAGGACCACTGGCAGGACATCCGCGCCGAGGCTTTCAAGCTGGCCGAAGCCGGCGAGATCAAGAAGAGCGACAAGTACAACGACGCCGGGTTCAACAGCTTCTTCAAGACCGGCTGGACGCGCTTTCACCTCAAGTGGTATGGCGACGCCCACCCGTCGGCCCGCGAGCTGTGCCCCGTCACGACCGAACTGCTGCAGCGCATCCCGACCGTGAAGGCGGCGATGTTCGCCGCCCTGCCCCCGGGTGGCCGTCTCGTCACCCACCGCGACCCGTTTGCCGGCTCGGTGCGCTACCACCTGGGCCTGGTCACGCCCAACGATGACCGCTGCTATATCTCGGTCGACGGGGAGCGCTATTCCTGGCGCGACGGCCAGGGCGTCATCTTCGACGAGACCTATCTGCACTACGCCGAGAACCAGTCCGACCAGATGCGCATCATCCTGTTCTGCGACGTGGAGCGCCCGCTGAACAATCCCGTCGCCCGGGCCTTCAACCACTTCATCAGCCACACGCTGATCCGGGCGGCAGCAGCCCCCAACTCCGACAGCGACAAGACCGGCGGCATCAACAAGGCGTTCGGCTACGTGCAGCAGGTGCGCCTGTTCGGCAAGCGCATCAAGGCCAGGAGCCGCTTCGCCTACTACGCCATCCAGTGGGTGGTATTTGGCGGCCTGCTGCTGTGGTGGCTGTGGCCCTGAGCTGACGTCCTCACATGCTGCGCCTGCGGCTGCTCGGAGGGCTTGAGGTCGAACGTGCAGGCCGCGTCGAGCTGACCCGGCTGCCCAGCCGCGCCGCCGTGCTGCTGCTGGCCCGGCTGGCCCTGCAGCCTCGCCGGCAGCATCCGCGGGAAGAACTCGTCGAACTGCTCTGGCCCGGGGTGGAGCTGGACGTGGGACGCAACCGGCTGCGCCAGACCCTGTCCACGTTGCGCGCCCTGCTGGAGACCGAGGAGGCCCCCGTCTTCCAGGCTGACCGCCTGCAGGTCTCATTGCTGCCCGGCGCTCTCGTCACCGACGCGGCCGAGCTGGAGGCTGGGCGGCTGCCTGCGCAGGAGCGCGGCGAGCTGCTGCCCGGTTTTTTTGATGACTGGGTGGTGGCCGAACGGCATCGGCTCGGGGCCCTGGCCGACGCCTTGCCGGCGCCGCGCCCCCCGGTTGTGCCGGCCGTGCCTGCCGCCGCCCCGCCGTTGCCCGCGGTGGCGACCATGGCCACCAGCCTGCCGCGTTACCTGACCCGCTATTTCGCGCCGCCGGGCCGGCTCGACGCCCTGGCCGCGCGCTGGCCCGAGACCCGGCTGACCACGCTCATCGGCCCTGGCGGCGTGGGCAAGACCCGTCTGGCGGTGGAACTGGCCTGGCTGCAGTACCGGCAACAGCACTGGAGTTGCGGCATGGCGGCGCTGGCCGAGGTGCGCGATGAAGCGGCGCTGGTGAGCGCGCTGGAGCGCGCCCTGACCGTGCCTCCCGGCGGCGGCTGGCCGGCCATCGAGGCCGCTCTGCAAGACCCTGCCGCCGTGCGCCTGCTGGTGCTGGACAACGCCGAACAGGCCATCGGCATCGTGGCTGCTGCGGCTGAGCGGTTGCTGGCGCTGTCGCCTGCACTGTGCCTGCTCGTCACATCGCGGCATGCGCTGGAACTGGATGGCGAGACCCTCGTGGACGTGCAGCCCTTGTCCGACGAGGGAGACACGGCCCAGGCGCTGTTCATCGACCGGGCCCGGGCCGTGCGGGCGGACTTTCACGCCAGCCGCGAGAACCAGGCCGCGTTGACCGAGCTGATCGCCGCCCTGGAAGGCCTGCCGCTGGCGCTTGAACTGGCCGCGGCGCGCGTGCGCAGCTTCTCACCCGCGCAGATGCTGGCGCAGTGGCGCGAGGCGCCAACCGATGGCAGCGCCATGCCCTCCTGGCTGGCCAACCCGACCCGCGCCCCCCGGCATGCCTCGATGGTGGGCCTGCTCGACTGGAGCCTGCGCCTGCTGGGCGATGGCCCCCGTGCGCTGCTGGACCGCCTCGCCGCCCTGCCGGGCCCGTTTGCCTGGGCCGATGTCGCTGCCCTCGACGGCACGCCCGAGGCACTGGCCGAGCTGACCGGCCACAGCCTCGTGCAGACCGGCGACGACGCCGAGCCGCGCTACCGCCTGCTGGAGCTGCTGCGGCGTGGCGTGCTGGCACGGGTGACGCCGTCCGCGCAGCGTGCGGCCCGAGGTCAGCTGCGCACTGCGCTGCGTGACTGGGCGCTGGCGCTGGGCTGGCAGGCACCCATCACCCACTGGCAGCCCCGTCGCGACCTGGCTCGGGCGTTGATCGGCTGCGCCGTGGATGACGGTGACGCCGCCACAGGTCTGCAGCTGGCGCTGGCCATGGGCCCCTGCTGGGAGAGCGATGGCGTGGACCGGCGGCTGGTGGACCAGCTGGGCCATTTGCTGCAGGCGGCGCCACCGCAGTCCGCCGGCCATGAACTGCGGGCGCATCTGGCTTTTACACATGGCGACCGGGCGCTGGCGCTCGCAGAAGCAGAGCTGGCGCTGCAACTTGCCGGCAATGACCCGGCGGCCCGCGCCCCGGCCCTGGTGCGCCGAGCCTGGGTGCTGCTGGCCGGCGACAACCGGGAACAAGGCCAGACGCGACCGCTGGAAGAGGCGGTATCCCTGGCGCGCCGGGTGGGCGATGCCGCCACCGAAGCCCGGGCCTGGCAGCAGCTCGCCGCCATCGCCATCTCACGGGACCAGCCGGCACAGGCCGAGGCGCTCTACGCCCGATCGCAGGAGCTGTGGGAAACGGTCGGCCACGCGCGCCAGGCCGCAGCGCGGCTGCGCAATCGGGCGCAATGCCTTATCGAGCTCGGCGACGTGACGACCGCGGTTGAATGGATCATGGCCTGCCAGCGCATGGCCCAGGCGGACGGCGACGGCGTCGGCCAGCTCGATGCAGCCTATACCCTCGCCATGGCCCACGCGGCCCGACGCGACTGGACGGCGGCACTCACCGCGGCGCGCCAGTCGCTGGGCATCGCCCACGCCCGGCATCACCTGCATGCGCGTGCGCTCAGCCTGCAGATGTTCCCGCGGCTTCTTGCGCGACTGCGTCAGCCCGAGGCAGCACTGCAGTTGGCAGCCTTCAGCCAGCACTACTGGCAACGGCATCTGGGTGCCCTCGGGGTGCGCGAGTCCCGCCAACTGGCCCGGGTGAGGCGGCTGGCCGCCGCTCAACTCGCCCCCGACCGAGCCCAGGCCGCCTGGACATCCGGACAAAACCTGGCGTTGGCGCAAGCCCTCAGCCTGGCTTTAGGGTGATGACGTTGCCCTTCCGCCCGCTGTGCGCTAGCTGCCGGGCTTCTGCATGACATCGCCGACGCAGACGAACTTCATCTCCAGGTACTCGTCCATGCCATGGCGCGAGCCCTCGCGTCCGAGGCCTGACTGCTTGACGCCGCCGAACGGCACGTGCTCGGTGGCCAGCAGACCGACATTGACGCCCACCATGCCGTACTCCAGCGCCTCGCTGACCCGCGCGATGCGGCCGACGTCACGGCTGTAGAAGTAGCTGGCGAGGCCGAATTCGGTGGCATTCGCCGCGGCCACGGCTTCCTGCTCCGTGTGGAAGCGGAACACCGGCGCCACCGGGCCGAAGGTCTCCTCGCGGGCGCACAGCATGTCAGCCGTGGCCTGGCTGATGACGGTCCCCGAAGCCGTCGTCGCCATGGGCGTGACCGGCGAGTTCCCGTCGTCACCCGCCCAGCCTGCCAAGGCGCTGCCGGCGACGATGTGGACCGGGTGGCGCGCCGCGTACTGTTCCTCGTAGGACAGCTCGGGCGGCTCACGGTGGTCGATGTACCCGGCCACTTCGTGCACCTGCTGGTGCAGCGACCGACTTCCTCCAGCAGCAATTGAGCGCTGTTTTTGCCGATCCGCAGACCGCGGGCCGGCCGCTGCGCCAACAGCTGTATCTCGCAGTCAAGGCCGCCATCGAAGTGCAGGTGTTGCGTAGTGGCACACGCCTGCCGGCGAGTCGGGTGCTGGCCGAGGAACTGGGCGTGGCGCGCAACACCGTGCTTGGCGCCTTTTCCCGCCTGGAAGCTGAGGGCTTTGTGGAGAGCCGGCATGGCAGCGGCACCTATGTTCGACCCCTGCCCGCGACGCGGCTCGCGCCGTCGCGCCCGTTGTCACCGACCGTGCCGCGCCGGGTGTCGGCGCGTGGCGCGAGGCTGCTCAAGCAAGCCATGGCTGACGAGCTGGAGGTGCAGCCCTTCACGCAAGGCCTGCCGGATTTCTCGCCCTTCCCGCTGGCGGTGTGGCAGAAGCTGCAGAACAAGCACTGGCGACTGTCCTATGCCGACATGCTCGACTACAACGACACCGGCGGCTTCACGCCGCTCAAGCGCGCCATCGCCCAGCACCTGCGGCTGACGCGCGGCATGACGCTGAACGCCGATCAGGTGCTGGTGACCGCGGGAACCCAGCAATCGCTGGCCCTGTGCATGACGCTGCTGGCCGACCCCGGTGATACGGTCTGGGTGGAAGACCCGCTCTATTGGGGCGCCGCACAGACCTTCCGCGCCAGCAGCCTGAAGCTGCACGGCATCCCGACCGATGCACAGGGGCTGAATGTCGCCCTGTGCCGCCATGCGCCGCCGGCCCGGGTGGTCTACGTCACGCCGTCTCATCAATACCCGACCGGGGGCGTGCTGTCGCTGGAGCGCCGCCACGCGCTGCTGCAATGGGCGCACGACGCCCAAGCCTGGGTGCTGGAGGATGACTACGACAGCGAGTTCCACTTCGCCGGCGAACCGATGTCATCCCTGCATGGGCTGGACACGCACGAGCGGGTGTTCTACCTGGGCACCTTCTCCAAGGCGCTCTACCCTGGCATCAAGATGGCCTACATGGTGGTGCCGTCGATGTGGGTGGAAGCCTTCAAGCGGGTGCACTATGACCTGCACCGCCCCGGGCAGATGCATCAGCAGGTGGCGATGGCGGAATTCATCGAGATGGGCCACTTCCACGCCACCATCCGCAGTGCCCGCCAGCACTACGCGCAACGGCGCAGCGCCCTGCTGCGCGCACTGCAGCCATGCCTCGGCCCGCAAGTGCGCATCGGCGGCGCTGAGCAAGGCCTGCACCTGTGCCTGCACTTCAGCCCGCAGGTGGATGACGTCGCCCTGGCGGCCCAGGCGGCACAGCACGGCCTGACCGTTCGCGCGCTGTCGCGATACGCGGTGGCGCGACGCCAGATCAGCGGACTCGTCATCGGTTATGGCTACGCCCCTCTGGGCCGGATGGCCGAAGACGGGCGCCGACTGGCTCAGCTCATCGCACGCGCCTTGTCCTCGGCGCGTTCAACCAACGACTGACACGGCTGCCCTCAGCCCAGCCAGTCCCGCAGCCGGTGGTAGGCGGTGCCCAGTACCAGCAACGGCACGCGCATCGCGTCACCGCCCGGAAACGGCTTCTGGCGGATGCGCTCGAACAGCGCCAGGGCCTCGGGCGCCCCCGTCATGGCCTGCGCCACCACCCGCGCCGCCAGCGTCGTCGCCGCCACGCCATGCCCACTGAAGCCCTGCACGTAGTAGAGCCCTTCATCCAGGCGGCCCCAGTCGGGCGCCCGCTCACGCGAGATGTCGACGAAGCCGCCCCAGGTGTGCTCGATGCGCGTGCCGGACAGCTGTGGGAAGACCCGCAACATGCGCTGGCGCATCGCCTCGGTCAGCCTGCCGGGCGTGGCGGTGGTGTAGCTGACGCGGCCACCGAAGAGCAGACGTCGGTCCGGCGCGATGCGGTAGTAGTCGAGCACGAAGTTGTTGTCGCACACCGCCGCCTGCGTGGGCAACAGCGCATGCGCCGTCGCCTCAGGCAGCGGCTCGGTCGCCACCACGTAGGTGCCGACCGGCATGATGCGGGGCCGTAGCGCAGGTGCGAGGTCGGGGGACTGCCACAACAGACCACAGTTGCCCGCCAGCAGGACCTGCTCAGCGCGCACCGGCTCATGCAGCCGCGCCCCGAGCGCCTGTGCAGCCCGCGCCAGCCCAAGGCCGTACTGCAACGGGTTCAGGTGGCCCGATGCCGGGTCCAGCAGGCCGGCCTCATACCGAGAACTGCCGATGTGCCGGGCCAGCTCGGCCCCTTCCACGTAAGGCATGTCATGCCCATACAGGCGCAGCATGTGCATCGCCTCGTGCCGCAGCGCTCGCGCCTTGGCCGGCCGATCGGCCACGGTGAGGTAGGACCAAGTCGCGCCGCAGTCGATGCGATGGCGCGAGATGCGTTCACGCATCAGCGCAAGACTCGCCAGCGAGAGCTCCCAGAGCCTGCGGGCATCGGTGAACCCGAGCATGGCTTCCAGCGCCGGTTGGCCGCAGGCGTAACCCGCGATGGCCTGGCCGCCATTGCGACCCGAGGCTTGCGCGCACAACAGGCCGGCATCCAGCAGCAGCACGTCCCGGCCACGCTCGGCGAGATCCAGCGCGCATGACATCCCCGCGAGGCCGCCGCCGACGACCAGCACCTCCGTATGCGCTGCGCAGGCCAGCGCCGGCAGCGCCTGACGTTGCACGGTGCGCTCGTAGTAGCAGTCCCGGCCGAGCTCCAGGTTTTTGGCACCCAAGTCCATGACAGCCTTTCAGGACCTGGCCAGGCGCGCAGCCTGCGCGCTGAGGTAAGTCCAGACCAGCGCGGCAGCGGCTTGGCTGGTCAGTTCAGCATGGTCGTAGGCCGGGCAGACCTCCACGCAGTCCATGCCCACCCAGTTAAGCCCGGCCAGCCCCTCAAGACAGGCGAGCACCTGGCTGGTGGTCAGGCCACCGGGCTCCGGCGTGCCGGTGCCCGGCGCGAAGGCGGGGTCCAGGCAATCAATGTCCAGCGACAGATACACCGGGCGGGCGCCCAGACGCCTTTGCACCGCATCCAGGCAGGGGGCGAGCAGGTCGCCCTCACGGCCCCACAGCTCGCGCGCGTTGAACGTCAAGCCGCCCTGGTCGCGTACGTACTCGCGCGCCTCCCGATCGGCCGCGGAGCGCAGCCCCACCTGAACGCAGTGGGATGCGCTCACCAGCCCCTGCTCCACCGCTTCCCGCACCCAGGTGCCATGGCCTGAGGGCTCGCCCAAATGGTCACGCCAGGTGTCGCAATGGGCATCGAAGTGGAGCAAAGCCACCGGCCCGTGCACTTGGTGCACGGCGCGCAGCAAGGCCAGCGTGACGGCATGGTCACCGCCCAGGAACACGCAGTGATGCGCCTGCACCCGCGGCAATGCCTGCGCGAAGATGGCCTCGCGCGCAGCCGCCAGGCCGCTCGCATTGGGCAGCCGCAGGTTGCCGCCATCGCCCAACCACGGCAGCGGGCTCAGATCGAACACCGGATGCGTCGCATCGCAAAGCATCTGGCTGGCACGGCGAATGGCCTCCGGCCCGAAGCGGGCGCCTGGCCGGTGCGTCACGCTGCCATCCCACGGCACACCCAGCACCGCCAAGGGCTGCGCGGCCAGCGGCGGGCAACTGGCGAAATGAGCGCCCGGTTGCGCATAAGCAAAGTCTGACGATGCCATCGCATCCCCCATCCAGGTTGGCCAAGGTCGGCGCCACCCGCACCACGCGGCCAGCTCGGCCGGCAGCCTAGGGCCCGACTCGGTGCGGGATGGAGCCACTTGGAGCCGCGGCGAGCAACCACTTGCGCCAGGCCGCGGGGGCGGTCGATAGCATCGATCGCATGCCCTTTGCTGAACCGCCGCCCCTTCACGCCGACCGCCTGCGCCAAGCCCTTCAAGACGAACAGGCACGTTTCTCCGAGCGCCACCCCATCAGCGCGGCCCTGCAGGCGCGCACCGATGCGCACTACCTCTTCGGCATGCCGATGCACTGGATGCGTGACTGGCCCAACCCGCACGGGCTCTTCATCGCGCAGGCCCAGGGTAGCCGGCTACGCTGCGTGGACGGCCTGGACTACGCCGACTTCTGCCTCGGCGACACCGGCGCCATGTTCGGACACAGCCCGCCGGTTGTGGCCGAGGCCATTGCCACGCAGGCCCGGCACGGCCTGACCTGCATGCTGCCGAGCGACGCCGCGGCCGAGGTGGGCGAGCGCCTGACGCAGGTCTTCGGCCTGCCGAAGTGGCAGGTGACGCTGAGTGCCAGCGACGCCAACCGGTTCGTGCTGCGCTGGGTCCGCGCAAGCACAGGGCGCCGCGCCATCGTGGTGTTCGACGGCTGCTATCACGGGGCGGTGGACGACACCTTGGTCGACCGCCTGGACGATGGCCGCGTGGTAGACCGCCCCTCCGCACTCGGCAGCCTGCACAGCCATGCCGACACCACCCGCGTCGTGCCCTTCAACGACCTCGACGCTCTGGCCGCCGCGCTCGCCGACGGGCAGGTGGCAGCGCTCCTTGCCGAACCCGCCTTGACCAACTGCGGCCTCGTGCCTCCCGAACCCGGCTTCTGGCCTGCCGCGCAGGCCTTGTGCCAACGGCACGGCACGCTGTTGATCATGGACGAAACGCATACCGTGTCCACCGACTGCGGGGGATGGTGCCGCCAGCGCGGGCTGGCGCCTGATGTGCTGGTGGTGGGCAAGGCCATCGCTGCCGGGCTGCCATGCGCGGTCTACGGCCTCAGCGACGCCGTGGCTGCGCGCATGCAGGCCGCCAAGCGCGCGGCGCCCGAGGGGCACAGCGGCATCGGCACCACCTTGTCCGGCAACATGCTGGCGCTGGCCGCCTTGCGGGCCAGCCTGGCAGCGCTGCACACACCGCCCACCTACGCTCGCATGCAGGCTGGCGCCCGGCGCCTGGCAGACGGGCTCAACAAGCGCATCGCCCGGGCCGGGCAGCCCTGGACAGTGACCCGACTGGGCGCACGCATGGAGCTGCAGTTCATGCCCCGGGCACCCCGCAGGGCCGCCGACGTGCGTGCGGCGGACAGTGGGCTGATGGAGCAGTGGCTGCACCTGTTCATGCTCAACCGCGGCGTGGTGCTGACACCTTTCCACTGCATGATGCTGGTTTCCCCGGCCACGTCCGACGACCACATCGACCGGCTGCTCGAGGTCTTCGAGGAATTCCTGCGGCACTGCTGACCGCCCCCAGGGTTTCGCCACCCCAGGGAAACCCTTGAAACACATGCGCAGCGTGAGCCGAGCCGCCCCTGACGAACGGGGGCCGCGCGCCTCGTGGCTAGCATGCTGGGTTTTGGATTCCAACCCTTCCCGCCATGCTTCGTCCGCCCGTCGCCCCTGCCCTGCTGTTGGTTGCAGCCCTGGCAGCCCATGCCCAGGAAGCCCCCAAAGAAGCGCCCAAAGAGACGCCCAAACCGGCAGCCGCCTGGAATGTCAACACGCCCCCCGGCGTGGCCAAGACGATCAACATCGACACCCAGACCGGCACCTGGATGAGCGTCGATGTCAGCCCCGACGGCAAGACCCTGGTGTTCGACCTGCTGGGTGATCTCTACACCCTGCCCATCAGCGGTGGCGAGGCCAAGCCGCTGACGCATTCCATCGCCTGGGAGCACCAGGCCCGCTTCTCGCCGGACGGCAAGCAGATCGCCTTCCTGAGCGATGCCGGCGGCGGCGACAACCTGTGGGTGATGAACGTTGACGGCAGCGGCGCGCGTGCCGTGACCAAGGAAGACTTCCGGCTGCTGAACAACCCGGCCTGGCACCCCAGCGGCAAATACCTTCTGGCCCGCAAGCACTACACCGGCACGCGCAGTGCCGGCTCGGGCGAGATCTGGCTCTACGCCGTTGATGCCGACGCCGCCAAGAACAAGGGCGTGCAGCTCAACGAGAAGCCCAACTGGCAGAAGGACCTCGGCGAACCGGCCATCTCCCCTGACGGCAAGTACCTCTACTACTCGCAAGACACCACGCCCGGCCGCACCTTCGAATACAACAAGGACAGCAACGGCGAGATCTACAGGATCTTCCGCCAGGACCTGAGCGACGGTTCGGTCGAGCCCTTCGTGACCGGCCCCGGCGGCGCGGTGCGTCCGACGCCCTCGCCCGATGGCAAGTACCTCGCCTTCGTGCGGCGTGTGCGCAACCAGAGCACCCTGTTCCTGAAAGACCTGCAGACCGGCCGCGAGTTCCCGGCCTGGAACGGCCTGTCGCGCGACCTGCAGGAGATCTGGGCGATGTGGGGCGTCTACCCCAGCTTTGCGTGGATGCCCGGCAGCAAGGAGCTGGTGGTCTGGGCTGAGGGCAAGATCTGGCGCGTCGACCCGTTCAAGAGCACGGCCAGCGCCATCCCTTTCCACGTGAAGGACACCCGCGAGCTGCGTGAGCCCATGCGCTACGCCCAGACGGTGGCGCCTGACCAGTTCGCTGTGCGGCAGTTGCGCGGCGCCCAGGTGTCGCCCGACGGCAAGCGGGTGGTCTACTCGGCGCTCGGCACCCTCTACGTGAAGGACCTGCCCGATGGCACGCCGCGCCGCCTGACCAAGCAGGACGACTCGTTCGAGTTCGCGCCCAGCTGGTCCCGCGATGGCAAGAGCCTCGTGTATGCCACCTGGCGCGACGACACCCAGGGCACGATCCGGCGGCTGGACCTCGCCAGCGGCAAGGAGACTGTGCTGATCAAGGAACCGGGCAAATACCTGGAGCCTCGCCTGTCGCCCGACGGCAAGCGGCTCATCTACCGCAAGGTGCGCGGCGGCGCGCTGACGAGCCCCTGGCACAGCCTGGACACGGGCCTCTACCTTGCCGCGGCCGACGGCTCCGGCAAGACCGAGCGCATCAGCAAGGACGGCAGCGGCGCGCAGTTTGCGGCCCGCAGCGACGAGCTCTTCTTCACCAAGGCCAGCAGCACGAGCGAGGTCGAGCAACGCTTCTCGCTGATGCGCCTGAACCTGCAGGACCGCAGCGAGACCGAAGTCGCGCGCAGCGATGCCGCGGCCGAATACAGCGTGTCGCCCGACGGCCAGTGGCTGGGCTTCGTGGAGCGTTATCACGCCTATGTGATGCCGCTGCCGGCGGTGCAAGGTCAGGCGGGCAAGACGATCACGGTCGGGGCCAAGATGGACGCGCTGCCGGTGCGTCAGCTCGATGTGAACGCGGCCAACAGCCTGCACTGGAGCGGTGACAGCCAGAAACTGCATTTCACGCTGGGCGACAACCTCTTCACTGCCAGTGCCCAGGGCAAGGACAAGGCCACGAGCCAGAAGATCGGCTTTGACCAGCCCAGCGACAAGCCTGCCGGCAAGATCGCCCTGACCGGCGCCCGCGTGATCACGATGAAGGGCGACGAAGTCATCGAAGGCGGCACGGTGCTGGTGGACGGCAACCGCATCGTGGCCGTAGGCAAGGACGTGGCCGTCCCGGCAGACGCCAAGCGCATCGACGCCAGCGGCAAGACCATCGTGCCCGGCTTCATTGACGCGCACTGGCACGGCGCCATGGCCGACGGCGGCCTGATCCCGCAGCAAAGCTGGATCAACCTCGCGTCGCTGGCCTTCGGCGTGACCACGCTGCATGACCCGTCCAATGTGAGCTCGGCCATCTTCACGCAGGCCGAGATGCAGCGCGCCGGCCTCGTGACCGGCCCGCGCATCTACTCGACGGGCACCATCCTGTACGGCGCGCGCACGCCTTTCTACAGCCTCATCAACAGCCTGGACGACGCCCTCACCCACCTGAATCGCCAGAAGGCCGAAGGCGCGATCAGCGTGAAGAGCTACCAGCAGCCGCGTCGCGACCAGCGACAGCAGGTGCTGGAAGCCGCCCGCCAGACCGGCATGATGGTGGTGCCCGAAGGCGGCGCGCTGTTCCAGAACAACATGAGCATGGTGGTCGACGGTCACACCACCGTCGAACACGCCTTGCCCATCGCCGAGGTGTGGGACGACGTCAAACAGCTCTGGGGTCAGCAGGCCGTGGGCTACACCCCGACACTCAATGTGGGTTACGGCGGCCTGGACGGCGAGCACTACTGGTACGCCCGCACCGACGTCTGGAAGCATCCGCTGCTGAGCCGCTACGTGCCGCGCACCGTGCTGGAGCCGCGCTCGGTGCGCCGCGAGACCGCGCCGGAGGAAGACTTCAACATCATCCGCGTGGCCCGCACCGCCACGGCGCTGCAGCGCGCCGGCGTCAACACGATGATCGGCGCCCACGGCCAGCGTGAAGGCCTGGGTGCGCACTGGGAGATGTGGATGTTCGTGCTCGGCGGCATGACGCCGATGGAGGCGCTGCGTACGGCCACCATCAACCCGGCGCGCAACTTCGGCTTCGACAAGGACCTCGGTTCGCTGGAGCCCGGCAAGCTGGCCGACCTGGTGGTCATCGACGGCAACCCGCTGGCCGACATCCGCCAGAGCGACCGCATTGCCCAGGTCATGCAGAACGGCCGCCTGTACGACGCCGCCACCATGAACCAGATCGCGCCGGTGGCCAAGGCCCGCAAGCCGCTGTTCTTCGAGGGTGCCGACGGCAAGACCATGCCCATCGACGGCGAAGCGCTGGAAGCCGCGCACGGCCACGGCAACGGCGACTGACCCGGCGCCCGGCTCACCCCACCGCGGCAGCGGCGGGCGGGGCTGCCTACACTGGCAGCCCTTCCCGCCGCTGTCCTGTTTCCCTTGTCGTCTCCCGCCTCCACCGCGCCCGCCGGCAGCATCTATCGCCATGCCGGCTTCACCCAGTTCCTTGTCGCGCGGCTGCTGGCCGTGATGGCCACCCAGATCCAGGCGGTCGTCGTGGCCTGGCAGGTCTATGACCTGACCCGCGAGCCCATTGCGCTGGCCTACGTGGGCCTGGCCCAGTTCCTGCCCATGCTGGCGCTGCTGCTGCCGGCAGGCGACCTGATCGACCGCTACAGCCGCAAGCCCATCCTCACACTGGCCTGGGGCCTGAGCGCTGCCTGCGCGGTGGCGTTGTGGTGGCTGGCCGGCCATGGCTCGGCCGGCGTGGCCGGCATCTACGCGGTGCTCGTCGTCTTCGGCTGCGCGCGAGCCTTCTCGGCACCCGCGTTGCAAAGCCTGTTGCCGCAGATCGTGCCGCGCGAACAGCTCGCCCAGGCGCTGGCAGCCAACAGCATGCTGCTGCGGGTGGCCAGCATCGGCGGCCCCTTCGTCGGCGGCCTGCTGTACGCGGCGGGCGGCGGCACGCTCACCTATGGCGTGTGCGCGGTCAGCCTCACGCTGGCCACCGGGCTGCTGACCCAGGTGCCGGTGGCGCGGGCCGTCGCGCTCGCGGCCACGGGCACGATCTGGCAACGCTTCGGCGCGGGCATCCACTTCATCCGCTCACGGCCCATCATCCTGGGCACGATCTCGCTCGACCTCTTTGCGGTGCTGCTGGGGGGCGTGGTCGCCCTGCTGCCGGTCTACGCGCACGAGGTGCTGAAGGTCGGCCCCGCAGGGCTGGGCGCACTGCGCAGCGCCATGGCGGCGGGCGAGGTCATCACGGGTTTCTATCTGGCGGCCCGGCCGTTTGACCGGCATGTGGGCCGGCGGATGTTCTGGGCGGTGGCGGTCTTCGGCCTGGCCAACTTGGTGTTCTCCCTGTCGCACTGGTTCTGGCTGTCCCTCGTCGCCCTGGCCGTGGCCGGTGCGGCCGACATGGTCAGCATGTACATCCGCGGTGCGCTGGTGCAGTTCTCCACGCCCGACGACATGCGTGGCCGCGTCAACGCGGTGAACATGCTGTTCATCGGCTCGTCCAACGAACTCGGCGAATTCCGCGCCGGCACGGCCGCCCATTGGCTGGGTGCGGTGCCGGCCGCACTGACGGGGGCGTTGTGCACCCTGGGCGTGGTGGGCCTGTGGAGCTGGCAATTCGCAAGCATTCGCAAGGTCGACCGGTTCGAGGAAGCTTCACCCCGCTAGAATCCCGCCCGTCAGGAGAGCGCCCCGGTGCAGTTGGGGGCCGCCGAAGGCGCAGGGTTTCACGATCCGAACGCTCAGGCAAAAGGACTGACAAACGTCTTGAGGTGGCGCCCCCGGTGGCTCACACTCCAGGCGTTCCTCACTGGAGAGAGGCGGGCCAATCCAGGATTGCAGCCCGCCCACCGAAGGGGCAAGCTTGCGCGGGACTGCCAACCGCCTTGTCAATCTCTCAGGTACCCCGGACAGCGAGGACATCCAAACCCGAATTCCGTCGGAGCTCTTGATGTCCTCTTTGCTGAAAACGCCTCTTCACGCCCTCCACGTCGAGCTCGGCGCCAAGATGGTGCCTTTCGCCGGCTACGACATGCCGGTGCAATACCCCACCGGCGTGATGGCCGAACACAAGCACACCCGGGCGGCCGCCGGCCTGTTCGACGTGTCGCACATGGGCCAGGTGCGCCTTGTGGGTGCTGACGCTGCTGCCGCACTGGAAAGCCTGGTGCCGGTGGACATCATCGACCTGGGCGTGTTCAAGCAGCGTTATGCCCTGTTCACGAACGACCAGGGCGGCCTGCTGGACGACCTGATGGTCTGCAAGCGCCCGGACGACCTCTTCGTCGTGGTCAACGCCGGCTGCAAGGACCAGGACATCGCCCACATGCAAAAGCACCTCGCCGGCCGCTGCGAGGTCATCCCCGTGCCGGAACGGGCGCTGCTGGCCCTGCAGGGCCCCGAGGCCGTGACCGTGCTGTCGCGCCTGAACCCGGAGGTCGCCAAGCTGACCTTCATGACCGGCGGCTTCTTTCAGCTCGACGGCATCGACACCTTCCTGACCCGCTCGGGCTACACCGGCGAAGACGGCTACGAGATCTCCGTCCATGAAGACGACGCCGTGGCGCTGGCCCGCAAGCTGCTGAGCCATGCCGAGGTCAAGCCCATCGGCCTGGGCGCGCGCGACTCCCTGCGCCTGGAAGCCGGCCTGTGCCTGTACGGCCACGACATCGACACCACCACCACGCCGGTCGAGGCGAGCATCACCTGGGCCATCCAGAAGGTGCGCCGCGCCGGTGGCGCCCGTGCGGGCGGCTATCCGGGTGCCGCCGTCATCGACGCGCAGCTCGCCAGCGGCCCGGCCCGCAAGCGCGTCGGCCTGGTGGGCAAGGAGCGCATGCCCGTGCGCGAAGGCGCCAAGATCGTGACGGCTGACGGCACCGAGATCGGCGTCGTCACCAGCGGCACGCTCGGCCCCACGGTCAACCAGCCGGTCGCCCTGGCCTACGTTGCCACGGCCCATGCCGCCGTCGGCACGGAAGTCTTCGCCATCGTGCGCGACAAGCGCACGCCCATGGTGGTCTCCTCCACTCCGTTCACCCCCAACCGCTACTACAGAGGCTGAGCCCACCCCGTACCGGCTTCGCCGGCCCCCTCAAGGGGGCGCACTCAGTGGCCCGGCAAAGCCGGCTCCACGAGTGCCGCTAGTTTTGATACGGTCACCGCCGCGATCTTTATCTCTTTCACCTGAGGAGTTTCCAATGTCCATCAAGTACACCCCCGACCACGAATGGATCGAAGTCCACGGCGATGGCACCGCCACGGTCGGCATCACCGTGCACGCCCAGGACGCCCTGGGTGACGTCGTCTTCGTGGACCTGCCGGAAGTCGGCAAGACCTACGCCGAGAAGGAAGTCGCCGGCGTCGTCGAGTCGGTCAAGGCCGCCGCTGACGTCTACATGCCGGTCGATGGCGAGATCACCGAGGTGAACGAGTCCCTGCGTGATGACCCGTCGCTCGCCAACTCCGACCCGCTGAAGGCCGGCTGGTTCTTCAAGGTGAAGCTGAGCAACCCCGCCCAGCTCGATCCGTTGATGGACGCCACCGCCTACGACGCCCTGCTCAAGACGCTCTGAACCCCCTGACGCTGTAGCCCTGCCATGCCGACGCCGCTCTCCATCCTCGAAGACGCCACCGAGTTCCACGCCCGCCACATCGGGCCGGATGCCGTTGATGAATCCCTGATGTGCGCCGCGATCGGCGTGCCCAGCCGCACCGCGCTGATCGATGCGGTCGTGCCGCCGGCCATCCGCCGCTCGGCCGGCATGCAGCTGCCCGATCCCATCACCGAGGCCGGTGCGCTGGCCGAACTGAAGGTGATTGCTGGCAAGAACAAGCTCTACAAAAGCTTCATCGGCCAGGGCTACCACGGCACCCACACGCCGGGCGTCATCCTGCGCAACATCCTCGAGAACCCCGCGTGGTACACCGCCTACACACCCTACCAGGCCGAAATCTCGCAGGGCCGCATGGAGGCGCTGGTCAACTTCCAGACCATGGTGACCGACCTCACCGGCATGGACATCGCCAACGGCTCCATGCTGGACGAGGCCACCTCGGCGGCTGAGGCCGTGACGCTGGCCAAGCGTTCGGTCAAGAGCAAGAGCAACACCCTCATCGTCGCGGGCGACGTGCATCCGCAGACCATCGAGGTCATCCAGACGCGCTGCAAGCCGCTGGGCCTCGAAGTGCTGGTGGGCATGGCGCCTTCGCTGATGGCCGAGCACGACTACTTCGCCGTCGTCTGCCAATACCCCAGCACCACCGGCCTGATCCACGACCTGAAGGCCTTCACCGAGCAGGCGCATGCCAAGCAGGCCGCCTTCATCGTCTGCGCCGACCTGCTGGCGCTGACGCTGCTGACGCCCCCGGGCGAGTTCGGTGCCGACATCGTGGTGGGCAACACCCAGCGCTTCGGCATGCCCATGGGCGCTGGCGGCCCGCACGCCGCCTTCCTGGCCTGCAAGGACGAGTTCAAGCGCTCCATGCCCGGCCGCCTGGTCGGGGTCAGCAAGGACGCGCAAGGGCACCCGGCGTATCGCCTGGCGCTGCAGACGCGCGAACAGCACATCCGCCGCGAGAAGGCCACCTCCAACATCTGCACGGCCCAGGTGCTGCCGGCCGTCGTGGCCAGCATGTATGCCGTCTATCACGGCCCCCAGGGCTTGAAGCGCATCGCCGAGCGCGTGGCCAGCTACACCGCCATCCTGCATGCGGGCCTGACCCGCATGGGCCTGAAGGTCGTCACGCCGCAGGTGTTCGACACGCTGCTGGTGGAGTGCGATGCCCCCGCCGTGATGGGCAAGGCCCTGGCCGCGCAAGCCAACCTGCGCAAGCATGGCGACAAGCACGTGGGCGTCTCGCTGGACGAGACCACCTCGCGTGCGGACATCGAAGCCCTGTGGTCGTGGTTCGCTCCGGCCGGCGCCAGCCTGCCGACCGTGGCGGAGTTCGCGGCCGGCGTGGAGAGCCTGATTCCGGCGCACCTGCGCCGCACCAGCGCCTACCTCACGCACCCGGTGTTCAACACCCACCACAGCGAAACCGAGATGCTGCGCTACATCCGCAGCCTGTCGGACAAGGACCTGGCGCTGGACCGCAGCATGATCCCGCTGGGCTCCTGCACCATGAAGCTCAATGCCACGGCCGAGATGATCCCCATCACCTGGCCCGAGTTCGCCCACGTGCACCCGTTCGCGCCGCAAGACCAGCTGGCCGGCTATGCCGAGCTGGACGAGCTGCTGCAGCAGTGGCTCTGCCAGGCCACGGGCTACGCGGGCATCAGCCTGCAGCCCAACGCCGGCTCGCAGGGCGAGTACGCCGGCCTGCTGGTCATCAAGGCCTGGCAGGAGGCGCGCGGCCAGCACCAGCGCAACATCTGCCTCATCCCTGAATCCGCCCACGGCACCAACCCGGCCTCCGCTCAGATGTGCGGCATGACGGTGGTGGTGACCAAGTGCGACAAGGAGGGCAACATCGACCTGGCCGACCTCCAGGCCAAGTGCGAGCAGCACAGCGACAAGCTGGCCGCCATCATGATCACCTACCCCTCCACCTACGGCGTGTTCGACACGCAGGTGAAGGAGATCTGCGCTCTGGTGCACCAGCACGGCGGACGGGTCTACGTGGACGGTGCCAACATGAACGCCCTGGTGGGCGTGGCCGCCCCGGGCGAGTTCGGCGGCGACGTCAGCCACCTGAACCTGCACAAGACCTTCTGCATCCCGCACGGCGGCGGCGGCCCGGGCGTCGGCCCCGTCTGCGTGGTGGAAGACCTCGTGCCCTTCCTGCCGGCGCACCGCACGGCGGGCATCGGCCAGCCCAGCAACATCGGCGCCGTCAGCGCCGCGCCGCTGGGCAACGCGGCCGTGCTGCCCATCTCCTGGATGTACATCCGCATGATGGGCGCCGACGGCCTCAAGAAGGCCACCGAGGTCGCCATCCTGAACGCCAACTACGTGTCGGCCCGGCTGTCCGAGCACTACGACATCCACTTCAGCGGCGGCATCGCCGGCGTGAAGGGCGGTGGCGTGGCCCACGAGTGCATCCTGGACCTGCGCCCACTGAAGGACAGCTCCGGCATCAGCGCAGAAGACGTGGCCAAGCGCCTGATCGACTACGGCTTCCACGCGCCGACGCTGTCTTTCCCGGTGGCCGGCACGCTGATGGTCGAGCCGACGGAAAGCGAAAGCCGCGCCGAGCTGGACCGCTTCATCGACGCGATGATCCAGATCCGCCACGAGATCGCCGCCGTCGAGGCGGGCAAGCTGCCGCGCGAGGACAACCCCCTCGTCAACGCGCCGCACACCAGCCTGGTCGCCAGCGCCACCGACTGGACGCACGCCTATTCGCGGGAAGAAGCCGTATTCCCGCTGCCCAGTCTGCGCCGCCAGAAGTACTGGGCGCCGGTGGGCCGGGTGGACAACGTCTGGGGTGACCGCAACCTGTTCTGCAGCTGCGTCCCCCTCAGCGAGTACGAGGAAGCTTAAACAAGCCCCCCCCCTACCGGCTTCGCCGGCCCCCTCAAGGGGGCGCTGCCAGTGGCCTGGCAAAGCCAGTTCCACGGCAGCTGCTGGATGTGTCGGGCGGCTACAAGCCGCCCTCTAACGAATCGAGGTCGTCCATGGCCGTTTCCGTTTTCGACCTCTTCAAGATCGGCATCGGCCCGAGCAGCTCGCACACGGTGGGCCCGATGCGCGCCGCGCGCCTGTTCGGGCTGCGGCTGCAGCATGACGGGCTGCTGGAGAAGACCGCCCGCGTGCAGGTGGTGCTCTACGGCTCGCTCGGCGCCACCGGCAAGGGCCACGGCAGCGACAAGGCGGTGCTGCTCGGCCTGGCGGGGCATGAGCCCGACACGGTCGATGTCGAGGCCATTCCGGCCTTGCTGGACGCCATCCGCGCGGGCGACCTGAACCTGGTCGGCCAGCGGGCCATCGGCTTCGACGAGGCCAAGGACCTGGTCTTCAAGCGCCGCGAGACCCTGCCCTTCCATGCCAACGGCATGCGTTGCCTGGCGTTCGACGGTGACGGCACCGAGATCGCCAACCGGGTGTACTACTCGGTCGGCGGTGGCTTCATCGTCAGCGACGAGGTGGCGGCGGATGGCAGCAAGCAGAAGGTCATCGCCCCCGACACCACGGTGCTGCCCTACCCCTTCAAGACCGGGGACGAACTGCTCGCGCTGACAAAGAAGTTCGGCCTGTCCATCGCCGAGATCATGCGCCGCAACGAGGGCCACTGGCGGCCCGACGCCGAGACGCGCGCCGGGTTGCTGAAGATCTGGGGCGTGATGCAGGCCTGCGTGCAGCGCGGCTGCAAGACCGAGGGCATTCTGCCGGGCGGCTTCAAGGTCAAACGCCGCGCGCCCAGCCTCTACGGCAGCCTGACATCCAACCCCGAGCAGGCCCTGCGCGACCCGCTGCAGGTGATGGACTGGGTCAACCTTTACGCGCTGGCGGTCAACGAGGAGAACGCCGCCGGTGGCCGGGTCGTCACTGCACCCACCAACGGCGCCGCGGGCATTGTCCCGGCCGTGCTGCACTACTACGCCCGCTTCGTACACGGCGCGACCGAAGACGGTGTCATCGACTTCCTGCTCACGCCCGCCGCCATCGGCATCCTCTACAAGGAAAACGCCTCCATCAGCGGCGCCGAGGTGGGCTGCCAGGGCGAAGTGGGCGTGGCCTGCTCCATGGCCGCCGGCGCCCTGTGCGCCGTCATGGGCGGCACGCCCGAGCAGGTGGAGAACGCCGCCGAGATCGGCATGGAACACCACCTGGGCCTGACCTGCGACCCGGTCGGCGGGCTGGTGCAGATCCCCTGCATCGAGCGCAATGCCATCGCCTCCGTCAAGGCCATCAATGCGGCGCGCATGGCGCTGCGCGGCGACGGCACGCACTTCGTCAGCCTCGACAAGGTCATCAAGACCATGCGCGACACCGGCGCGGACATGATGACCAAATACAAGGAAACAGCTCGCGGCGGCCTGGCGGTCAATATCGTCGAGTGCTGACGGCCAGGACGATGCCATGTGCCTCGCCGCGTTCGCGCTGAACGCTGACCCGCGCTTCCCGGTCGTCATCGCGGCCAACCGGGACGAGTTCTTTGCGCGCCCGGCCGCGCCGATGGCGTGGTGGCGCGCGGGCGAGGTGGATGTGCTGGCGGGCCGCGATCTGCAGGCCGGTGGCACCTGGTTCGGCCTGACGCGCGCCGGCCGGCTGGCGCTGCTGACGAATGTGCGTGAGCCCGAGCGGCAGCGGCCCGACGCGCCGTCCCGTGGCGCCCTGGTGCTGGACTGGCTCACACGCACCGAGCCGGCTGCCGCGTTCGCTGCGAGCCTCGCCCAGGGCTACAACGGTTTCAACCTGATCACCGCCGAGCCGGGCGATGGGCCGTGGCACTGGATCAGCAACCGCGCGCCGGCGCCGGTGCCGGTGCTGCTGGGCCCGGGTGTGCACGGGCTCTCGAACGCGGCGCTTGACACGCCCTGGCCCAAGACCGAGGGGCTGAAGGCCGACCTTGCGCGCGCGCTGGCGGTTTCGGCCGACGAGGAGGCGCTGGTTGACCGCCTCTTCGCCGCGCTGGCCCGGCCCGAGCCTGCGCCCGATGCGCAGCTGCCAGACACCGGCGTGGGCCTGCTGCGCGAACGGCTGCTGTCCCCGCGCTTCGTGCGCATCCCCCACCCCGACGATCCTGGGCGTGCCCGCTACGGCACCCGCTGTTCCACGGTGCTGGTGCGGCATGCCGACGGCCGCGTGCTGGTGGCCGAGCGCAGCGTCACGGCCGACGGCAGCTGGCTCCCAGCTGTCGTGCACCGCTTGCCCGCGCAACGCTGACGCCCGCCACCTGCGGTCGTCGCCAGAATGCCGCCCGTGAACAAGCAAATGCACTTGCTCTGCGCCGCTGCGCTGGCCTTGCCGCCCGTCTTGGCCCTGGCCCAGTCGCTGCCCGCAGCCCCTGCTGCTCCAGCCCCGGCGGCTTCGGCGGCCAGCGCCCCACACGCGCACACCCATGCCATCGACACCCGCGCCGCCCGGGTGCGGGGCTTGGCCGAGCAGATGAACCGGCCACCCAACGAGCTCAAGCAAAGCTGCCGCTTCGAGAGCGACATCCCCACGCCACCGCCCCGGGGACTCGTGGCCCTGAGCTTCGACGACGGCCCCGAGCCCGGGGCCACCGAGGCGATCCTCGCGCTGCTGGACAAGCACCAGGTCCCGGCGACCTTCTTCCTCATCGGGGCCAAGACCGAGCGCCATCCCGAGCTGGCTGCGCGCATCCAGGCGCATCCGCTGGCGCTGGTGGGCAACCATTCCTGGTCCCATCCCAATTTCCATGACATCCCGGCGGCCCGGCAGGTCAATGAGCTCAGCCGCAGTGACACCCTCCTGGCGCCGCTGGAGGCGCCCAAGCTCTTCCGCTACCCCTACGGCAACGCCAGCTGCGCGAGCAATGCGCAGCTGCAGCAGATGGGCTACCGAATCGTGGGCTGGCATGTCGACACCTGCGACTGGGCCTTTGACAAGACCGGCAGCATCGATCCCCACGAAGCCAAGATCTGCGGCGTGGACAAGGCCAATCGGGAGCATTTCGTCGACCATGTCGTGGCCGCCGTTCAGGCGCGCCAGGGCGGCATCGTGCTGATGCACGAGATCCACCCCAACACCCTGGCCCAGCTCGGCACGCTCATCACCCGGCTGCAGGCCGCAGGCTTCGCCTTTGCGCCACTGACCCATCCGGGCTTCCAGCCTTCGCTGCGATGAAGCGGCGGGGCTGGCGCCAATTGCGTCACAACCGCCCTGCCCCTGCGGGCAGATACTCGGGCCTGTGCTTGATGACTCACCATGCTGAAGAAGATCTCGACCTCCGAGGTGACGCTCGGGATGTATCTGCAGTCGCTGGACGGGCCGTGGCTGTCGCATCCATTCTGGAAGACCAAGTTCGTGCTGAACGACCCGGCCGACCTGGCGGCCTTGCAGGCCAGTCGCGTGCCGGCGGTCTGGATCGACATCAGCAAGGGCAGCGACGTCGACGCAGCGGCCACGGCGCCCATGCCTGCGGTGCCGCCTTCGCCCCCAGCGGCGCCCATCGTCACGGCGGCTGACCCACAGCCACCCGCGCCCACCCCCGCGAGGTCGGCCTGGACGGCCCCGACCCCGACCCCGGCCCCGGCCCCGGCCCGCGAGAGCATGGAGTCGGAAATCGAGCGCGCCACGCAGGCGCTGAACCGCTCCAAGCAGGCCGTGATGGCCCTGTTTGCCGAAGCCCGGCTGGGCAAGACGGTGAACACCGACCTCTGCCACCCGGTCGTGGAAGAGGTCGCCAGCTCGCTGGCGCGCAACCCCTCGGCTTTCGTGAGCCTGGCCCGCCTCAAGAGCCGCGACGACTACACCTACATGCATTCCGTGGCGGTGTGCGCGCTCATGATCGGCCTGGCCCGCCAGCTCGGGCTGACGGAAGACGAGGTGCGCGAGGCCGGCCTGGCGGGCTTGCTGCACGACATCGGCAAGATGCAGATGCCGCTGGAGGTGCTGAACAAGCCCGGCTCGCTCACCGACGATGAGTTCCGCGTGATGAAGACCCACCCGGAGCACGGCTACGAGCTGCTCAAGGGCGGCACCCAGGTGCCCGCCTCGGCGCTGGATGTGACCTTGCACCACCACGAGAAGTTCGACGGCAGCGGCTACCCCCACCGCCTGGCTGGCGAGCAGATCAGCCTGATGGCCCGCATGGGCGCCATTTGCGACGTCTACGACGCCATCACTTCCAGCCGCCCCTACCGCAACGCCTGGGACCCGGCCGGCTCGTTGCAGCGCATGGCGCAATGGAAGGGCCACTTCGACCCCACCGTCTTCCAGGCCTTCCTGCGCAGCGTCGGCATCTACCCGACCGGCACGCTGGTGCGGCTGCAGTCGGGCCGGCTGGCCGTGGTGATCGAGCAGAACGAGACCTCCCTGGTGAAGCCGCGGGTGAAGGTCTTCTACTCGACCAAGTCCAGTCTGCCCATCCCGGTGCAGCTGCTCGACCTCGCCCACCCGGCCGAGAAAGATGTCATCGTGGGCCGAGAGCCGCCCGAGGATTGGGGCTTCACGCATCTGGACGATCTCTGGAGCTCGCCCGCGCGCGCCTGAGCTGAGCCCGGGCCGCCCCCGGGGCCTTCAGTAACAGACCGACCGCGGCGCCGGGACACAATCACGCCGCCGTGCCTGCCGCCCTCGCCCTCCCACGTCGCCCGCCCGCCGATCCGCGTCAGATGCAGCGCGCCTTGCTGCTGGCGGTGCTGCTGCACGTGTGGTTGGTGCTGGTGTTCGGCAATGCCACCGGCACGGCGGCGCCGGGCGAAGGCGTGTGGGGCAGCCTGACCGTCAAGCTGACCGGCCGCAGCGGCGGCGAACCCGGCGCACCGCCGGGCGAGCCCAACCCCGAATGGCGAGACAACGGTGCGCCCGGCAGCGGTGATCCACAGCGCCAGGGTGGCCAGCTTCGGCCGGAGGCGCCGACGACGCAAGACACGGGCGCTGCAGCGCTGGGCCGCTGGAATCCGCAAGAGGTCGCGCCTGAAGCCGCCCGCACCGAAGACCTGTCCGACGCGCCCCCGAGCACCGCCACGCTCGCGCTGCCGCCGGGCTTCAAGCCCATCGAGCGTGAAAGCCTCGCCAAGCCGGCCGCACGCACCACGCCCCTGACCGAGCCCAGCGCCGACCTGCCCGCCGCCGTGGGCCGCCTCGAATCGCGCCAGGACGCCAAGGCCACGCCCCTGCCGAGCCCGGACAGCCTGCGCACGCCCGCGCCACCGGTGCAAGTGCCCAGCCTGCAGGCCGAGCTGCCAGCGCCGGTCAGCCGCCTGGATGCCGCGCCCTCGCCCGACCGCACGGCCACCCTGCCGCGCCCGAACGATCTGCGCGCCTTGCCGGCCCCGGCGCCCGCCGCAACGCCCACGGCCGATCTGCCGGCCACCGTACAACGCCTGGAAGCCCCCGCCACGCCGAATGCCGCAGCGGCCCTGCCCCGCCCGGCTGAGCTGCGGGCCGCCCCCCGCGCGGCGGTCGAGGCCCTGCCGAACAGCTCGCCGCTGCCTTCGGCCGTGCAGCGGCTGGACAACGCGGCGACCACAGGCACCGTCACGCCACTGAGCCGCGCCAGTGACCTGCGCGCGCCCAGCACGTCGTCAGCCACCACGTCAGCCAGCGCCCTGGCCGGCAGCCAGGACCTGCCGTCGCCCGTGCGCCGCCTGGAGTCGGCCGATAGCGCCGGCAGCGTGACACCGCTGCAGCCCGCAGCCAGCCCACGCGCCAACCTGGCAACCCCGTCCAGCACGGCCCTGCCCGAGTTGTCGACTGCGCTGCCCGGCCAGGTCAGCGCCCCTGCCGGGCCGGCGCGAGGCGATCCGACGGCCGACCCGTCCGCGGCCGCGAAAGCCTCCGCGGGCTCGCCGGATGCCGGCTCGCGCCTGGGCGCCGATGTCGCCGTGCCCCCGTCGGCATCGGCCAGCGCCCCGCGCGCGCCGCTGAACCTGTCGCTGCCCCGCAGTGGCGACATCGCCGCCCGCCGCGGCCCCGGTCTCGTCGAGCTGTTGCCCCAGCCGCCTGAGCGCAAATCGAAGCTGGAGCAGTCTCTCCAAGACGCAGCCAACAAGGACTGCCGCAAGGCCTATGCGAACGCGGGCATCCTGGCCGCCATCCCGCTCGCCGTGGATGCCGCGCGCGGCAAGGGTTGCAAGTGGTGAAACCTGCGCGCCAACGCGAGGTTCACGCCGCGGCGACTGCCACGGCGGTGGCCGGCTGAAGGCAGCGCCCCACGCCCGCCGTCTGCAGTGTCGCCAGCAGCGCGGCTGCGGCGCTGGTATCGGTTACCAGCAGGTCCACCTCGGCGGGCGGGCAAATCTGGATGCGGCTGGCCTGGCCCAGCTTGCTGGCATCAGCCAGCACCACACGCTGCCTCGCACGCCCGAGCATCGCGCGCGCGACCGTGGCCTCATGCCATTGGTAGTCCATCGCGCCGTTGACGGCATCAAAGCTGACGGGTGACACGAAGGCCCAGTCCACCTGCAGCCGGTTGATCTCGGTCAGCGTCTGCTCGCCGTAGGTGGCGGGCACATCGTCTTCGAGCCGCCCGCCCAGCAGCCGCACCTCGTGCTGGCGTTGGCTGGCCAGCACCCGGCCCGCCTCGAGCGAATTGGTGATGATGACCAGCCCCTCTCTCGCAGCCAGCTCCTTGGCAAGCGCCAAGGTGGTGGAGCCCGCGTCCATGAAGCAAACCTGCCCAGGCTGCATCAAGGCCGCGGCCAGCGTGGCGATCTGGCGCTTTTCGGCCTGGTGCAGTGCGGTGCGCTCGGCATACGCCGGCTCCGGCCCGCCACCCACCGCGGCGACGGCGCCGCCATGCACGCGCGCCAATTGCCCGCCTCGCTCCAGTTCGATGAGGTCACGACGCACCGTCTCCCGCGACACGCCGAGCATGTCGGCGAAGCGTTCCGTGGTCAGGCCCTGGTGCGAGCTGAGCAGTTCGAGGATGCGGCGATGGCGTTCAGCAACCCACATGGGCAGGACGGTCCGGGGTGAACAAACGGCGCCGAGTGGAGCAGGCGCTTGTGGCGTTTGTGTGAATGCGTGGACCGGTGTGGAAAATTGTGGACATCAGGTCACAGACACCGTTGTGTCGTTGAACTGTCGTGGACTTTTGTGACATTGCGGCCCGTTCACCACGCCGCAGCCGATGCACCGCACGCGCTGCCCCGTCACTCCAAGCCTCCACACATCATGCGTACAGCCGTTCACGCCCTGACCCCCGTTGCCACCCTGCTCGCCCTGGCCTTCGCTGCCGCGCCGGCGCTGGCACAGACCACCGACACCCAGGAACTCGAACGCGTCACCGTCACCCTCGGGCGCGGCCAGATCCGCTCGGTGCAGGGTCTGACCAAGGCCGATTTCGAGGCCGCCGCTGCCGCCGGCCAGAGCCCGCTGGCCACGGTCTCGCGCCTGCCGGGCGTGAACTTCCAGTCGGCCGATCCGCTCGGCAACTACGAGTGGTCCACGCGCTTCACGGTGCGCGCCTTCTCGCAGAACCAGCTCGGCTTCACGCTCGACGGCGTGCCGCTTGGCGACATGAGCTACGGCAACCTCAACGGCCTGCACATCAGCCGCGCGATCTCCAGCGAGAACGTGGCCCGGGCCGAGCTGTCGCAGGGCACGGGCGCGCTCGATACGCCCTCCTCCAGCAACCTGGGCGGCACGCTGCAGTTCTTCTCGGCCGACCCCGCCAAGGCCTTCGGCCTGCAGGCCTCGCAGACCCTGGGCAGCGACAGCAACAGCCGCACCTTCCTGCGCCTGGACAGCGGCAGCTCCGAGCTGGGCGCCGTCTACCTGAGCTACACCCGCCAAGTGGCCGACAAGTGGCGTGGTGAGGGCCAGCAGCGCCAGGAGCAGGTCAACCTGAAGTACGTGAAGGACTTCGGCGAGAACCGCCTGTCGGCCTTCCTGAACACCTCCAACCGCCGCGAGATCGACTACCAGGACATGTCGCTGGAGATGATCAACCGCCTCGGCTACAACTGGGACAACTTCTACCCGGATTTCGCTGCCGCCGTGAAGGCCGCCAACACGCTGTGCGGCAACAACGGCAGCACCTACGTCGCGCAGTGCGATGACGCCTACTACGCCGGCTCCGGCCTGCGCAAGGACACGCTGGCCGGCGTGACGCTCGACGCCAAGCTGGCCGACAGCCTGCGCCTGAAGACCACCGTCTACCACCACAAGAACGACGGCCGGGGCCTGTGGTTCACGCCGTACACCGCCTCGCCTGATGGCACGCCGATCGCCTTGCGCACCACCGAGTACGCGATCAAGCGCAACGGCCTGAGCGCCACGCTCGACTACGACATCGCCGGCCACCAGCTGCGTGCCTCGGTCTGGCATGAGAACAACGACTTCGATCAGGCCCGCCGCTTCTACGCCACCTCGCCCAGCGCCGTGCCCAGCCCCTACGACTTTCCGAGCAACCCGTTCTTCACCCAGTGGCAGTACGCGTTCACGACCAAGACCGACCAGTTCTCGCTGTCGGACACGGTCGCGATTGCGCCTGACCTGACACTGGGGGCCGGCTTCAAGTCGCTGCGCGCCAAGATCGACGCCAACCGCCAGGTCGGCACCGGCCCTGCCGGCAGCATCACCGCCAGCAAGGGCTTCCTGCCGCAGGTCGGCCTGAACTACCAGCTCAGCCGTACCGACGAGCTGTTCACCAGCGTCTCCAGGAACATGCGCGCCTACCAAGGTGCGGCCACGGGCACCACGCCCTTCGCGACGACGCAGGCGGGCTTTGACGCCATCAAGGGCTCGCTGCGGCCCGAGACGTCCACCAACTTCGAGGCTGGCTGGCGCACCACGTCCAAGCTGTACGAGGCTGCCGTCACGGCCTACCTCGTCAACTTCAAGGACCGACTGCTGGGTGTGACCCAAGGCTCCGGTATCCAGGGCAACCCCACCGTGCTGAGCAACGTGGGCGGCGTGCGCACCAAGGGTCTGGAGGCTGCGCTGTCGTTGCGCCTCATGCCGGGGATCAGCTGGTACAACAGCCTGAGCCTGAGCCGCTCGACCTACCAGGACAACGTCGTCACCAAGGACGCCAACAACCAGACCACCACAGTCGCCATCGCCGGCAAGCATGTGGTGGACGCACCGGACCAGATGGTCAAGAGCATCCTGAGCTACGACGACGGCAGCTGGTTCGGCAACCTGGGTGCCGATTACATGTCCAAGCGCTACTACAGCTACCTCAACGACGCGTCGGTGGACGGCCGGGTGCTGTTCAACCTCAGCGGCGGCCTGCGCGCCAAGGGGCTGGGGTTCCTGTCCGAAGGCAGCGTGCAGGTTGGCGTGACCAACCTGACCAACAAGAAGTACATCTCCACGGTCGGCAGCAACGGCTTCATCAACAGCGACCCGACCGGCACCAACCAGACGCTGCTCACCGGCGCACCGCGCCAGTACTTCATCACGTTCACGGGCAAGCTCTGATGAGCACGGCGCCTGTTCAGCTCGACCGGCGCCAGCTCGTGCTGGCCGCCGGCCTGGCCGCGGCGGGTGTGAATGCACAGGCGGGTTCGCGCCCGCTGGTGCTGACGCCCGCCGCCGAGCGCGCACAGGGCCCGCACCTGCGCATCGCGTTCGGCTCATGTGCCAAGCAGTCCAAACCTCAGCCCATCTGGGCCACGGTGCGGGCCGCGCGGCCCGACCTCTTCCTCTTCCTCGGCGACAACCTCTACGCCGATGCGCGCGATGCAGACACCTTGCGCCGCCGCTACGAGGAGTTCCGCCGGGTCGAGGCGCTGCAGGCCTTCCGGCGCGACGTGCCGCATCTCGCGATCTGGGACGACCATGACTTCGGCGATGACGACGTCGGCGGCGAATACCCGCTCAAGCGCCTGTCGCAGCAGCTGTTCTGCGATGAATGGGGTGAGCCGGCGGACTCTCCCCGGCGCAGCCGCCCCGGCATCTACGAGGCCTGGCGCATCGAGCGCGCGGGCCGCGCGGTGCAGGTGCTGATGCTCGACCTGCGCTTCAACCGCAGCGCGCTGGTGGCCGACCCCGAACTGCGCCAGGGCTACGCCGCCATGGTCGCCAAGGCCAAGCTGGGCGGCGGGCCGATGAAGGGCTGGTATGTGCCCAACAACGACCCGGCTGCCACGCTGCTGGGCGAGGCCCAATGGGCGTGGCTGGCCGAGCGTCTGGCGGAGCCAGCCGATGTGCGCCTGCTCGTGTCCAGCGTGCAGTTCGCGGCGGAGGGCACCGGCTGGGAAGGCTGGAACAACTTCCCGCGCGAACGCCAGCGCCTGCTGGACCTGATCCGCGAGAAGCGCGCCGAAGGGGTGATCGTCATCAGCGGCGACATGCACTACGCCGACCTGTCGCGCTGGGACGTCCCCGGCGGTTACCCGCTGTGGGATCTCACCTCCAGCGGCCTGACCGAGGTCTGGGACATCCCGACCCCGAATGCGCGGCGTGTGGGCGCCGTCTATGCGGATGTCAACTTCGGCCTCGTCGACCTGGACTTCTCCCTGCCCGTTCCCAGCGTGCAGCTGAGCATTCGCGACCTGAAGGGCGACACACGGCTGCAGCACCGACTGACCCTCGACCAACTCCGCTTCCCGAAAGCCTGAGACCTGCATGAACCTCTGCCTGCCACGTCGCCGTCTGCTGCTGGCCCTGGGTGCCCTGTCGCCCCTCGCGCGGGCCCAGCCGGCGAGCCTCATCGAAGCAGCCCGTGCCGAAGGCCGCATCGCCAGCGTCGGCATGCCGGACGACTGGGCCAACTGGCGCGCCACCTGGGCCGACCTGCAGCGCCTGTACGGCCTGGCTCATGTCGACACCGACATGAGCAGCGCCGAGCAGATCGCCAAGATGGAAGCTGAGCGCGCGAACGCCAGCATTGACATCGGTGACGTGGGCTTCGAGTTCGGCGCCATCGCCAAGGCCCGCGGCCTGACCCGGGCCTACAAGCCCAGCACCTGGGCCGAGGTGCCCGACTGGGCCAAGGACGCCGACGGTCACTGGGCGCTGGCCTACACCGGCACCATTGCGTTTGCGGTCAACAAGCGGCTGATGAAAGACGTCCCGCGCAGCTGGAAGGCGCTTTTCGCCGCGCAGCCGCGCACCATGATCGGCGCAGTGGGTCGCGCGGCGCAGGCCAATGCCGCCGTGCTCGCGGCAGCCCATGCCCTCGGCGGCGGCGAGGCGCAGCTCCAGCCCGCCCTGCAGGCCTTCTCGCGCCTGGCCAAGGCGCGCAAGCTGCTGACGACCGACCCCTCGCCCGCGCT
>JAIPCJ010000181.1 GCA_021738245.1 Methylotenera sp. | reverse complement strand
AGCCCGCCGACACCAGGCTGCCGACGATGATGGCCGCCAGGCCCTGCCGGTTGGCCTCGCCGCTGCCGCTGGCATGCCCCACCTTCAGCACCTCCGCGCAGGCCACGCCCTCGGGGTAAGGCAGTGGCGAGTTGGTCACCAGCGCCCGGCGCAGCGGGATGGAATACATGACGCCCAGCACACCGCCCAGCGCGCACAGCGTCATCGACATCCAGTACGGAAAGCCCGTCCACCAGCCGATCATCACCAGGCCGGGCAGCACGAAGATGATGGACGACAGCGTGCCGGCGGACGATGCAATCGTCTGCACGATGTTCGTCTCGCCGATGGAGTTGCCCGCCGCACGGCGCAGCAGGGCCATGGCGATGACGGCCGCCGGGATGGACGTCGCGAACGTGAGGCCCGCCTTCAGGCCGAAATAGACATTGGCGGCCGTGAAGACGCCGGTGATCAGGATGCCCAGCACGATGCCGCGCAGGGTCAGCTCGGTGCCGAGTTCGGGCGCCGTCGAGGTCGGAGTGGTCATGCCGTCGAAACGTTGGGACGCCGGGTGGCGCGAGGTGCGCATCATCGCGGCAGGAGAGAGGCCCCTGAATTGACGTTAACGTCAATTGGCGGCCTAGAATTCGTGCCAAGCCAGGAGACAAGCCATGACCGATCTCGCCGCCGACTACAAGGCGCTTGCCGAATACCGCCCGACGCACAAGGTGCGATTCGTCACCGCCGCCAGCCTCTTTGACGGGCATGACGCCGCGATCAACATCATGCGGCGCATCCTGCAGAACATGGGCGCGGAGGTCATCCACCTCGGGCACAACCGCTCGGTGGACGAGGTCGTCACGGCGGCGCTGCAGGAAGACGCGCAGGGCATCGCCATCAGCTCCTACCAGGGCGGCCACGTCGAGTACTTCAAGTACATGGTGCAACTGCTGTCGGCGCGCGGGGGCGAGCACATCCAGGTGTTCGGTGGCGGCGGCGGCGTCATCGTGCCGGCGGAGATCCGCGAGCTGGCCGAGCACGGCGTGCGCATCTTCAGCCCCGAGGATGGCCAGCGCATGGGGCTGCAGGGCATGATCGGCGAGATGGTCATGAAGGCCGACCAGGACTTCAGCGCCTACGCACCCAAGGACCTCGGCGCCATCACCGGCCACAGCGAAGGCGCCTGGCGCGCGCTGGCGCAGTTGCTGACCGCGCTGGAGAACGGCAAGGCCGAGCCGGCCATCGTCGACGCGCTGCGCGCCCAGGCGCAAGGCATCAAGACCCCCGTGCTCGGCATCACCGGCACCGGCGGCGCCGGCAAATCCAGCCTCACCGACGAACTCATCCGCCGCCTGCGCCTGGACCAGGGCGACGCCCTGCGCGTGGCCCTGATCTCCATCGACCCCTCGCGCCGCAAGAGTGGCGGCGCGCTGCTCGGCGACCGCATCCGCATGAATGCCATCAGCCCCTGGAGCAGCGGCGCGCGCGTGTTCATGCGGTCCCTCGCCACGCGCGACTTCGGCAGCGAGATCTCCCCGGCCCTGCCGGACGTCATCGCCGCGGCCAAGGTGGCGGGCTTTGATCTCGTCATCGTCGAGACCTCCGGCATCGGCCAGGGCGATGCGGCCATCGTGCCGCTGGTGGACGTGCCTATGTACGTGATGACGCCCGAATTCGGCGCCGCCAGCCAGCTCGAGAAGATCGACATGCTCGACTTCGCCGAGTTCGTCGCCATCAACAAGTTCGACCGCAAAGGCGCGCTCGACGCGCTGCGCGACGTGGCCAAGCAGGTGCAGCGCAACCGCGAGGCCTTCGGCCAGTCGCCCGAGACCATGCCGGTGTTCGGCACCATGGCGAGCCGCTTCAACGACGATGGCGTCACCGCGCTCTACCAGGCCCTGCGCGAGCGCCTGGGCAGCCTGGGCCTGAAGCTGGCCGACGGCCGCCTGCCGCGCGTGGCCACCCGCCACAGCACGCACCAGACGCCCATCGTGCCGCCGGGCCGCGTGCGCTACCTGGCCGACATCAGCGAGACCGTGCGCAGCTACAAGGCCCGCGCGCGCCGCCAGGCTGCGCTCGCCCGCGAAGTGCAGCAGCTCGAAGCCAGCCGCGCGATGCTGCAAGCGGCCAACCCCGACAAGCAGGGCGCCCGCACCGCGCTGGCCGACCTGGCCGAGCAGCGCCGCGCCAAGCTCGACGGCGACGCCCGCCAGCTGCTCGTGCAGTGGCCGGACATGGTCAAGGCCTACGCGGGCGACGAGTACGTCGTGAAGATCCGCGACAAGGAGATCCGCACCTCTCTCGTCACGCAGAGCCTGTCCGGCACCAAGATCCGCAAGGTCGTGCTGCCCACCTACGAGTGCCACGGCGAGCTGCTGAAGTGGCTGATGCTGGAGAACGTGCCGGGCAGCTTCCCCTACACGGCCGGCGTGTTTGCCTTCAAGCGCGAGGGCGAGGACCCGACCCGCATGTTCGCCGGCGAAGGCGACGCCTTCCGCACCAACCGCCGCTTCAAGCTGGTGAGCGAGGGCATGCCGGCCAAGCGCCTGTCCACCGCCTTCGACTCGGTCACGCTTTACGGTGCCGACCCCGCACCGCGGCCCGACATTTACGGCAAGGTCGGCAACAGCGGCGTCAGCATCGCCACGCTGGACGACATGAAGGTGCTGTACGACGGCTTCGACCTGTGCAACCCGAGCACGAGCGTGTCGATGACCATCAACGGCCCCGCGCCCACCATCCTGGCGATGTTCATGAACACCGCCATCGACCAGAACCTCGACAAGTTCCGCCGCGACAACGGCCGCGACCCCACCGCCGACGAAGCCGCCAAGATCAAGGACTGGGTGCTGGCCAATGTGCGCGGCACCGTGCAGGCCGACATCCTGAAGGAAGACCAGGGCCAGAACACCTGCATCTTCTCGACCGAGTTCTCGCTGAAGGTCATGGGCGACATCGCCGAGTACTTCGTGCACCACAACGTGCGCAACTTCTACTCGGTGAGCATCTCGGGCTATCACATCGCCGAGGCCGGCGCCAATCCGATCTCGCAGCTGGCGCTGACGCTGTCCAACGGCTTCACGTTCGTCGAGGCGTATCTCGCGCGCGGCATGCACATCGATGACTTCGCGCCGAATCTCTCCTTCTTCTTCAGCAACGGCATGGACCCCGAGTACACCGTGCTGGGCCGCGTCGCGCGCCGCATCTGGGCCGTCGCCATGCGTGACCGCTACGGCGCCAACGAGCGCTCGCAGAAGCTGAAGTACCACGTGCAGACCTCGGGCCGCAGCCTGCATGCGCAAGAGATTGCCTTCAACGACATCCGCACCACGCTGCAGGCGCTGATTGCCATCTACGACAACTGCAACTCGCTGCACACCAACGCCTTCGACGAGGCGATCACGACGCCGACCGAGGACAGCGTGCGCCGCGCGATGGCCATCCAGCTCATCATCAACCGCGAGTGGGGCCTGGCGAAGAACGAGAACCCGTCACAGGGCGCGTTCATCATCGACGAGCTCACCGAGCTGGTGGAAGAGGCCGTGCTGGCCGAGTTCGAGCGCATCAGCGAGCGCGGCGGCGTGCTGGGCGCCATGGAGACCGGCTACCAGCGCGGCCGCATCCAGGAGGAGAGCCTGCACTACGAGATGCTCAAGCACACCGGCGAGTACCCCATCATCGGCGTGAACACCTTCCGCAATCCCAAGGGCGACCCGGTGCCCGAGCACATCGAGCTGGCCCGCTCGACCGAAGAAGAGAAGCAGTCCCAGCTCAGCCGCCTGGCCGACTTCCAGACCCGCCACACCGCCGAGGCACCCGCCATGCTGGCGCGGCTGCAGCAGGCCGTCATCGAGAACCGCAATGTGTTCGAGGTGCTGATGGACGCGGTACGGGTGTGCTCGCTGGGTCAGATCACCAGCGCGCTGTTCGAGGTGGGTGGGCAATACCGGCGCAGCATGTGACGCCCAGACGGCTCACGCCGCCAGCCGCACCCGGTCGCGGCCGGCGCGCTTGGCGTCGTAGAGCGCCGCGTCGGCCCGGCTGAACACCGCCTCGGGCGCCTCGTTGGCACCCCGCGCACGCGCCACGCCGACGCTGACCGTCACCGCCAGCGGCCCGGCCGCCGTCGAGAAGGCCGCGGCACCGACGGCCTCTCGCAGGCGCTCGCCCAGGCGCGCCTCGTCACCTGGCTCCGCCTGGGCCCAGATGACGGCGAACTCCTCGCCCCCCAGGCGCACCGCCAGGTCCAGCGGCCGCAGTGTGTCGCGCAGCCGTTCACCAATGCCGCTAAGCACCGCATCGCCCACCGCATGCCCGTGGGTGTCGTTGATGCGCTTGAAGTGGTCCACGTCCAGCAGGGCCAGCACCGGCGGCTGGGCGGCGCCGCGCTGCAGCAGGCGGCGCAGCCGCTCGTCGAAGCCGCGGCGGTTCAGCAGGCCGGTCAGCACATCGACCTCGATGAGCTGCTCGATGCGCCGCAGCGCGCGGTCCTGCAGCAACAGCAGCATGGCCAGCCCCTGCGCGATGACCAGCCCGATGGTGGCCAGCAGGCCCCAGGCGTTGTACTGGGTCGCCAGTGCCCGGTCGGGCACGACCCAGGGCAGCATCACGCAGGCGCGGGCCAGCTCCACGCCCGCGCTCACCGCCAGCGCCGTGGCCATCAGCAGCATCGGGAAACCCGGCTGCGCCCGCCAGGCCCGCTGGGCGGCGCGCAGCGCTGGCGCGGTCAGCAGCGCGCTGGCCAGCAGCGTGAGCGACAGGGAAGCCCACAGGTGGCCAGTCGCGACCACCAGCCCCAGCGCCGCCACGCCCACCGCCACCGTGAATCCCACCGGGCCGCGGCAGCGCAGCGGCGCACCCAGGAAGACACGCAGCCCCAGCATCACCAGCAGCGCGCTGATCAGGCCGCCGAGATGACCGACCGCATACCAGGTGCGCGGGGCCTCCACGGCGAAGGCCACCGCGCGCACGGTCTGCGTCAGCGCCGAGGCGGCGAAGGCGCCGGCCCACAGCCACAGGGCCCGCTCCGACTTCAGATGCCAGGCCCCTCCGAGCGTGGCCAGCGCCAGCATCGCCGTGACGAGCTGGTAGACGCTGAGCAGCGTATCGACATGCAGGGCTTGCATCTGCGGCGGAAGGTGGTCAGGCCGACACGATGCCTGCACAACACGACGCCTTGACGTCATGGCAACGCCAGCACATGACGAATCTCACGCCGGGCCCGGCTTCAGCGGGCCTGGAGGGTCTGCATGGCGAGCTTGACCCGCTGCACCATCGGCGATGGCGGCGTCACGCTGGGGTCGAAGGGGTGCAGGCGCTGGCCGCCTACCGAGGCCATGATCTTGCGGACGTACAGCCGGGTCTCGGCATAGGGCGGCACGCCCAGGTAGCGGTCCACCGCCTTCTCGCCGGCGTTGTAGCCGGCCAGGGCCATCATCACGTCGCCCTCGAAATAGGCCAGCAGCCAGCGCAGGTAGGCCATGCCAGCGCGGATGTTCTGGGCCGGATCGCGCAGCTTGGTGGCCTTGAAACGCAGCGCCGTCTCGGGCAGCAGCTGCATCAGGCCCTGCGCTTTCTTGGGCGATTCGGCCAAGGGGTCGAAGTTGGACTCCGCCGCCATGACGGCCAGCACCAGGGCCGGCGCCAACTGGTATTCAGGTGCGAGCACCTTCACGTAGTTGACGATGGCCGGCGGCGCCTGGGCCGGCAAGGGCAGCGCGTTCCACAGCGACACCGGCGATGCCGGCTTGCCCCCGCGCGCCGCGGGCGGCGGGGCCAGGGCGACCGGGGGATCGGTCTCGGGCGGGCGCAGGCAGGGCGGCGGATCACCCAGCGGCGTGCCGCCCATCTTCTCGAGCATGTTCTGCGCCTGCGTCATGCCTTGCTCAGCGGCGGCGGCGAACAGGTGCGCGGCCTCGGCATCGTTGCGCTGGATGCCCCGGGCGTTGGTGAGCATCCAGCCGAGGTTGTACTGGGCCTCGGCGTCGCCATAGCGCGCCGCCCGGCAATACAGCCGGGCCGCCGCCACCTCGTTGCGCGGCACGCCGTCGCCGTACTCCAGCGCCTTGGCCTCCTCGCGCCAACGCTCCACCTGCGCCGGCACCACCGGCCCCTTCTCGCCGGGCGGCATCGTGGGGCGCGGCAGCTGCTCCAGTGTCAACGCGGGCAACTGGGCCCAGCTCGGGGCCGGGCTCAAGGTGGCAGCCAGCAGCAGGGGCAGGAGGAATCGCAAGGGTCAGTCCGGAGAGCGGTCGCGGGCCGAAAGTCTATGCTCCCGGCATGGCCGTGATCGACCCCCGCATCGACGCCTATCTGGCCGCCGCGCCCGATTTCGCGCGGCCCATCCTCGCGCGGCTGCGCGAAGACGTCCACGCCGCCTGCCCGGAGGTCGTGGAGACCATCAAATGGAGCCGGCCGCACTTCATGCTCGACGACCGCCTGCTGTGCGGCATGTCGGCCTTCAAGGCGCATTGCGCCTTCGGCTTCTGGGCGCGCGAAGGCGGCCCCGAGGGCCAGCCTGGTGCCATGGGTGACTTCGGCCGCATCACCTCCCTGGCCGACCTCCCCGCGCGCGCCGCACTGCGACGCCAGATCCGCGACGCCGCCCAGGTGCTTCGGGCCGGCGCACCACGCGCCACCAAGCCCGGCCGGGCCCCGCGCCCGACGCTCACCCTGCCTGATGACTTCGCTTCGGCCCTGGCCGAGGTGAGTGCCGCGCGGCAGCACTACGACGCCTTCTCGCCCAGCAAGCAGCGCGACTACCTGGAATGGGTGCTCGAAGCCAAGCAAAGTGCCACCCGCGCCCGCCGCATTGCCCAGGCCGTGCAGTGGCTGGCCGAGGGCAAGCCGCGGCACTGGAAGTACGAGCGCTGCCAGCTGCCCGGCGCCTAGCTGCCGGTGACGGACTGAAGCGTCGAATGGCGCATCCAGTCGTCTGCCACCACGACGCGGTTGCGCCCCTGCTGCTTGGCCTGGTAGAGGGCTTTGTCGGCCAGGTGCATCAGCGTCTCGGGCGTGTCGCCAGGCGCCGCCTCGGCCACGCCGGCCGACAGGGTCACGCGCAGGGGCCGGCCGCCATCCCCCTGCAACGCCAGCGCCTCGACCGCCAGGCGCACCTGGTCTGCCAGATGACGCGCGCCGCCCACCCCCGTCGCCGGCAGCACCAGGCCGAACTCCTCGCCGCCCAGCCGGCCCAGCACATCGGAGCCCCGCAGCCGCGCGCGCGTGCAGGCCGCCACGGCCTTGAGCACCTGGTCGCCCACCGCATGCCCATGGCGGTCGTTGACGAGCTTGAAGTGATCCAGGTCCAGCATCACGAAGGCCACCGGCTGGCCCTCGCGCCGTGCACGCTCCATTGCATGCGCCAGCAGCGACACCGTGGTGTTGTGGTTGCAGGCGCCGGTCAGCCCGTCGACGCTGGCGAGCTGGCGCATCTGGCTGGCCATGCGCTCGAAGGCGGCCAGGATCAGCCCGAAGCCCGCCGCCAGCACGGCCATGAAGGCACCCATGAAGATGAGGCTGCTCCAGGTCCGCCAGGGCTCCTGCGCTTGCGGCGCCACCAACGCCCAGCAGACCGCCAGGCCCACCCGCAGCCACAGCGCCGCGCTCGCCAGCACCAGCATGCTCGCCACCACCCGGAAGCTCAGTTCACCCCGCCACCCCAGGCGCAGCGCGGCCACCGTGGGCGGCAGCAACAGCACAGCCATCACGCCGGAAATCGTGCCCGCCCGCACGGGTGTGGCCACGTCCAGCACCAGCGGCGTGACGAGCAGACCCGCCACCGCCAGGGCGTGATACCAGCCGGGCAGGCCGCGGTTGAGCAGATGGCGCGACACCGCGCCGGCCACCCCCGCCACGCCGCCGATCACCAGCCAGTTGCCTGACAGCAACACGGCCGGCGCCGGCAGTCGCTCGCGCAGCGCGAAGCAGCCAAACCCCAGGCTGAAGGCCAGGGCCGCCCAGCTGAGCTGCTGCAGCTCACCCCGGCCGAGTGCACCGCGGCCGGCCATCCGCAGCTGCAAGGTGAGCAGCCCGAACCCCACCACCAGGATGAGCACCAGCGTGGGAATGTGGAGCGTCATGCGCAGAGGACGGGCATGGAATGACGGCGTTGTCTGCCAGCCAGTGTAGGCAGGGGGCGGCGGCTGCACGCCAGGGTCTGCGCCGATGGCGCGCTGCGGCGCAGCCCGCTTCAATCCTGGAGTGACCGTCCCTGCCCTGGCGCCTGAACCCGCGCTCTGCCTGCTGAACCCGCATGCCGCCAACGGCCGCTGCGCCGCCCTCGCCGCCCCGCTGCGCGCGGCCCTGCCCCAGGTGCCGCTGGTGCTGCCAGACAACGTCGACCAGGCCCGCCAGCGGCTGCAGGACCTGCCCGAGGGCAGTCGCGTGCTGGTGGCGGGCGGCGACGGCACGGTGCACCAGTTGCTGCCCACGCTGGTGGCCCGGCGACTGCAGCTCGGGCTGCTGCCCGGCGGCACGGGCAATGACCTTGCCCGCGCCCTGGGCCTGGCCCGGCTGGGCTGGCAGGACGCCCTCGCCCACGCGCTGCGGGCACCGGCCTCGGCCATGGATGTGGGCGAGATCCGCACGGAGCACACCCAGGCTCGGCTCTTCATGTCCAGCCTCACCGCCGGGTTCGACGCGGCGATTGCCTTGCGCGCCCTGGCGGCGCCGAAGTGGCTGCGCGGCCAGCCGCGCTACCTGTGGGCCACGCTGCGGGAGATCGCCCGGCTGCGGGTCTACCCGCTGCGGGTCGAGGCGGACGGACAGCTGCTGCACGACGGCCCGCTGCTGTTCGCCTCCAGCCTGAACACACCGACCTACGGCAGCGGCATGCCCGCCGCGCCCGGCGCCGTCATCGATGACGGCGCCCTGGCGCTGCTGCGCGTGGGCGCCTTCGGCCGGCTTGGCGCGCTGGGCATGATGCCCCTGCTGCTGGCCGGGCAGCACCGACGCCACCCCCGCGTGGCGCTGTCGAGCTTCCAGATGCTGCGCCTGAGAAGCCCGGGCCTGCTGCCGCTGGCCGTCGATGGCGAACCACTGCCCGCGTCGGGCGACATCAGCGTGACCGTGCGGCCGGCCGCGCTGCAGGTGGTTCGCCGATGATCCCACCATGGCACCTGACGACGACACCCCTCGCCCCGGCTGGCTGGGCCCCTGGCTGAAAGGCTTCCCGGCGCTGCAGCCCCCGCTGCCGCTGGACGAGGTCGCTTCGCGCGGCTGGCATCTGCTGGGCGATGAGCTCAGCTTCCCGCTCGCCGTGGTGCGCCAGCAGGCGCTGGCCCACAACATTGCGTGGATGCAGGACTTCGCCGCACGGCACGGCGTGCAGCTGGCCCCGCATGGCAAGACCACCATGAGCCCGCAGCTGTTTCGCCGCCAGCTCGATGCCGGCGCCTGGGGCCTGACCTTTGCAAACGTCCACCAGCTGCGCCTGGGCCTGGCCGCGGGCGCCCGCCGCGCGCTGATCGCCAACGGCCTCGTCGGCGCGGCAGACCTGGCCGAGCTGCTCGACCTGCGGCGGCGGCACCCAGGCGTCGAGCTCGCCTTCTTCATCGACTCCACGGCCCAGCTCGACCTCATCACCACGCTCTGGCCACGCCTGGGCGCCGGCCAGGCGCGGCTGGATGTGCTGCTGGAGCTGGGCACCTCGCGCTGCGGCCTGCGCGAGCACGCCCCCGCTCTGGCCCTGGCCCGCGCGCTGCGGGGCCACCCCGCGATGCGCCTGCGCGGCATCGGCTTCTATGAGGGCCTGCAGGTGCAGGGCGAGAACGCCCCCGACCGCGCGCTGATGCAGCACTGGCAGCAGCGCCTCGAAACCCTGCTGGCCGACATCGAGGCCGAGGGCCTGATCGAGCCGGAGGCCCGGCCGGTG
>JAIPCJ010000017.1 GCA_021738245.1 Methylotenera sp. | reverse complement strand
CGCCCCGATTGCTCGGTGCGATCAAGCATGCGCAGGAGTCACTTCAGCGCCGCCCGACCGGCGGGGCTGATTCCAGCGGTGCCGGGGCAGCGAGCGCCCCGCGGGCGCTGGAGGAGATCGGCGCCCGCAACCAGGCTTTCAAGCAGGTTCTGAAGCAGGCGGCCAACAACCCGGCCGAGCGCGCGACCATCGAGATCGTCGCGATGATGTTCCAGAGCATCCTGACCGAGGAGCGCATCCCGGCCACGGTGCGGGTGTGGTTCGCCCGGTTGCAGATGCCGGTGCTGCGAGTGGCGGTCAGTGAGCCCGACTTCTTTGCCGCCGCCGACCACCCGGCGCGCCGCCTCATCGACCGCATGGGCGCCTGCGTGATGGGCTTCAACACGGCCCAGGGCGGCAGCCCGGGTTCCGAGCGGGCCAGCAATGATGCGCTGGAGCGCGAGATCAAGCGCGTGGTGCAGGTGGTCGAGGCCTACCCCGACACCGGCCGCCGCGTGTTCTCGACGGTGCTGACCGAGTTCGAGAAGTTCCTCGACCACTATTTCGAGAACGAGAACCAGGCGTCCAAGCGCGGGGTGTCACTGGCCCAGCAGGTGGAGCAGCGCGAGACGCTGGCCATCCAATACACCATCGAGCTGCGCAAGATGCTGTCCGAGGTGCCGGTGCAGGACGGCGTGCGCGATTTCCTGTTCCACGTGTGGGCCGACGTGCTGGCGGTGACCGCGGTGCGCGCGGGCGCCCAGGCGGACGTCACCAAGACCATGAAGCGCGCGGCGGCAGACCTGATCTGGTCAGCCAGCTCCAAAGCCTCGCGTGAGGAGAGGGCCGAAGTGATCCGCCGCCTGCCGCCGCTGCTCAAGACCCTGCGCGACGGCATGAGCCACGCCGGCCTGCCCGTCGACAAGCAGGACGAGCATGTGCGCCAGCTGAACAACGCGCTGGCCGCTGCCTTCACGGCCAAGACGGCAGCCATCCCGCGCGAGCGTCTGGACGAGCTGATGGACCAGCTCGAGACGCTGGAGGCCATGCTGCCCGAGGATATCGAAGGCGAGAGCCATGTCGACGAGATGCTGGTGCGCGACCTGTCCGGCCACGAGTCCGAGGGCATGGAGGTCGTGGCCGAGGGCGGCTCGGCGCCGACGCCGGCCATGGTGGCCTGGGCCCGCGAGCTGCAGGTCGGCGGCTGGTTCATGCTCGATTACCGCGGCCGCAACGAGCAGGTGCAGCTCGCCTGGCGCGGCCTGCGCAAGCAGCTGGCGCTGTTCGTGACGCCCAAGGGCCGGGGCGTGCTGTTCTCGCTGAACCGCATGGCCGCTTTCCTGCAGGCCGGCCTGCTGCTGCCGGCCCAGGACGAAGCCCTGACCGTGCAGGCCACGCGCAAGGCGCTGGCCAAGCTGGATGCCGATCCGGACCAACTCCTGAAATGACAAACGGCGCCCGTGGGCGCCGTTGTCGTTGGGAGGCAGGTTCAGTGGATCAGCCGGTCTTCCGGGGCGACGAAGAGTTCGTCGAGGATGAGGGCGTCGGGCTCTTCGCCCAGGCACCAGAACACCATCAGCACGATGATCTTCAGGTCTTCGAGGTCCATGGGGGCGCCGGGGATGGCCATCGCGCGGTCGATGACCATTTCGCGCATCGGGCCGGGCAGCACACCGGCGGACTCGAGGAAACTGATGAAGCCGATGGACGGCTCGCCCAGGTGCTCGATCTCGGCGGCCGAGTACACCCGCATCGCGTGAGCGCTTTGCTCTCCCTGGTAGGACTCGCCGGCCGCGGCCAGTCCGTCGAGCCAGTTCAGGGCCTCCTGGATCTCGTCGTTCTCGAAGCCCACCGCCGTCAGCTTGCGCGCGAGTTGCGCGTGGTCGGGGCAGGCGTCCGGACGCCAGTAGGTCTCGTAGAGATAAACCAGGACATCGAACATCGTGAGGGGATGATAGCCGAGGGTTTGAAGCGCCCCAGACGCGAATAACCCCTCGGATCGGGCTCTGATATCCGGGGTTAAGCTCGCTATCCCGCCACGCGCCGCTGGAACAGCTGACCCGCCAGCCGGGCCACCTGCCCGTCCAGCTCCAGCGCCAGCAGAGCCGCCTGCAGCTCGGCCGCCGGCCAGCCACAGCGGGCCATCAGGGCGTCCAGGCTGACTGGGTCGAACCCCATCGCATCGAGCAGCGCCTGCTGCTCGTGGGGTGTTTCTTCGGGGGCGGCCGGGGCGGCCTGGCGCAGTGCCGCGCCCAGGGGCGGCAGCTCCTCCAGCACGTCTTCGGCCGACTCGACCAGCTTGGCGCCCTGCCGGATCAGCGCATGGCAGCCGCGCGCCTGGGGTGAATGGATGGAGCCCGGAATGGCGAACACCTCGCGCCCGGCCTCCACCGCCAGCCGGGCCGTGATCAGCGACCCCGACTGCAGCGCCGCCTCCACCACCAGGCAACCTTGGCTCAGCCCCGCGATGATGCGGTTGCGGCGCGGGAAGTTGGCCTGCATCACCGGCGTGCCCAGCGAGTATTCGCTCACCAGCAAGCCGCCGCCGGCCAGCAGCCGTGCCGCGAGCTTCTCATTGCGTTTGGGGTAGACCAGATCCAGCCCGGTGCCGACGACGGCGACCGTGGCGCCGCCGACATCCAGGGCGCCTTCGTGGGCGGCGGCGTCCACGCCCAGGGCCAGGCCGGAGACGATGGTGTAGCCGGCCCGCGCCAGCGCCTGCGCAAATGCGCGGGCGTTGTCTTAGCCCTGTGGGGTGGGGCTGCGGCTGCCGACGATGGCCAGCGACGGCGTGGAAAGCAGCCCACGGTCACCGTGCAACCACAGCAGCAGGGGTGGGTCGGCCGTGGCCAGCAGCCGGGCGGGGTAGTCCGCGTCGCCCAGCATCATCAGCTCGTGCCCGGGCTCGGCGAGCCAGGCCTCGGCGCGGGCGATCAACTCGGGCAGATGATCCGGCGGCTGGCTGAAGGCCTGGCGCTGTTTGGGCGGCAGGGCCTGATCCAGCGCAGCCGCAGGCAGCTCGAACACGGCCGGGGCGCTGCCCGCCATGGCCAGCAGCCGCCGGGCGGCGCCGGGGCCGACGCATTCGGTCAGCCGCAGCCAGGCGGCCAGCTCGGCCGTGTCGAACTTCAAGGCTGCGTGAAGCGGTCGCCGACGGTGACGGGGTCCTTGACGGAAATGATGAGGGCGTAGGACACGCGCTCATAGACCTCGAACACGAACAGCACGCCGTGGCGCTCGTCCGGCAGCTTGATGGTCTCGGGGCGTGCGCCGGTCTTGTCGACCGTGCGCAGGCCGTCGCGCCACAGGGCCAGCACGTGGCCGCGCTCCAGCTTGTCGCGCTTGCCGCGGTTCAGCACCACGATCTGGTTCTGGCCGGCATTGAGCGCCTCGCCGTAGACCGCCGCGATTTGACCCGCGACCGGCTGCTCCGGCGCGTGGGGCACGTAGCGGTCCAGGTCGCGCGCGGGCGCGGGCGCCAGGCGATCACCCACGCCGACTTCCAGGCGGGCGAGGTTGACCTTGATCGTGGCGGGAATGGATTCGGGCTTGCCGTCCGGGCCCGGGCGGGTGTCGGCCGCGCGCGTCAGCTCGGCGGTGCCGACGTAGGGCGCTTCGTAGCCCAGGATTTCCTTGGTGGTCGGATCGCGCAGCTCGCGGGCGGTGCGAAAGATGCGGAAGTCCACCGCGTTGTTGAAGTCCCCGCGCGCGTAGGCCTTGCCGCCTTGACCCAGCACCACATGCCCTTCTTCCGTTGCGACGATGCGCGGTGCGGTGGCGAGCTTGTCGGTGTCGAAGACAACCGCTTCGGTCAGGAAGGGCTGGATCAGGTTCAGCGGGATGCTGGCGATGGGGTTGGCGTCCAGCGAGGTGATGCGCATGCGCGGGCTCAGCTTGACGGCACCGCCTGCGCCGCCGCCCACGCCCTGGGCCAGCTCCAGCCGGGCGCGGCCGCCGCTCTTGACCAGCAGCAGCACCTGGCCGGGGTAGATCAGGTGGGGGTTGCGGATCTGGTCGCGGTTCATGCCCCAGAGCTCGGGCCAGCGCCACGGGCTCTTCAGGAAGATCTGCGAGATGTCCCACAGGGTGTCGCCCGCCTTCACGACGTGCTGGTCGGGGGCGTTCGGCGCCAGTTCAGACAGGGGCACGCCAGCGGCGGCGACCTGATCGGCCACACGGCGCTGTTCGGGCGTGATGGGCAACTGGCTGGTCTGGGCCCAGGCCGAAGCCGTAGCGAGGGCCAGGCAGGCCGCAAGGACGGAAAAGTGGGCAGGACGGGCAGCGGGCATCGGGAGCGGTCTCCGAGGGGATTGCCGGATCGGCGAAAATCCGGGTGATTCTGCCCGCATTCAACCGGGCTTGAACGCGCTTGCGAGTGCTTACAAAGCGCCCGGCGTGGCCCGAGCCCCACATTCCATGGCACAACTGCACATCCTTCGCTTCCCCGACCCGCGTCTTCACACCGTTGCCAAGCCCGTGGCGGCGGTCGACGAGCGCATCCGCCGACTCGTCGACGACATGCTCGAAACCATGTACGCGGCCGATGGCGTCGGCCTGGCCGCCACGCAGGTGGATGTGCATGAGCGCGTCATCGTCATCGACACCTCGCAGGAGCGCGACACCCCGCGCGTGCTGATCAACCCGGAGCTGGTCAAGGTCAGCGAGCGCATGGTCGAGGGAGAGGAGGGGTGTCTGTCCGTCCCTCAGATCTATGACAAGGTGCCGCGCCACGCCGAGGTCACGGTGCGCGCCACCAACCGCGACGGCGAGGTTTACGAGTTCGACGCCGACGGCCTGCTGGCCGTGTGCGTGCAGCACGAGATGGACCACCTGATGGGCAAGGTCTTCGTCGAGTACCTGAGCCCCCTCAAGCGCGACCGCATCAAGACCAAGATGGTCAAGAAGACGCGCGAGGAAGAGGCCGAGGCCAAGAAGCGCCAGCAGCACTTCTGAGCTGGCAGGGCCCGCGCATGAGAGTTGTCTTCGCCGGCACGCCGGAGTTCGCCGCAGTCGCGCTGGATGCCATCCTGGCGGCCGGTTTCACGGTGCCGCTGGTGTTGACCCAGCCCGACCGCCCTGCCGGGCGCGGCATGAAGCTGCAGGCCTCGGCCGTGAAACAACGCGCGCTGGCCGCCGGCATCCCGGTCGCCCAGCCGCAAGGCCTCAAGCTCGACGGCAAGTACGCCGCCGATGCCGCGGCGGCCCGCGAGGCCCTGCAGGCCGCCGAGGCGGATGTGATGGTGGTCGCCGCCTACGGCCTCATCCTGCCGCAATGGGTGCTCGACACCCCGACGCGCGGCTGCCTGAACATCCACGCCTCCCTGCTGCCGCGCTGGCGCGGGGCGGCGCCCATCCATCGCGCCATCGAGGCGGGCGACACTGAAACCGGCATCACCATCATGCAGATGGACGCCGGTCTGGACACCGGCGACATGCTGCTCGTGGGCCGTGAAGCCATCCGGCCGGACGACACCACCGCCGTGCTGCACGACCGCCTGGCAGCCCTGGGCGGGCGGCTCATCGTCGAGGCCCTGCAGGCGCCGACGCTGACTCGCACGCCGCAGCCCGCCGAGGGCATCACCTACGCCCACAAGATCGAGAAGGCCGAGAGCAGCATCGACTGGCGCCAGCCTGCCGCCGAGATCGAGCGGCGCCTGCGCGCCTTCGACCCCTTCCCCGGCGGTGTGGCCACGCTGGCGGGCGAGGCCGTCAAGGTCTGGCGCGCTGAGCTGGCCGCCGCGCAGGGCGCGCCGGGCGAGGTGATCGCCCCCGGGCCGGTGGTCGCCTGTGGCGAGGGCGCCCTGCGCCTGACCGAGCTGCAGCGTGCCGGCGGCAAGCGCGGGCCGGCGGCCGCCTTCCTGCAGGCCCGGCCGATGGCCGTGGGCGAGCGCTTCGACGCTTGAAATCCACGCGGCGTGGCACCATCTGCCACGCCGTCAACACCACCCGAGGCCTGCTGCGATGTTCAACCTGATGAAGACCGCCATCCTGATGGCCGCCATCACGGCGCTGTTCATGGGCGTCGGGGCGTTGATCGGCGGCCAGACCGGCATGCTGATCGCGCTGCTGGTGGCCGTCGGCATGAACTTCTTCAGCTACTGGTTCTCCGCCGACATGGTGCTGAAGATGTACAACGCCCGCGAGGTGGACGCGAGCTCGGCGCCGCAGTTCTACGGCATGGTGGCCGAGCTGGCCCAGCGCGCCGGCCTGCCCATGCCCAAGGTCTACCTGATCGACGAAGACGCGCCCAATGCCTTCGCCACCGGGCGCAACCCGGAGCATGCAGCGGTGGCTGCCACCACCGGCATCCTGCGCGTGCTGTCCGAGCGTGAGCTGCGCGGCGTGATGGCGCACGAGCTGGCCCACGTCGCCCACCGTGACATCTTGATCAGCACCGTCAGCGCGACCATGGCCGGTGCCATCTCGATGCTGGCCAACTTCGCGGCCTTCTTCGGCGGGCGCGATGAGCATGGCCGCCCGACCAACCCGATCGCCGGCATTGCCGTCGCGCTGCTGGCGCCGCTGGCAGCCAGCCTGATCCAGATGGCCATCAGCCGTGCCCGGGAGTTCGAGGCCGACCGTGGCGGTGCCGAGATCTCCGGCGACCCGGCCGCCCTAGCTTCGGCGCTCGACAAGATCCACCGCTATGCCCAGGGCATCCCGATGGCGCCGGCCGAGGCCCACCCCGAGACGGCGCAGATGATGATCATGAACCCGCTGTCTGGTGGCGGGCTGCGCGGCCTGTTCTCGACCCACCCGGCCACCGAGGAGCGCATCGCGCGCCTGATGGCCATGGTGCGGCGCTGATTCAAGTTCGCGCCGGCGCGGCCGATACTTCAGTCGATGAAGCGCCTTCTTCTTGCCCTGCCCCTGCTCGCAGCCCTGTCGGCCTGCGAGCAGCTGGGCATCGACGACCCGGCCAAGGTGGCCGCCGCCAAGGAGGCCGACGGCAAGGCCATCGGCAGCGCCTGCCGGCATGCGATGCGCGCCATCGAGGACTGCTACGTGCTCAACCCCAAGGCCCAGAAGGCCGCCGTCTACGCCGGCTGGCGGGAGATGGACGAGTACATGCGCGAGAACAAGCTCGAAGGCATCGCCCCGGTCGTGCCCCGGCCGGGCGCCAAGCCCAAGACCGACGAAGAAGAGGCTGCCGCACCGGCCAAGACCTCCGAGAAGGCGGGCGACAAGGCCGCAGAGAAAGTGGCCGAGAAGGTGGCCGACAAGTCCGGCGCCGCGGCCAAGGCCCACTGACTGGCGCGGCCAGCCGCAGTTCAGCCCCCGGATCTCGCGCATCGTCGCGCCAGGTTCGACGCCGGCCGCCCGGCGCGACACCATGGCAACCATCGCAACCCAGATGGAGCCCGCCATGAACACCACCCGCCGCCTTTTCGCCCTCGGTCTCGTCGCTGCCACCATGGCCAGCGGCACGGCGCAGGCCTGGAGCTGGAGCAACGAACGCGTCTCGGGCAATGGCGACCTCGCCACCGAAGCCCGTGACACCGGCAGTTTCGACGGCGTCTCGGTTTCCGGCAGCTTCAACGTCATCGTGCGCCAGGGCAGTGCCGCCAAGGTCGAGGTCAAGGCCGACCGCAACCTGCTGCCCCTGATCGAGACCCGGGTGGTCGACGGTGGCAAGGGCCGTACCCTGCAGATCGAGCCCAAGAAGGGCTACAACCTCAGCGCATCGACCACGCCGAGCTTCGTCATCGAGCTGCCCAGCCTTCGCGCGGTCGCCGTGGCGGGCTCGGGCACCATCAAGGTCGAGGCCATGAAGACCGGCGGCGTCGAGGCCGCGATTGCCGGCTCCGGTGACATCCGCTTCGCCAACCTGGACGCCGAGAAGCTGGCCATGAAGGTCAGCGGCAGCGGCGACATCGTGGCCGTGGGCCGCTGCGGCTACGCCAGCGTCTCCATTGCCGGCAGCGGGGATGTGAAGGCCGCCGAGCTGCTGGCCGATGAGGTCAAGGTGAGCATCGCCGGCAGTGGCGATGCGCAGGTCAACGCCAGCAAGAAGCTCAATGTCTCCATCGCCGGCTCGGGCGATGTGAAGTACGCCGGCTCGCCCGAGATCTCGTCGTCCATCGCCGGCAGCGGCAAAGTCCGCCGGCTTGGGCAGTAAGACCCCCATCCCGCCGACAATGGCGGGATGCAGTGGATCGAGAAACTGCGCGCGCTGGCGGCCGATGCCGATTTCCGCCAGGGCGCGCGCGACATGGCTTCGCCCTCGCTCGGGCTGGCCGCCTGGGGGCTGGTGGCTGGGGTGACGATGGTCAAGGGCGGCCTGAGCATCCCGCAGGCCATGGGCATGTCGTTGCTGGTCTTCGCGGGCAGCGCCCAGCTGTCGGCCGTGCCCCTGATCGCCGCCGGTGCGCCGCTGTGGGTGCTGGTGGCCACGGCCTTCTGCGTGAACCTGCGCTTCGTCATCTTCAGCGCGCAGTGGCGCCACTACTTCGGCCACCTGCCGCGGCTGCGGCGGCTCATGACGACCTACTTCGCGGCTGACCTGAACTTCGCCTATTTCGTGAAGCGCTATCCGGATGCCGCCCCGTCGGCCGGCCAGCAGCGCTACTTCTGGGGCGGCGTGGCGGTCAACTGGCCGATGTGGCAGGTCTGCTCCTTCACCGGCATCCTGCTGGCCGAGCGCATTCCGCCGCATTGGGGCATCGGCTTCGCGGGCGTGCTGGCCCTGCTGGGCATCTCCTACTCGCTGCTGACCGAGCGCACGCTGTGGTGGGTGGCGGTCACGGCCGGCGCGGTGTCGGTGGCGACCTATTCGCTGCCGCTGAAGCTCAACATCCTGTGCGCCATCGTGGCGGCCGGCGCGGTGGGCTGGTGGCTGGATGCGCGAAAGGCGCGACACGAGCGAGGGGCCCGGCCATGAGCGACGCGATGATCTGGATCGCCCTCGTGGGCCTGGGCCTGATCACGGTCGTGACCCGCGGCTTCTTCATGATCGGCGACCGTCCGCTGCCCATGCCCGACTGGCTGCGCGAGCTGCTCAAGGTGGCGCCGCTGGCCGCGCTGATGGCCGTCGTCGCGCCGGAGATCTTCATGACCCAGGGCCACGCCATCACCACCTGGCAGGACGCCCGCTGGCCGGCGGCGCTGGCGGCGACGGGCTACTACTTCTGGCGCCGCGGCATCCTCGGCACCATCCTGGTGGGCATGGCGGTGATGCTGCCCTTGAAGCTCGGCCTGGGCTGGTAGGCGCCGCGCCGGGGTACGGGGTGTAACGGGGCGAGAATCGCGGCAGTTTTCCTCAACTGACCCGCGACCATGAACGTCATCCGCTTCTCCGACCTGATCGCCGCCGGCAAGGTGTCCGGCCAACGTGTCTTCATCCGCGCCGACCTGAACGTGCCGCAGGACGACGACGGCAAGATCACTGAGGACACCCGCATCCGCGCCTCGCTGCCGGCCATCCAGATGGCGCTGGATGCCGGCGCGGCCGTCATGGTCACGTCGCACCTGGGCCGCCCCACCGAAGGCGAGTTCAAGCCTGAAGATTCGCTCGCGCCGGTGGCCCAGCGCCTGTCGGAGCTGCTCGGCCGCCCGGTGCCGCTGCAGCGTGACTGGGTCGATGCCGTCTCGGTCGCGCCCGGCCAGGTGGTGCTGCTGGAGAACTGCCGCCTGAACAAGGGCGAGAAGAAGTGCAACGAAGAGTTGTCGAAGAAGCTCGCCGCGCTGTGCGACATCTTCGTGCACGACGCCTTCGGCACCGCCCACCGCGCCGAGGCCACGACCTACGGCATCGCCAAGTACGCCAAGGTGGCCTGCGCCGGCCCGCTGCTGGCCGCCGAGATCGACGCCATCACCAAGGCCCTGGCCAACCCGCGTCGCCCGCTGGTGGCCATCGTGGCCGGCTCCAAGGTGTCGACCAAGCTGACCATCCTGCAGAGCCTGGCCGGCAAGGTCGACGGCCTGATCGTCGGCGGCGGCATCGCCAACACCTTCATGCTGGCCTCGGGCCTGAAGATCGGCAAGTCGCTGGCCGAGCCGGACCTGATCGACCAGGCCAAGGCCGTCATCGAGGCCATGAAGGCCCGCGGCGCCGAAGTGCCCATCCCGGAAGACGTGGTCACGGCCAAGACCTTTGCTGCCGGCGCCACCGCCTCGGTCAAGGCTGCGGCCGACGTGGATGACGACGACCTGATCCTGGACATCGGCCCCAAGACCGCCGCCAAGCTGGCCGAGAAGCTCAAGTCCGCCGGCACCATCGTCTGGAACGGTCCGGTCGGCGTGTTCGAGTTCCCGGCCTTCGCGCACGGCACCGAAGCCATCGCCCGCGCCATCGCCGAGAGCGTGGCCTTCAGCATCGCCGGCGGTGGCGACACCCTGGCCGCGATCGCCAAGTACGGCATCGAGAAGGACGTGGGCTACATCTCCACCGGCGGCGGCGCCTTCCTGGAAGTGCTGGAAGGCAAGACCCTGCCGGCCTTCGAGATCCTGGCCAAGCGCGCGGCCGGCTGACCCATGGCGGGCCGCGCGGGCCCCTCGCCGGCCTGGCTGGCGGCTGTGGCGCTGGGGGCGGCGTTGCTGCACCAGCTGTACTGGCTGCTGCCCCTGGCGCTGATGCTGGGGCTGCCGGCGCTCTGGTTCGGCCAGCCGGTGCTGGTGGGTTTGGCCCTGGTGGCCTTCCTGGGGCTGGCCTGGATCTTCCAGCCGCGCGCCCCGCTGCCGCCTCAGCGGCTGGCCGTGCAGGACGCGCCTCGCCTCTACGAGCGCGTGCATGCGCTGGCCGACGCCCTGCAGGCACCTCGCGTGCATGCCATCGCCCTGGACGATGAACTCAACGCCGGTGCGCTGGAGCTCAACCGGGGCGTGTCGCTGCGCCCGGTGCGTCGCGTGCTCGTGATCGGTCGCCCGCTGCTCGCGGCGCTGGATGCGCAGGCGGTGGAGGCCGTGATTGCCCATGAGCTGGGGCATTTCTCGCGCCAGCACGGCCGCCTCGGCCATTGGCTCTACCGCACGCGCCAGTCGTGGGCGACCCTGCGCGACCTGCAGGACGAACCCGGCGCCGATCGGGACAGCTCGGCCTGGGACCGGGCGGCTTCCGGCTTTGCGCATCGCTTCCTGCCTTGGTTCGACCGCATCAGCCATGCGCACCTGCGCCGTTGCGAGTTCGAGGCCGACGCGTTGGCCGCGCGCGCGGTGCAGCCCCAGGCGCTGGCGCGTGCCCTGGTGCAGCTGCATCAATTGCAGGACGGCGTGATGCGCGTGGGCGCGTCGACCGTGCGGCAGCAGATGCTGCGCCATGCGCAACGGCCGGCGGACCTGCTGGACCGCGAGGTGGCGGCCTGGCGCGAGTCGGTGCAGGCCCGCGGTGCGCTCGAGACCTCACCGCCGGATGACGATGACACGCATCCTCCGCTGGATGAGCGGCTCGCGGCCCTCGGTGTCGCCGCGGTGGACGCCGCCTGGCCGAGCCGCAGGGCCGGCCTGAGCTGGTGGGGCGGCGAGAGCTGGCCGGCAGTCGCGGCAGGCCCGGGTGACGAAGCCCAGCGCCTGCGCTGGCGCATGGCGCATCGGCTGCTGCAAGGCGTGCTGCCTGCCGCGGCCGGCACGCCCGAACACCGAGCGCAGCGGGCATGGATTCGCGGCGAGCTGCCGAGCGATGGCGAGCTCGGTGACACGCCCGCCGCGCTGTTGATTCGCGCGCGCATCGCCCTCCGCCAGGGTGACCGGGCGGCCGCGCGCCAGCTGCTGCTGGCCTGCCGCGCGCTCAAGACGGCCGAGCGCGACGACGCCACGCGACTGCTGATGCAGCACCGGCTGGCTGCGGATGCGACGCAACAGCGGCCGCATGCCGCCTGGTGGCAGGCGGTGCAGGCGCGCCGTGCGGCGGCGTTCGAGTCGATGGAGACGGCACGCCTGCGAGGCCGCATCGAGCCGCCGCCGCTGGAAGCCGATGAACAGGCCGCACTGCGTGCGGCTTTGGGTGAGCATCCCGACATCCTGGAGGTCGACCTTCTGGGTCAGTCGATGCAGGTGCAAGGCGTGGACTACCGGATGGTGGTGCTGCTCCTGCGGATCGCGTCGCAGGCCGACGAGGACGCCGTGGCAGACGCCGCGCAGCCCCTGCTGGCGTGGGTGGGTGACGCGGCCCTGCTGCGCGTCGTGCAGGTGCGCTATGCCGACGAGGCACTCGCGCCTGCGCTTGCCGAGGCACTGCGTGCGTTGCAGGCGGGGCCCGTGCTTGCTTGATGTTGGCTTCGGCATGAAGTCCCAGCAATCCGGCATCGGGTGGGGCAGAAACCGGGCGTAATCTTCAGCGTTCCGCTCTGGAGATGCACTGCCATGGAAAAGAACAACGCTCCCTTGTCGCCTGCCGAAGCCGCGCTGCGCGACGCCGCCCTCGACTACCACCGTGCTCCCACGCGCGGCAAGATTTCGGTCACGCCGACCAAGGCCTTGTCCAACCAGCGCGACCTGTCGCTGGCCTACTCCCCGGGCGTGGCCTACCCCTGCCTGGACATCGAGCGCGACCCGTCTCTCGCGGCCGAGTTCACGTCGCGCGGCAATCTGGTCGGCGTCATCACCAATGGCACTGCGGTGCTGGGGCTGGGCGACATCGGCCCGCTGGCCGCCAAGCCGGTGATGGAGGGCAAGGGCTGCCTCTTCAAGAAGTTCGCCGGCATCGACGTGTTCGACATCGAGCTGGCCGAGCGCGATCCCGACAAGCTCATCGACATCATCGCGGCCATGGAGCCGACGCTGGGCGGCATCAACCTCGAAGACATCAAGGCGCCGGAGTGCTTCTACATCGAGCGCGAGCTGTCCAAGCGGATGAACATCCCGGTCTTCCACGATGACCAGCACGGCACCGCCATCATCTCGTCGGCTGCGCTGCTCAATGGCCTGGAGCTGGTGGGCAAGGACATCGGCCAGGTGAAGGTGGCCGTGTCGGGCGCGGGTGCGGCGGCCATCGCCTGCCTGGACGTGATGGTGGGCCTGGGCGTGAAGCGCGAGCACATCTTCGTGTGCGACTCGCGCGGCGTGATCCACAGCGAGCGCGAAGACGCCAAGGCCGGCAGGCTCGACGAATCCAAGCAGCGCTACTGCCAGGTCACCCCGGCACGCACGCTGGCCGACGTGGTCAGCGGTGCCGATGTTTTCCTGGGCTGCTCGGCCGCGGGAGTGCTGACGGCCGACATGGTCAGGTCCATGGCCGCCCAGCCCATCATCCTGGCCCTGGCCAACCCCGAGCCTGAGATCCGCCCCGAGCTGGCCAAGGCCGCGCGACCCGATTGCATCATCGCGACCGGCCGCAGCGACTACCCCAACCAGGTCAACAACGTCCTGTGCTTCCCCTACATCTTCCGGGGCGCGCTGGACTGTGGCGCCACCAAGATCACCGAAGGCATGAAGCTGGCCTGCGTGCGCGAGATCGCCGCGCTCGCCAAGGCCGAGACGAGTGACGAGGTCGCGGCGGCCTACGCCGGCCAGGAGCTGGCGTTCGGGCCGGAGTACCTCATCCCGAAGCCGTTCGATGCGCGGCTCATCCTGCGCATTGCGCCGGCCGTGGCTGCTGCCGCGGCGGCTGATGGGGTCGCGACGCGCCCCGTGGCCGATCTGGAGGCCTACCGGCAGTCGCTGGAGCGCTTTGTCTACCAGACCGGCATGTTCATGCGGCCGGTATTCACGGCCGCCCGCGCTGAGAAGGCCCGCGTCATCTACGCCGAGGGCGAGGACGAGCGGGTGCTGCGCGCGGTGCAGGTGGCGCTGGACGAAGGCCTGTGCCGCCCGACGCTCATCGGCCGCCCCGCGGTGCTGCAGTCACGCATCCAGCGCGCCGGCCTGCGGCTCAAGCTCGGCGAAGACGTTGCCGTCATCGACCCCGAGGACGACCCACGCTTCCGCCAGTACTGGGAGGCCTACCACGCGCGCATGAAGCGCAATGGCGTGACGCCGGAGATGGCCAAGTCGGCGGTGCGGCGGTCCAACACCGCCATCGGCGCCTTGGCCATCGAGTTGGGCGATGCAGACGCGATGATCTGCGGCATGGTCGGCCGCTTCGACCGCCACCTGGAGCAGGTGCGCGAACTGGTGGGCCTCGCGCCCGGCGCGCAGCAGTTTGCTGCGATGAACGCGCTGATGCTGGAGCAGATGACGCTGTTCATCACCGACACCTTCGTCAACGACGACCCCACCGCCGAAGAGCTGGCCGACATCGCCGCGATGGCCGCGGATGAAGTGCGCCGCTTCGGCCTGCCGCCCAAGCTGGCTTTCGTCAGCCACTCGATGTTCGGCTCCAGCACGCGGCCGTCGGCCCGCAAGATGCGCCGTGCGCACGAGCTGTTCGCCGCAGCCCACCCCGAGGTGGAATGCGACGGCGAGATGCATGGCGACGCAGCGCTGTCCGAAAGCGTGCGCCACGCCTTCCTGCCCGACAGCAAGCTCACCGGTGCGGCCAACCTGCTGGTGCTGCCGACACTTGATGCGGCCAACATCCTGTTCAACGTGCTGAAGATCAGCGCCAGTCACGGCGTGACGGTCGGTCCCATCCTGCTGGGCGCGGCCAAGCCCGTGCACATCCTGACGCCGTCGGCGACCGTGCGCCGCATCGTCAACATGACGGCTCTGGCGGTGGCTGATGTGCGAGAGGCGAGGCTCGCGAAGGGCTGAATTGGGCCAGGGCCACACCGCCCAGGATCACCCCCGCCCCCAGCAGCTTGTGGGCACTGAACTGCTCGCCGCCCCACAGCCAGGCGGCGAGGCCCGCGATGAGCGGCATCAGGTAGATGAGGGGCGCGGTGCGCGCCACGCCGCGCCGCTCGTTGGCCCAGCCCCAGGCCAGCCAGCCCAGGAAACCGCCGCCGGCCGTCTGCCACAGCGTGCCGGTCCAGACCCAGCCGGGCAGGGCGGTCCAGTCCAGTGCAGCCAGCGACGGGGCGCTCCACAGCAGCATCGGCAGCGTGCAGACCAGGCTGCCGTAGGCCAGCACCGTCACGCCGCCGTGGTGCTGGATCAGCGGCTTGCTGGCCACCGTGTAATAGCTGAAGAGGGCGGCCGCGAGCAGCAGCGTCAGGTCGCCGAGCGAGGCCTGCCAGTCGGCCGCCAGCAGCTTGTCGGATGTGAACAGCAGCGCGCCGGCTGCCGCCGTGGCCACACCGGCGACCTGGCCGCGCGACAGCCGCTCGATGCCGCTCAGGCGCAGGATCAGCAGCGTGAACACCGGCCCGCAGGCCAGCAGCACGCTGGCGCTGAAGGCGGTCGAGCCTTGCATGCCGAGCGCCGACAGCAGCAGGTGCAGGCCCTGGCCCACGAGGGTCAGCCGCACCAGGGGCCAGATCTCCTGCCGGTCCAGCCGCGGCCAGCGCGTGCCGAAGCGCCAGCACAGCAGGGCCACGGCGCAGAAGGGCACGAGCAGGTAGCGCAGCCCGAGGAAGCCGATCGGGCCGACCTGGCCGAACAGCGCCTTCTGCAGCGGGAAGTTGACACCCCAGACGATGACGACGGCCAGGGCCGCGAGCAGGGGCAGATGAGAAGCGGGGGCGCGGTCCGGCATGCAGGGGGGAGGAGGGTTGAGGTCAGAATTGTCCCGCCCTGCCGGCGCGCTGCCGGAAGGCATCGTCGACCTGAAACCCTCCGCCGCCTGAAACCCGATGAATCTTGAGCTGCCCAGCCGACTCGAACCCCTGGACCCCGGCCATGCCGATGCGCGCGCCCTGATGGCCCTGTCCGAGGCCTACATGGGCACGCTCTACCCGAGCGAGAGCAACCATTTCGAGCCGCCGGAAGGCCTGCGCGCACCGCAGGGCGAGTTCTGGGGCTTCTGGGTGGGCGACACCCTCGTGGGCTGTGGCGGCGTGAAATTCCATGCCCCGGCTGACGCGCCTGCCTATGGTGAGATCAAGCGCCTGTTCGTGCTGGACAGCGCCCGCGGGCGCGGCGCGGCCAAGCAGCTGATGACGCGCCTCGAAGACGCGCTGCGCGCCCGCGGCATGGGGCTCGCGCGGCTGGAGACCGGCATCCACCAGCCCGAGGCCATCGGCCTGTACCGGCGCCTGGGGTATGTGGAGCGCGGCCCCTTCGGTGCCTATGCGCCCGACCCCTTGAGCCTCTTCATGGAGAAGCCGCTGGGCTGAAACGCAGAGAAACTCCAGCGCGCCTCGGCGGCTCATAATTCCTCGCCCCTACAAGTTGAGACAAGTCATGACCCGCGCTACCAAGATCGTCGCCACCCTCGGCCCCGCTTCCAACACGCCGGAGGTGCTGGAACAGATGATCCGCGCCGGGGTCGACGTGGTGCGGCTGAACTTCTCCCACGGCAAGGCGCAGGACCACATCGACCGCGCGACCATGGTGCGCGAGGCGGCCGCGCGCGTCGGCAAGTCGGTGGCCATCATGGCCGACCTGCAGGGCCCCAAGATCCGCGTCGGCAAGTTCGAAGGCGGCAAGATCGAACTGATTCCCGGCGCCAAGTTCGTGCTGGATGCCGACCGCACCGAGCTTGGCAACCAGGACATCGCCAGCCTCGACTACAAGGAACTGCCGCGCGACGTGAAGCCTGGTGACACCCTGCTGCTCAACGATGGCTTGCTGGTGCTGACCGTGGAGGCCGTGCGCGGCGCGCAGGTGCACACCGTGGTCAAGCTCGGGGGCGAGCTGTCCAACAACAAGGGCATCAACAAGCAGGGCGGCGGCCTGACCGCGCCGGCCCTCACGGGCAAGGACATGGAAGACATCAAGACCGCGATGTCCTTCCAGTGCGAATACCTGGCGGTGAGCTTCCCCAAGAACGCCACCGACATGGAAATGGCCCGCCAGCTCGCCAACGTGGCTGGCGAGCCCTACCGGCACAAGCCGGCCATGATTGCCAAGATCGAGCGCTACGAGGCCATCCCGCACCTGGAGGCCATCCTGAAGGCCTCTGACGGCATCATGGTTGCCCGCGGCGACCTGGCTGTGGAAGTGGGCAATGCCGCCGTGCCGGCGCTGCAAAAGCGCATGATCAAGATGGCTCGCGAGCTGGACAAGGTGTCCATCACGGCCACGCAGATGATGGAGTCGATGATCGTGAACCCGGTGCCCACGCGTGCCGAGGTCAGCGACGTGGCCAACGCCGTGCTGGATGGCACCGATGCGGTCATGCTGTCGGCCGAGACGGCGGCCGGCAAGTTCCCGATCGAGACGGTCGAGCAGATGGCCAACATCGCGCTGGAGGCCGAGCGGGCCGAGTTCGTCACGCTGGACACCGACTTCGCCGGCCGCCAGTTCGGCCGCATCGACCAGTCCATCGCGATGGGCGCGCTGTTCACGGCCCATCATCTGGGCTGCAAGGCCATCCTGGCGCTGACCGAGTCCGGCTCCACCGCACTGTGGATGAGCCGCCACCGCATCAACGTGCCGATCTTCGGGCTGACGACGCAGTCGGTCAGCCAGCGCAAGATGGCGCTGTACCGCAACGTCACGCCGCTGCTGATGGCCAAGTTCGACGACCGCGATGCGGCCCTGGCCGCGGCCGAGAAGATCCTGGTCGAGCGTGGCGTGCTGATGCCGGGCGACACCTATGCCATCACCTGCGGCGAGCCGATGGGCTACCCGGGCGGCACCAACATGCTCAAGGTCTGCCGCGTCGCCTGACGAGGGCCTGAACGCGGCGTGCACCGCCGGGTAGGCCGGGCGTTGCGCTTGTCAGGCGGCTGACAGACCTCGGCAAGCGCCTTGTCATTCGGGTTTCCCAGAATGACGACATGCCTGCGATCGACCGCCTGCCCGATGCCAGCCTGGACGTGGTGCTGCCTGCTTTCAACGAGGCCGCCAACCTCCCAGGGCTGTTCGAGCAGTTGCGGCAGGCATTGACGCCGCTGACACCGCACTGGCGCGTGCTGCTCGTCGATGACGGCAGCACCGACGCCACCGGCGCCGTGGCGCTGGCCGCGCGCGACGCCGGGCTGCCGCTGCGCTACGTGCGCCTGTCGCGCAATTTCGGCAAGGAGGCCGCGTTGACGGCGGGCCTGGCGCTGGCCGATGCCGACCGTGTGCTGCTGATGGATGCTGACGGCCAGCACGCGCCCGAGCTGATCGGGCAGATGCACGAGGCATGGCTGCGTGGTGCCGACATGGCCTGCGCCGTGCGCGCCAACCGCGACGAGGAAGGGCCGCTCAAGCGCTGGGGCACGCGGCTGTTCTACCGCCTGGTCAACGCCTCCACGCGCCTGACCATCCCACCGGATGCGGGCGACTTCCGCCTGCTGGACCGCCGCGTGGTGCAGGCGCTCAATGCCCTGCCGGAGCGCAATCGCTTCATGAAGGGCCTGTATGCCTGGGTGGGTTACGGCACCGAGTTCCTGCCCTACACACCGCGGCCGCGGGCCCATGGCCGCAGCCACTTCTCGCTGCCGCGGCTGCTGAACCTCGCCTTCAACGGCGTGACCGCCTTCACCAACCTGCCGCTGCGCATGAGCAGCCTGCTCGGCGCGGTGGTGGCCTGCTGCGCGCTGGCATACGGCGCCTTCCTCGTCGTGGAGCACCTGCTTTACGGCCATCCCATTCCGGGCTGGCCGACGGTGGTGGTCGGCCTGATGTTCTTCAGCGGCGTGCAGCTGTTGTCCATCGGCTTGCTGGGCGAGTACGTGGGTCGCATCTTTGACGAGGTCAAGCAGCGACCGTTGTACCTGGTGGCCCAGGACACCGGGCCGGCCTTGTGAGCGCTGCGCGCCGGCTGGCCGTCTGCGCCGATGACTTCGGCCAGGGGCCGGCCGTCGACCGCGGCATCCTGGCCCTGGCCGAGCGACGGCGCCTGACGGCGGTGAGTTGCCTCGTGACGCCCCGTCGCTGGGCGGGCGCGGCCCAGGCCCTGCGGCATGCCGACGTCGCCACCGGCCTGCACCTGAACCTCACCGACGGCGAACCGCTCAGCCCGGCCCTGCGCCGCCACTGGCCGCAGTTCCCGCGCCTGGGCGCGCTGATCGCCATGGCCTGGCTCGGCCGGCTGCCGCCAGGCATCGCCGACGAGGTGCATGCGCAGTGGGCCCGGTTTGCCGAGGTGCGCGGCACGCTGCCCGACTTCGTCGATGGTCATCAACATGTCCACGCCCTGCCCGGGGTGCGGCCGCTGGTGCTCGCCGCGGCCGGCCAGGCGCAGCGACCGGTGCGCAACACCGGCCGTGTGCTCGGCCCGGGCTTCCCGTTCAAGCGCGCGGTGATCGCCGCCTGCGGCGGGCGGGCCCTGGCCCAGGCGGCGAGCCGGCAGGGTGTGGCGCAGCCGTCGGCGCTGGTGGGTGTGTATGACTTCCATCCGGCGGCTGATTACCGCGCGCTGGTGCGCGGCTGGTTGCAGACTGCCCCCGACAGGGCCTTGCTGTTCTGCCACCCAGCCTCGGGTAACCCGGACCCGGGCGACCCCATCGCCGCAGCACGCCAGCGAGAAGCCGCCTATCTCGCGAGCGACCTGTTCATGCAGGACCTGGCGGCTGCCGGTGTCGTGCTCGGCTGAGCTCGGTGGGGCCTCACGGGCAACGGTCAGGCCGCGGCAGCTGGTAGAGCGAGGCCCGCCGGCCGCTGAACACCGGCAGCGCACCGGGCAGCGCATCGGCCGGCGGCGCGACCAGCCAGATCCGGCCAGAGGCGCAACGCTCGCGGCGCAGGCGCTCGGGCGTCCACAACACCCGCTCGCCGGCAGCGGGGTCGAAGCGGGCGGCGTCCAGCAACTCGCGCTGCCAGTTGTCGCCGCCCTGCCGGCGCACGGCGTCCCAGTCGGCGAACACCGCGGGTGGGGTGGCGAGGCCGGCCTGCAGCCGCAGGTCGAAAAAGGGCTCGCCCGTGAGCAGCACACGGTCACCAGGCGCCAGCCGGGCGCGCAGTGCGGCGCCCAGATCGCCATGGTCAGGCGCCCCCCAGTGGGCGATCGCCGGCACGGCCAGCGCACACAGCAGGGCTGATGCGGCCCAGGCCAGACGCTCGCCGCGCTGCCCCACCCAGGCATGCGCCAGCAGCAGCGCCCAGGGCAGCAGGGCGGGCAGCACATAGCCCACGAGCTTGGAGCGGGGCAGCGAGAAGAAGACCACGATGACCGCGACCCACCACAGCGCAAAGCCGCCCTGGCGCAGCGCCCGCACCGCGCGCAGACTGGCCGGCAGCGTGGCCAGCGGCAGCACCACCAGGAAGAACCACGGCGGCTGCGCGTTGTTGAAGCGTGCCTCGGTGTAGCGGTGGAAGTGCTGCTCGATGATGAAGTAGTCGAAGAAGCCCGGGTGGCGCTGCTGCATGGCCAGCATCCACGGCAGTGCGATGACGGCGAACACCGCCAGCCCGAGCGGATGCAGCAGGAAACCCAGCGCACGCCAGCGCCGCTGCAGCACGAGCCCGGGCAGCACCACCAGGCCGGGCAGCACGACCCCGATCAGGCCTTTGGACAGCAGCGCCAGGGCCATCGACGCCCAGGTGGCGCACAGCCAGCCGAGGTGTCGCTGCTCACCGCGCAGCGCCTGCCGCGCGCTGACCACGGCCAGCGAGATCCAGCCGGCCACCAGCATGTCGTGGTTGGCGTACTGCGCGCCGAGGTAGAACAGCGGCATCACCGCCAGCCAGGCCAGCGCCTGCCGGGCTGCGCCGGGGCCCCCCAGGGCGCGCGCCTCGATCCACAGCGCGAGCCCGAGCAACCAGCCGCCCAGCAGGGGCGCGGCGCGCAGGGCCAGCGGTGTGGGCCCCAGCAGGTGCAGCGCCAGCATGTCCACCCAGTACATGAGCGGCGGCTTGTGGAAGTAAGGCATGCCGAAGAGCGTGGGCGTGAGCCACGAGCTGCTGTCGAGCATCTCCCAGGCCACGCCCCCGTAGCGGCCTTCGTCGGGCAGGGCAACGGGGCGCAGGCCGGCGAGCGCGACCAGCCACAGGGCCAAGGCCAGCAGGGGCCAGGCGGGCGGCAGACGGTGCCGCCAGTTGTCCGGAATACGCATGTCTCCAGCCTAGCCGCCGGGTGTGACGCGGCATGTCGGCAAGCTGGGGCCGAGCTTGCGCGCAGGCGTCAGCGCCCGCGCGCGGCTGGAGGGCTGAGGCGAGAGGGCAGGCGGCGCGTGGCGCCGATGGGCAGCGTGAAGAAGTCGTCCTCCGCCAACCCGGCGCGCGGCCGTTGCAGGGCGAGCTGGCGTGGGGGCTCGTCCAGGGCTTCATCGGTCAGCTCGAAGGTGCCCCAGTGCACGCCGAGGGAGCGCCGGGCGCCGAGATCGGCGTGGATCTTCAGGGCCTCGTCGACATTGACGTGCTGCTCTTTCATGAACCAGCGCGGCTCGTAGGCGCCAATCGGGATCAGGGCGATATCGAAGCCGCCGTCGGCCTGGCGGTGGGCGTAATGCGCGCGGATGCGGCTGAAGTCGCGCGAGTAGCCGGTGTCACCCGCAAAGAACAGATGGCAGTCGGGCGCGAACACCGCAAAGCCGCCCCACAGCGTCTTCATGCGGTCGTTCAGGCCACGGGCCGACCAGTGCTGGGCCGGCACCAGGGCGATGTCCACGCCGGCCAGCGCATGGTGCTGCCACCAGTCCAGCTCCACCACGCGGCGCAGGCCCCGGCGGCGGAACCAGTCGGCCAGGCCCAGCGGCACGATGAACAGCGGCCCGCCGCCTGGCTGGTCCGCCAGCGCGCGGCAGGAGGGCAGGTCGAGGTGGTCGTAATGGTTGTGCGACACGAGCACCGCATCGACGACGGGGAGTTCGTGCAGGGCCAGGCCGGGCGGTTGCTCCCGCTTGGGGCCGATGAACGACAGCGGTGAGGCGCGTGTCGAAAAGATGGGGTCGGTCAGCAGGGTCAGGCCGCCGAGCTGGGCCAGCACGGTGGCGTGGCCGATCCAGGTCACCGCGGGCTGTTGGGCGGCGCCGGTATTGGCGTGGATGAAGCCGAGGTCCGGTGCCTGGGCAGGAATCGGCGCCTGCGGCCGTGGCGGCAGGCCTTGCCGGGTGGCCTGCCAGCGCCAGCGGATGACCTCGGCGAGCGACTTGGCAGCGGAGTCGCCGTCGTTGTTCTGGAAGCGGCCGTCGCGGTGGTGAGCCGGCAGGGTCACTTCGTGACGATGTCGCGGTGGAAGAACGCCATGCGCGCCAGCAGCTGGTTCTGCGTGCTGAAGGGAACACCCGCGGCGTCCATGGCCAGCTGCAGGTTCTCGACCAGGGCGTTGAAGGCCGCGGCATCGATGCCGAGGTGGGCATGCGCGTCCTTCATGCCGACGCCGTCATACACGCAGCTGCCACCGGCCACCACACAGAAGTAGTCGGCCAACGTGCGCTTGAGGTACTTGGTGTTGACGCCCTCGAAGTAGCGGGCGATGCGCGCGTCCTGCAGCATGCGCTCGTAGAAGTCGTCGGTGAAGCGCTGGATAGTGTCCCGACCGCCGAGCGCCTGGTAGAGCCGGTCGTCGGCCGGCAGCGGGGCGGTGCCGGGCTGCGCCGTGCGCGGGCCTGAGCCCGGCGCAGGCTGAGCGAACGCCTGGGGCGCGGCCAGCGCCAGCATCAAGGCCACGGCCTGGGCCAGGGCAAGGGCGGCAAACGAGGCGGTGGGCTTCATCTCGGGGCAAGGTCGGCGGGTCGCGCGAGTCTAGGCCGCTGCCCGGCGATACGGCATGCGTGCCGGCGTAGAAACCGTGCGCCGGTCACAGTCTGGTGCTGCCTGAGCTGCCCAGCCCTCGTGTCGGGCATGGCAATCGGGGCATCATCAAGGCATGGTCAGTGCGCAGCGGCTTGGGCGGCGGTGGATGCTGGGCGGCTGCGGGCTGGTCTGGCTGTGGGCCGCTGGCTGTGCCGGGGCGCAGGCCCCGGCTGCGCGGCCGCTGGTCATGCTGGTGGAAACCAGTGCCCTGATGCCGCAGGCGCGCATCGACGGTGACCGTGTCGTGGAAGGCCTGCACCTGGACCTGGGTCACGCCCTGGCCCGACGCCTGGGCCGGGAGCTGGTGGCCCGGCCGGTGCCGCGCAAGCGGCTGGCCGAGGCGCTGCAGCGCGGCGAGGGCGATCTGCTGTGCGACTACCAAAGTGAATGGCTGCCCGGCGCCTTTGCCTGGAGCCGCCCCTTCCTGCCTGACCAGGCCTTGCTCATCACAGCCGCGTCTGCGCCTGCCCCCGCGTCGCTGTCCGATCTGGCCGGCCAGCCGGTGGGCACGGTGCGGGGCTATGTCTACCCGGAGATGACCGACACGCTGCGGGCCGGCTTTGTGCGCAACGATGCGCCGGATGCGGTGACCAACCTGCACAAGCTCGCGCTCGGCCGTGTGCAGCATGCGCTCACCGGGCGCCGCGTCCTGGAATACCAGCAGCGCATCGGCAACTTCAAGCTCGCGCTGCATCCGCCGCTGGTGGTGTCAGAAGTGCTGGCCCAGTGCGCCCTGTCGGCCAGCAGCCCGGTGAACCTGGCGGCGCTGAATGCGGCCATCCAGGGCCTGACTGCTGACGGCGAGCTGCAGCGGTTGCTGGCGCGCTACCGCTGAGCACCGCCAGGCGCACCGCCGCTGCACGGCAGCGCGCCGCGCGACGTCAACCTTCGCTGATGCGCTGGGCCAGGTGGGCCAGGGCTTCTTCCACCTGGTCGACCAGCACCAGGCACAGGTCGCCCGGCTGCAGGCGCGAAAGCGCACGGTCGATGGCGATGAACTCGCCCACGATCTCTTCGACATGCGTGGTGCGCGTGGCCCCTTGCAGGCCGGCACGCAGCAGCGCCACCACCTCGCCGGCCGCGCGGCCGCGCTGGCAGGCGTCCTCGTACAGGATGACGTCGTCGAAGGCTGCGCCCAAGATCTCGGTCTGGATGCGGATGTCTTCGTCGCGGCGGTCGCCCGCGCCGCTGATGACGACGATACGCTTCTTCGCGGGCATGGCCGACACGGCGTCCACCAGCGCCTTCATCGCGTCGCCGTTGTGGCCGTAGTCGGCAATCACGGTGGCGCCCTTGTAGTCCATCACATTGAAGCGGCCTGGCGCGTTGTCGGCGTCGTTCGCAAAGCTGCCCACGCCGCGGCGGATGGTGTCCCAGTCCAGGCCCACGCCCCAGGCTGCGGCCACGGCGGCCATCGCGTTCTCGACCTGGAAGCCGATGACGCCACCGCGCGTGAGCGGGATGTCGCGCAGCGGGATGCTCTCGCGCCACACGCCTTGCGCCGCGACGATCTGGTCGCCATCGACGTAGACGCAGCGCTTGCCCTGGGCGCGGTGCGTGGCCATCAGCGGATGGTGGCGGTCAGCCGCGAAGTAGATGACCTGGCCGGGGCACACGGCGGCCATCTGCGCGGTCAGGGGGTCGGCCGCGTTCAGCACCGCGTAGCCGTTGGGCGCCACGTTCTGCACGATCACCCGCTTGACCAGCACGATGTCTTCCGCGGTGTGCAGGAAGTTCATGCCGAGGTGGTCGCCTGCGCCGATGTTGGTGACCACCGCCACCTGGCAGCGGTCGAAGCCCAGGCCCTCGCGCAGGATGCCGCCGCGGGCGGTCTCCAGCACGGCGGCTTCCACGTCGGGATGCATCAGCACGTTGCGCGCGCTCTTGGGGCCGGAGCAGTCGCCGCTGTCGATCTGGCGGCCGTCGACATAGACGCCGTCGGTGTTGGTCATGCCCACCTTCAAGCCGCAGCTCGCGAACATGTGGGCGATGAGCCGCGTCACCGTGGTCTTGCCGTTGGTGCCGGTCACGGCCACGACCGGGATGCGGCCGTCTTCCGCCTTGGTGCCGGTGCCGAACAGGTGGCCGATGATGGCCTCGCCCACATTGCGGCCCTTGCCGAAGCTGGGGCTCAGGTGCATGCGCAGGCCGGGCGCCGCATTCACTTCGACGATGCCACCGTTGATCTCTTCCAGCGGACGCAGCACGCTCTCGGCCACCACGTCCACGCCACACACATGCAGGCCCACGACCTGGGCCGCCGCGATGGCGCGCGCAGCCACCTCGGGGTGCACGTCGTCGGTCACGTCGGTGGCGGTGCCGCCGGTGGACAGGTTGGCGTTGTTGCGCAGGATGACCCGCTGGCCCTTCTCGGGAATGGACTCCGGCGTCAGGCCCTGCTGCGTGAGGCGCGCGACCGCGATGTCGTCGAAGCGGATCTTGGTGAGCGACGTGGCATGCCCGTCGCCGCGACGGGGGTCGCTGTTGACCTTGTCGACCAGCTGCTTGACCGTGTGCTGGCCGTCGCCGATAACGTGGGGCGGGTCACGGCGGGCGGCGGCGATGAGCTTGTCGCCGATGACCAGCAGGCGGTAGTCGCCGCCGGGCAGGAACTTCTCGACCATGACCTGGCCGATCTCGTCAGCGGCCTTGTAGGCGATGTCGAAGTGAGCGCGGTCCACCACGTTGACCGTCACGCCCTTGCCCTGGTTGCCGTCCTGCGGCTTCACGACCACCGGCAGGCCGATCTCCTGGGCCACGGCCCAGCCGTCGTCGGGCGAGTCCACCGGGCGGCCGATGGGTACCGGCACGCCCGCGGCCTGCAGCAGGCGCTTGCAGAGGTCTTTGTCCTGCGCGATGGATTCGCTCACCGCGCTCGTGGCGTCGACCTCGGCGGCCCAGATGCGGCGCTGCTTGGCGCCCCAGCCGAACTGCACCAGGCTGCCCTGGGTCAGGCGGCGGTACGGAATGCCGCGCGCCACGGCCGCGTTGACGATGGAGCCGGTGGACGGGCCCAGGCGGATGTCCTCGTCGAGTTCGCGCAGTTGGGCGAGCACCGGCTCGGCATCGAACTCGCTGCCGTCCAGCGCCGCGCTCACGAGCTTGACGGCCTGCTCGAAGGCCAGGCGGCCCACGTCTTCCTCGCTGTACTCGACGACCACCTGGTAGGTGCCGGCTTCGGGCGTGACATGGGTCTGGCTGAAAGTCACCGGGCAGCCGGCCTGGGCCTGCAGCGCCAGCGTGGCCTGCTCGAGCACCTGGGCCAGGGAAGCGTCGGCGCGCAGGGCGCCGATGGTGGGGAAGCGCTGGCGCAGGCGCGCCTCGAAGCCGGGCAGTCGTTCGAGCGAGCGCTCGGCGTCGCTGCAGTGCACGACGGCCTCGATGGCCGTGTGGCGGCTCCACATGTTCGGGCCGCGCAGGGCGCGGGTGCGGGAAACGTCCATGGTGTTGTGGGGTCTGTTGGCGTCAGGCGAGGTGGAGTTCGGGCACGAAGGTGTCCAGGCCGGCGGCGATGAGCTCGGGCGAGATGCCCAGGGCCCAGGCGGTGGCGACGGCGGCCAGCAGGGTGGGCGCGTCGGTCGCCTGCGTGCCGAAGCGGCGCAGCAGCGCATCGATGTTGGCGCCCGGGGTCTCGGCCGGCCCTTGGGCCAGCACCGCGGCGCCGCCGCGCAGGAAGACGGCCCGGCCGCCGCGGTCGCGGTGGTGCTGGATGGCGTCGAGGCTGCCGTCCTCGGCGTAGAACAGCACTTCGCCATCGCTCAGCTCGGCCATGTCCACCAGCCGCGGGTGGGCCGCATTCAGCACGCTGGCACCTTCGCTGAGCACCACGTCGACCTGGGTGCGCAGCACCTTGTAGAGTTGGTCCACATCCTGCACATCGAAGTCGGCCAGGGCGTCGATGCCGTCGAGGTCGGTGACCACGCCGACGGCGGCGCGGTCATAGGCCAGGCCGTCGCGCAGGATGCTGGCGGCATCGTTCTCCACGACCACCGCGTTCACGCCGCGGTTCATCAGCAGGCGGTGGGCGGCGTCCCAGCGGGCGCTGTTCTTCTTCTCGACCCGGCGGGTGCCGAGAAACAGCCCGTCGCGGCAGGCCAGGCCCACATGGCGGCCGTTCAGGTGCAGCAGCCAGGCCACCAGGCGCGAGATCTGCGGGCCGCCGCGCGAGCCGGCCACGCCCACGATGGGAATACGGCCGGTCTCGTCCTCGGCGAAGAGGTGGTCGATGATGGCCTGGCCCACGGGCTGGGGCGCGCCGCCGGCGGGTTTCAGGTGCATCAGCAGGCCCGGGCCGGCATTCACCTCGACGATGGCACCGCCGGTCTCGGACAGCGGCTTGCCGATGTCTTCGGTGACGAGGTCGACACCGGCGATGTCCAGCCCCACGGTGCGGGCGGCCAGCGAGACCGCATGGGCGACCTCGGGGTGCACCTCGGGCGTGCAGTCGATGGCCACATTGCCGTTGCGCTGGATCAGCACGCTCTTGCCGGCCGGCGGCACCGCCTCGGGCGTGAAGCCCTGGCGCTGCAGGTCCAGCAGCACGACGGGGTCTTCGCCCAGCATGATCTTGTTGAGGGGGAAGTCCTCGGTCAGGCCGCGGCGCGGGTCGGTGTTGATCTGCAGGTCGATCAGCTCGGCCACGGTGTGCTGGCCGTCGCCATGCACCCAGGCGGCCTCGCCGCGGGCCGCCGCTACGACCTGGCCGCCGACCACCAGCACGCGGTGCTCATTGCCGCGGATGTAGCTCTCCACGAGCACCGAGGAGCCCTCGGCATCGGCGAGCTTGAAGGCGGCTTCGCAGTCGGCCTCGTTGGAGATGTCGAGCGTGACGCCGCGGCCGTGGTTGCCGTCGCTGGGCTTGATGACGACCGGCAGGCCGATGTCCTGCGCGGCTTCCCAGGCCTGGGCGGCCGACTTGACCTCCTGGCCCTCGGGCACGGGCACGCCCACGGCCTTGAGCAGGGTCTTGGTCAGGTCCTTGTCGCCGGCGATGCCTTCGGCAATCGCGCTGGTCATGTCGGTCTCGGCCGTCCAGATGCGGCGCTGGCGCGCGCCGTGGCCGAGCTGCACCAGGTTGCCGTCGTTCAGACGGATGTGCGGAATGCGACGGTCGGTGGCCGCGGCCACGATGGCGGCGGTGGAGGGGCCGAGGTAGCAGTCGTCGAGCTTGTCGCGCACCCGGGCGACGGCGGCGGGCACGTCGAATGTCTCGTCGTTGATCATGGCCATGATCAACGCATGACCCTCCGCCAGCGCCGCCCGCGCCACCTGCTCGTCCCGCGCGCGGAACACCATGCGGTACACGCCGCGCTGGCTGGTGGAGCGCGTCTGGCCGAAGCCGGTGGGCATGCCGGCCAGGTTGAGCAACTCGATGACGATGTGCTCCAGCACATGGCCCATCCAGGTGCCGTCGCGCAGGCGCTCGATGAAGCCGCCGCGCTCGCCGACCCCGCAGTGGTGTTCGATCAGGGCGGGCAGGGCGGTGGTCAGGCGGTCGTTGAAGCCCGGCAGCAGGTTGGACGGGAAGTCCTCCAGCTCGCCGAGGTCCAGCCAGACTTCCAGCACCGGGCGGTAGGTCCACATATTGGGCCCGCGCAGGTAATTGATGCGCAGCAGGCGGATGTCGTTCTTCTTGCTCATGGAGCTGGTGGAGTGAGGGGGTTGTGCAAGGCCGAAGCTCATGGAATTGTGCGCTGAACTCATGGCGGAGAATTGCGGCCGCCCGTCAGCGCGAACAACAAGATGCAAGACCTTCCTCCCGACACAGCGCCCCATCCTCTTCTGGCCACCCTCCAAGGGCGGCTTCTGGCTGGCGAGAACGTCGTGGCCACGCTGGAGGTTGACCTGGACGCCCAAGGGCGTTTTGCCTCCGGTTTGATCGCGTTGACGAATTCACGCTTGCTGGCCTTCGAACCCGCGGGCGCCACCTGGCGCGATTTCCCCCTGGCCGCGGGGCAGCACCTGAAGCTCAGCGACCACGGCGGCCTGGCTTTCCTGGAACTTCTGGACACAACGCGGCGCCTGGCCCGCTGGCGCTTCACGCTGGCCTGCAACCCGGCCGCGGTGCGGTTCGTCGACAGCTTCGAGCGCGAGCAGCAGCTCCGGGCCGGCGAGCCGGTGCGGGTGGACGAGGAAGAGGGCGAGGATTTCGACTTCGGCGAATCCAGCGCGCCGCCCAGCACCTGGGTGCTGCTGCGGCTGTGGCGGTTTGCCCGGCCTTACCAGGGGCAGTTGCTGCTGGGCTTTGCGCTGATGCTGGGCTCCATCGGTGCCACGCTGGTATCGCCCTACCTGACGATGCCGCTGATGGACCGGGTGCTCATCCCCTTCCAGAACGGGCAGGCCATCGACGCCACGCTGGTGGGCATGCTGCTGGGCGGGCTGCTCGGCGCGGCCCTGCTGTCATGGGTTCTGGGCTGGGCCAAGACCTACCTGCTGGCCCTGGTGTCCGAGCGCATCGCGGCGGACCTGCGCACTGCCACCTTCGACCACCTGCTGAGCCTGTCGCTGGAGTACTTCGGCAACAAGCGCACCGGCGACCTGATGGCCCGCATCGGCTCGGAGACGGACCGCATCAGCGTGTTCCTGTCGCTGCATGCGCTGGACTTCATCACCGACGTGCTGATGCTGCTGATGATCTCGACGATCCTCTTCAACATCCACCCCGGCCTGGCGCTGGCCACCCTCGTGCCGCTGCCCTTCATCGCCTGGATGATCCACCTCGTGCGCGACCGGCTGCGCACCGGCTTCGAGAAGATCGACCGGGTGTGGGGCGAGGTCACCAACATCCTGGCCGACACCATCCCCGGCATCCGCGTGGTGAAGGCCTTCGCGCAGGAGGCCCGCGAGGCGCGCCGCTTCAAGGCCGCCAATGCCGCCAACCTGCAGGTCAATGACCGGCTGAACAAGACCTGGAGCCTGTTCACGCCCACGGTCGCGCTGCTGACCGAGATGGGGCTGCTGGTGGTCTGGGGCGTGGGCATCTGGCTGATCGCGCACCAGAGCATCACGGTGGGCACGCTGACCGCCTTCCTGGCCTACATCGGGCGTTTCTACGGCCGGCTCGATTCGATGAGCCGCATCGTGTCGGTCACGCAGAAGGCCGCGGCCGGCGCCAAGCGCATCTTCGACATCCTCGACCACGTCTCCAACGTGCCCGATCCGGTCAACCCGCAGCCCTTCCCCGAGGCCAAGGGCGCGCTGTCGATGCAGGGCCTGAACTTCCGCTACGGCTCGCGTTCGGTGGTGCGCAACCTGAACCTGGACATCCGCCCCGGCGAGATGGTGGGCCTGGTGGGCCACAGCGGCTCAGGCAAGAGCACGCTGGTGAACCTGATCTGCCGCTTCTACGACGTGACCGAAGGCAGCATCAAGGTCGACGGCGTGGACCTGCGCCGCATCCGGGTGGCCGACTACCGGCGCCACATCGGCCTGGTGCTGCAGGAGCCTTTCCTCTTCTTCGGCACGATTGCCGAGAACATCGCCTACGGCAAGCCCGACGCCACCCGCGACGAGATCGTGGCGGCCGCCCGCGCCGCGCATGCGCACGAGTTCATCCTGCGCCTGCCTCACGGCTACGACAGCCTGGTGGGCGAGCGCGGGCAGGGCCTGTCGGGCGGCGAGCGCCAGCGAATCTCGATTGCCCGCGCGCTGTTGATCGACCCGGCCATCCTCATCCTCGACGAGGCCACCAGCGCGGTCGACACCGAAACCGAGAAGGAAATCCAGCGCGCGCTGGACAACCTCGTGAAGGGCCGCACCACCATTGCCATCGCCCACCGCCTGTCAACGCTGCGCAAGGCCGATCGCCTCGTGGTGATGGACCGCGGCGAGATCGTCGAGCTCGGGCCGCATGACGAGCTGATTGCCAAGCAGGGCCATTACTGGCGCCTGTGGGAGGCGCAGGCGCGGCGTGTGGATGCCGAAGAAGCCGATGATGCCGGACTGATGGTCGTCGCCCCCAACCCGAATGCGCACACGGTGAACGCATGAGCACGCCTTCCTTCAGCCTGCCTTTTCGCGACCTGCGCCTGGACGACCTGGGCCGCCTCGTGCTGACCGACCTGCAGGGTGCGGAGCATGCGGGCGTCACGCCGGTGCGGGCTCACCCCATCTCGGCGCCGGACGGGGGCATTTCCCTCGTCGGTGTGCATGGCCATGAACTGGCCTGGGTGCCGCGCCTGTCGGGCCTGCCCGAAGCGCCGCGTGAGCTGCTGGCGGCCGAGCTGGCCGCGCGGGAGTTCCATCCCGTGCTCAAGCGCCTGATCTCGGTGAACACCTTCGCCACGCCCAGCACCTGGCGCATCGAGACCGACCGCGGCGAGATCGACTTCGTGCTGAAAAGCGAGGAGGACATCCGCCGGCTGGAGGAAGGCCGGCTGCTGATCACGTCCACCCACGGCGTGCAGCTGCAGGTGCCGGACCGCTGGGCGCTGGACAAGCAGTCCAAGCGCCTGCTCGAGCGATTCCTCTGACCCAGCACGGGCGCAGCGCGACGCCCCTCAAGCGACTGCCGGGGATCCGGCTTTGCCGGGCCCACGGCCGTGCCCCCTTGAGGGGGGGCGCGCGCAGCGCGTAGGGGGTGGGCCTATCCCGCCATCTGGGTCTGCAGGTAGTTCTGCTCGCCGACCTTGTTGACCAGGTCGAGCTGGGTCTCGAGGTAGTCGATGTGCTCCTCGGTGTCTTCGAGGATGGCCACGAACAGCTCGCGCGAGACGTAGTCACGCACGTTCTCGCAGTGGGCGATGGCCTCCTTCAGGTGGGCGTAGCCGGTCTGCTCGATCTTGAGGTCGCATTCCATCGTCTCGATGGCGGTCTCGCCGATCAAGAGCTTGCCGAGGTCCTGCAGGTTGGGCAGGCCGTCCAGGGTCAGCACGCGCTCGATGAGCTTGTCGGCGTGCTTCATCTCCTCGATGGACTCCTCGTACTCATGCTTGGCCATCTTCATCAGGCCCCAGTTCTTGAGCATGCGGGCATGCAGGAAGTACTGGTTGATGGCGGTCAGCTCGAGCTTGAGCTGGGTGTTCAGGTGAACGAGGACTTGTGCGTCGCCTTTCATGGGCGCTCCCGGCAAATGTGAAATTGGCGCGGAGTATCGCGAGCGAAAGCCCCTGCGCAAAACCGCTCTTTTTGCAAATGAGACCGATTCGCATTAGACTTCGTGTCCATGATCGTTTGCGTCTGCCACCGCGTCTCTGACCGCGACATCGCCATCGCTGCCGCCAGCGGCTGCCCGAGCTTCGAGGCTTTGCAGGACGACCTGCGGGTGGCGACGGCCTGTGGCGCCTGCCGCGATTGCGCCTGCGCGGTGTTCGAGGAAAGCCGTGTGGCGGGTGGTTCGCCCTGCGCGCGCGGCATGGCCGCGGCCACCCAGGCGTTGCTGGCCGCCTGAAGTCAGCCCGTCACAGGGCCTAGAATGTGCGACGGCGCCGGGTTCCGGCGCCTTTTTGTTGGCCGGTTTCCTGAACGTCGTCGTGCATTGCGCTGCTGCTTTCCGGGAAGCGCGCCGCACCGCACGACTACAGCAAGGAAATTCCATGAGCACCCTCCAGACCGGCATCGTCAAGTGGTTTGACGACGGCAAGGGCTTCGGCTTCATCACCCCCGCCGACGGCGGCAAGGACCTGTTCGCCCACCACACCGAAATCAAGAACGGCGGCGGTTTCCGCACGCTGGCTGAAGGTGCCCAGGTCGAATTCGAAGTGAAGCAGGGCCCCAAGGGCCTGCAGGCCGCCAACATCCGCGCGCTGTAATTCACGCGGCTGTCCGATGCAAAGCCCGCGCCTGGCGCGGGCTTTGTGCTTTCCGGGCGGCCCTGACGACGACAATTCAAGGTTATGTCCGCCCTGCCCGTCACTCCGCCCAAGGCCCTGACCGCTTACCGCCCCTTCTGGGCGAAGCGTTTCGGCCCCGCTCCGTTCCTGCCCATGAGCCGGGCGGAGATGGAGCAACTCGGCTGGGATTCCTGCGACATCATCATCGTCACCGGCGACGCCTACGTCGACCATCCGAGCTTCGGCATGGCCGTCATCGGCCGCACGCTGGAGGCCCAGGGCTTTCGCGTCGGCATCATCGCCCAGCCCGACTGGAACAGCGCCGACGCCTTCAAGGCGCTGGGCAAGCCCAACCTCTTCTTCGGGGTCGCCGCGGGCAACATGGACTCCATGATCAACCGCTACACGGCTGATCGAAAAATCCGCAGCGACGACGCCTACACCCCGGGCGGTGAAGGCGGCAAGCGGCCCGACCGGGCCACGCTGGTCTACACCCAGCGCTGCCAGGAAGCCTTCAAGGACGTGCCCATCGTCATCGGCGGCATCGAGGCCTCGCTGCGCCGCATTGCGCACTACGACTACTGGCAGGACAAGGTCCGCCGCTCCGTCCTCGTCGACAGCAAGGCCGACCTGCTGGTGTACGGCAACGCCGAGCGCGCCATCGTCGAGATCGCTCATCGCCTCGCGCGCCGCGAGCCCATCGAGAGCCTGACCGACATCCGCGGCACCGCCTTCATGCGGCGTGATGACGACCCGTCCGCCGAAGGCTGGTTCGAGCTCGATTCCACCGAAGTCGACCGCCCGGGCCGCATCGACGAGCTGATCAGCCCCTATCAGGAGATCAAGCAGGAGACGACTTGCGCGACCGCCGAACCCGAGGCCGCCTCGGCGCCCAAGCCGATCACGATCCACAAGACCGGCCGCATCAGCATGCCGCCGCGCGAGCGCACGGTGGTGCGCCTGCCGGCCTACGAGCAGGTCAAGAGCGACCCGGTGCTCTACGCCCATGCCAACCGCGTGCTGCACCTGGAGACCAACCCCGGCAATGCGCGTGCCCTGGTGCAGCGCCACGGCGACCGCGACCTCTGGATCAACCCGCCGCCCATCCCTCTGACGACGCCGGAGATGGACCACGTCTTCGACCTGCCGTACGCGCGCGCGCCGCACCCCAGCTACGCCGATGAACACGGCAGCCACGACGGTGCGACCAAGATCCCGGCCTGGGAGATGATCCGCTTCAGCGTGAACATCATGCGCGGCTGCTTCGGTGGCTGCACCTTCTGCTCCATCACCGAGCATGAGGGCCGCATCATCCAGAGCCGCTCGGAAGACTCTGTCATCCGCGAGATCGAGGAGATGCGCGACAAGGTGAAGGGCTTCACCGGCATCGTGTCCGACCTGGGCGGCCCCACGGCCAACATGTACCGCATCGGCTGCAAGAGCCCCGAGATCGAGGCGGCCTGCCGCAAGCCGAGCTGTGTCTACCCGGGTATCTGCCCCAACCTGAACACCGACCACGGCCCGCTGATCAAGATGTACCGCCGCGCGCGGGCGCTGCCGGGCGTGAAGAAGATCCTGATCGGCTCGGGCCTGCGCTACGACCTGGCGGTGCAGTCGCCGGAGTATGTGAAGGAACTGGTCACCCACCATGTGGGCGGATACCTCAAGATCGCGCCCGAGCACACCGAGCAGGGCCCGCTGTCCAAGATGATGAAGCCGGGCATCGGCACCTACGACCGGTTCAAGCAGATGTTCGAGGCGGCCAGCGCCGCGGCGGGCAAGAAGCAGTACCTGATTCCCTACTTCATCGCCGCCCACCCGGGCACCAGCGACGAGGACATGATGAACCTGGCCGTCTGGCTCAAGCGCAACGGCTTCCGTGCCGACCAGGTGCAGACCTTCTACCCCAGCCCCATGGCCACCGCCACGGCCATGTACCACTCGGGCCGCAACCCGCTCAAGGGCATCAGCCGCGACGAGAGCCGCGGCGAGAAGGTCGACATCGTGCGGGGCGAACGCCGCCGTCGCCTGCACAAGGCCTTCCTGCGCTACCACGACGCCAACAACTGGCCGCTGCTGCGCGAGGCCCTCAAGGCCATGGGCCGGGCCGACCTGATCGGCAACGGCAAGCACCACCTGATCCCGAGCTACCAGCCGCTGACGGATGGCGGCTACGAAAGCGCGCGCCGCAAGAATTCCACGCCGTCCAAGCCGGCCGCGAAGGCGCCGGCCAAGACGGCCGGCCGGACAGCAGCGCCTCGCCCGGGCCAGGTGCTCACCCAGCACACCGGGCTGCCGCCCCGGGTCACGGGCAGCGGCCGTGGCGGCGCCGGCCGTCCGGGCAAACCCGCGAAGCGTTGACGCAAATCGCGGGACTTTTGCGCCCGCTTTTCGTGCCCACCGGGCTGCGGATGCACTACGCTTGCGTTTCTCCATGAGAAGAGGCTGCCGAACCCAGGCCGCCCAAGCCCGAAAGCCCTGGCCCCATGCAAGAGACCCCAGACGCTGACGACGACCTCCTCGAACTCCTCGACGAGCCGGAACACGGCGAGGGAGAGCACCGCCATAGCGACCGGCCCTGGCGCATCCTGATCGTCGACGACGATGGCGACGTCCACAAGGCCACCGAGCTGGCCATGCAGGGCCTGACCGTCGAAGGCCAGCCGCTGGTCTTCCTGCATGCGTCCTCCGCGGCCCAGGCCCGCCAGTTGCTGGCGAGCGAGGACGACCTCGCGGTGGTGCTGCTGGACGTGGTCATGGAGAGCGAGGACGCCGGCCTGCAGCTGGTGCGCCACATCCGCGACGAACTCCGACTGAACGCCGTGCGCATCGTGCTGCGCACCGGCCAGCCCGGCTATGCGCCCGAGATCGAGACGGTGCAGGCCTATGACATCAACGACTACAAGACCAAGTCCGAGCTGACCCGCACGCGGCTCTACACCGTGCTGACGGCCGCGGTGCGCTCCTACCGCCAGATCTGCGCGCTGGAGGCCAACCGCCGGGGCCTGGAGATGATCGTCGAGAGCAGCACCTCGCTGTCGCGCATGCGGGGGCTGTCGCGCTTTGCGGAAGGCGTGGTCACGCAGCTGTGCGCGCTGCTCGGCATCCTGCCCGAGGGCCTGGTATGCGCTCAGATGGGCGGTGAGCACGGGCAGGAGGTGCGCATCGTCGCGGCCGCCGGCCAGTACAGCGGCCTGATCGACCGGCCGCTGGCCCAGGTCAAGATCGCCGCGGTACGCGAGCGCCTGGAGCGCTGCCTGCGCGAGCAGCAGAACCTCTACGACGACGGCACCTGCCTTTATTTCGGCATGGGCCAGGGGCGCGCGATGGCGGCGCTGGTGGACGTCGGCCGCGAGCTCGACGAGCTGGACCAGCAACTGCTGCGGGCCTTCTGCTCCAACATCGCGGTCGGCTTCGAGAACGTGGTGCTCTACAGCCAGCTGCTCGATCAGGCCTACAACGACCCGCTGCTGCGCCTGCCCAACCGCAACCGCTTCGTCGAGCTGCTCGACAAGAACCTGAAAGACCCCGCCGGTGTCACGCTCGCGCTGATCGACATCGACGACTTCTCCGACATCAACGACGCCTTCGGCCACCATTTCGGCGACCAGGTCCTGCAAGCCGTGGTGCACCGCATGGCCGAGATGCTCGGCCTGAACACCGCCATGGCGCGCGTCGGGGCCGACACCTTCGGCGTGCTCGGCGAGCATGCCAAGGTCTGCCCCGAGAGCGTGCAGGCGGTGTTTGCCGAGCCCTTCATGGTGGCCGGCGAGCGGCTGCAGCTGTCGGCCACCACCGGCCTGGTGCGCCTGGGCGAGTCCAAGGCCATCGGCTCGGAGCTGCTGCTGGATGCCCAGATCGCGCTCAAGCGGGCCAAGCAGCAGCAGCGCGGTTCCTCGCAGTACTTCTCGGCCGCCATGGGCAGCGATGCGCGTGAACGCTTCAAGCTGCTCAAGGGCCTGCGCACCGGTTTCGAGGAAAGCCAGCTTTTCGTCGTCTACCAGCCGCAGGTGCAGCTGGAAAGCGGGCGCACCATCGGCGCCGAGGCGCTGCTGCGCTGGCGCACGGTGGATGGCCGCTTCGTGCCGCCCGACCAGTTCATTCCGCTGGCCGAGCAGAGCGGCCTGATCATCCCGATCGGCGAGTTCGTCATGCGCACCGCCTGCAATCAGCTCAGCAAGCTGCGCAGCCTCGGCTACGACGACTTCCGCATGGCCGTGAACGTGTCGATGGCGCAGTTCCGCCACCCCGGCTTCATCGACATGCTCGCCCGCTCGCTGCAGGACTGCGGCGTGCACGGCCAGAACATCGAGCTCGAGATCACCGAGTCCATGGCCATGGAAGACGCCGACCTCGTGCTGCGTGTGCTGGCCGAGATCAAGCGACTCGGCTTCAGCGTGGCCATCGACGACTTCGGCACCGGCTTCTCGTCCCTGAGCCAGCTGCGTCAGCTGCAGGTCGACCGCCTCAAGATCGACCGCGCCTTCGTGCAGGAGGCGCAGTCGTCCACGGCCGGCTCCACCATCGCGCAGATGGTGGTCAACCTCGGCCGCGGCCTGGGGCTGACCGTCATTGCCGAGGGCATCGAGACCGAGGAGCAGCGCCAGTACCTCATCGGCCTGGGCTGCCACGAAGGCCAGGGCTGGCTGTTCGCCAAGCCCATGCCGGCGGAAGAACTCGAAGCCTGGATGAAGCGCTGATCCTGGCGCGCGCGCCGGCCGGTTGCGCCGCGGCCGGTGCCTCCTAAACTGTGCCGTCCTCAGACGAACGCCAGGAGCGCCCATGAGCCTTGCCAAGATCCTCGTCGCCCAGGGCGGCGGGCCGACCGCCGTCATCAACCAGAGCCTGGTCGGCGTCGTGCTCGAAGCGCGGCGCCAGGCGGGGGTCGGCAAGGTCTATGGCGCGCGGCACGGGGTGCGCGGCATCGTCAATGAAGACTTTGTCGACCTGACACAGGAAACCAGCCACAACCTCGAGCTGGTGGCCAGCACGCCGGCCTCGGCGCTGGGCTCCACGCGCGACAAACCCGATGCGGCCTACTGCCACGAGATCTTCACCGTGCTGCAGGCGCACGGCATCACGCACTTCTTCTACATCGGAGGCAACGATTCGTCCGACACGGTGCGCATCGTGTCGGAGGAGGCCCAGGCGGCGGGCTATCCGCTGCGTTGCATCCACATTCCCAAGACCATCGACAACGACCTCGTCGGCAACGACCACACGCCAGGCTATGCCTCGGCCGCGCGTTTCGTGGCCCAGGCCTTTGCCGGCGCCAACCTCGACAACGCGGCCCTGCCCGGCGTCTATGTCGGCGTGGTCATGGGCCGCCATGCCGGCTTCCTGACCGCGGCCGCGGCGCTGGGCAAGAAGTTCGAGGACGACGGCCCGCACCTGATCTACCTGCCCGAGCGCGACTTCGACAACGAGCGCTTCCTGCGCGACGTGAAGGCCACGCACGAGCGCTACGGCCGCTGCGTCGTCGCGGTCAGCGAGGGCATCCACGACGCCTCCGGCACCCCGATGCTGTCGCGCCTGGCTGGCGAACTCGAACGCGATGCCCACGGCAATGTGCAGCTCAGCGGCACTGGCGCGCTGGCCGACCTGCTGTGCGAGGAGATCAAGGCCAAGCTCGGCATCAAGCGCGTGCGGGGGGACACCTTCGGGTATCTGCAGCGCAGCTTTCTGGGCTGCGTGAGCGATGTCGACCAGCGCGAGGCCCGCGAGGTGGGAGAAAAGGCGGTGCAGTACGCCTTCCACGGTGATCGCGATGGCTCGGTGGCCATCCAGCGCGTGGGCTATTACGCGGTCAATTACCAGCTGCTGCCCTTGGCTGCCGTGGCCGGCAAGACCCGCACCATGGAAGACGTCTTCATCAACGAGGCCGGCACCGACGTGACCGATGCCTTCCGCCTGTACCTGCGCCCGCTGCTGGGCTCGGGCATGCCGGATGCCTTCCGGCTGCGGCCCAACCCGGTGCCCAAGGTGCTCAACGGGGGCTGAGGCCCGCCTCAGCGAGCGTCGTCATCTGCTGCGGCCGGCGGGAGTGCCGGCAGCCAGCGCTGCGCCAGCGTCTCCAGCCGGGTCTGCAGCCAGGCCACCGCGAGCAGGCCCAGGGCCCAGATCGCGAAGAGCGTGGTGGCGCGCGCGTGACCGTCCTGGATGATCTGCCAGGCCAGTGCGGCGGACATCGGCAGCATGGCCATGCCGAACGTCCAGCGTTCGGCCAACACGAGGCTGTTCATCACCGGGCGCAGCAGCCAGCGTGTCCAGTCAGGCGGCGCCAGCCGGCCGGCGTAAACCGCGGCCCCGGCCAGCGCCCAGGCCGCGCCGATGCACAGGCTGCTGGCATCGGGCATCCAGGCGCCCAGCGCAGCCTCGAACAGGGCGGACACCAGCCAGGCGAGCCCCGCCAGCACCAGCCCGTGCAGCGGCTCCAGCGGCCACGCCACCATCAGGCCGGCCAGGCCGAAGCCGAAGCTCGCCAGGCCCCAGGCCCAGTCGGGCAGCAGCACCAGCACCGGGGCGGCGCGCAGGTCGGCGGTCGGTTGCATCGTCATGTAGGCCAGCCAGGCGGCGAACAGCAGCCACACCAGGCCCAGCACGGGTTGCATCGCATGCTGGCGCCACGCACTCAAGGGCAGGGCCCAGCGGCGCTCGCCTACCCTGAGCGTCGGCCCGGTGTTGAGGAAGGCGCCCAGGAAGATGCCCCCGGCCAGCAACAGGGCCATGCAGCCGATCCAGGTGACCATGTGGGCCGTGGCGACGACCCCGTCACCCGCGTTCAGCCAGGCGACGCCCAGCACCAGCAGGCTGAAGACGCCCACGCGCAGCCATTGGCCGCGCTTGACCTGCTCGGCCAGCCATTGCTGATCGGGGAGCTCCAGCCCCAGGCGGCGCAGCTCGCCGGCTGGCAGGCCGTTGAGCAGGCGGGCCAGCGCGGGGTGCATCATCAGCAGGATCAAGGGGAGCAGGGCCCAGCGCCGGGCCTCGCGCAGGGCGGCGACGCGCAGCAGCGGCTCGGCCGCGGCGCGCAGGGCCGGGTCGACCGGCCTGGGGATGCGCTCGGCCAGGGCCGTCTGCACCGCGTGGGTCAGCGGCGCGCCGATCAGCCGCTCGGTGCGGAAGTCGCCAGTCCATTCGAAATGCGCATCCAGCGCCACCGCCAAGCGGTCGGGCAGCCGACTCTGGCGGACCAGCCATTCGGCAAACGCCGCCGAGAACTCGGCGCGCCGGGCCAGGGGCTGCTCGTCGAGTTCGCGTCTCACGTCCTGCCAGGCGGCCATCAGGGCGTCTGGGCCTTGCCGGCGCCAGACCTGCTCCAGTCGCTCGATGAGCGCCTCGGGGCGCACGGCAGGAGGCGGGGGCGGCAGCTCGGGTTCGGCAGGCGCTGGCGGCGCCCAGGGCGCTGCGCCTGCAGGCTCAGCCTCTGGCGCAGCTGCAGGCGCGAGGGGCGCGGCCTGCAGCGGCGGGGCCGGCTCGAGCACAGGGGCGGGCCCCGGATCGAGAGCGGGCGCGGCGACCCCCTCGATCACCGCGGGCAGCGGCTCGGGCAGGGGCGGTGGCGGCGTCAAGGCCGGCACATCAACCGGCGGCGCCGCTGGTTCAGGCGTCAGGGCGACGGGGGCATCGGGCGCGTCAGCGGCAGGCCCTGCCGGCAGGGGCACCTCGCGGCCTTGTTCGGCTTCGGCGCGCGCCCAGGCGGCCCATTGCTGGGCGCGCTCATAGGCGGCGCGCAGGGCCTGGTAGGCCTGGGCATCGTCGTCGGGCCGGGCGACCTTGAGCTTGACCGCGTAGGCCTTCTTGATGGCCGCCAGCTGCGTCGTCGGTTCAATGCCCAGCCGGGCCCAGTCCTCATCCCACATGCCGGTGCTCAGAAGCGGAAGCTGTTGTCGATGCTGTCCAGCGCTTCCTTGAACTGCTGGCGTGCCTGGCGGATGTGGCGCTCGTCCTGCGTCTGCAGCACCGCCTCGAACTGGGCCAGCCAGTCCTGCAGCATGGTGCGGTCGTTGCCGAGCCGGTCTTCGAACAGCCGCTTGGCACGTTCGATGAGGTAGCGGTTGTCCTGCTCATCGCGCGGGTGGCGCTTGAGGGCCTGCAGGCGCTCCCTCGTGGCCGCGATCTCGGCGGGACTCAGCCGCGCGCCCTGGCTCTCGATGATCAGCTCATGCCGCTCGCCGCCGGGGAACTGCGCCGCCTCCACCTCCAGCAGGCCGTTGGCGTCGTAGGTGAAGCGCACTTCCACACCGGCCTGGCCAGCGGGTGCGGGCGCCACCGGCACCTCCAGCTTGCCCAGGCAGAGGTTCTCCGAACCCACGGGCGACTCGCCCTGGCGCACGTCCACCATGATCTGGCGCTGCCGGTCGGCCACGGTGTAGTAGCGCTCCACGCGCGACACCGGCACGGGCGTGTTGCGCTCGATGATGGGCGAGAAGCGGTCCCCCACCATGCGGTCGCCCACGGGCGTGGCCGCGATGATGCCGAGGGAATAGGGCATCACGTCGGTCAGTACCACGTCGTCCAGCGCGGCATCGCGGGCCTTCAGGCCGGCCTGCACGGCCGCGCCCATCGCGATGGCGAGGTCAGGGTCAAGGTTGCGCAGCGGCAGGCGCTGGAAGAGCCGCGTGACGAGCTGCCGCACCATGGGCATGCGGGTGGCGCCGCCCACCAGCACCACGTCGGCCAGGCCGGCGGGGTCGAGCTGGGCATCGGCCAGCGCGCGCTCGATGGGGCGGCGCAGGCGCTGCAGCAGCTCGGCCGATGCGGCCTCGAAGTCAGCGCGGGTGAGGGTGGCGCTCAGGGCGCGGTCCTGCCAGACGGTGCGCAGCTCGGCGCTGTCGCGCTCGCCGAGGTCGCGCTTGGCCTGCTCGGCCAGGCGCCACCAGGTTTCGCCGGCCAGCCAGGCCTCGCGCTCGCTCGTGCTCAGGCCTTCGGCCTGCTTCGCGAAGAGCTGTGCGATGGCGCGGCTGAAATCCTCGCCGCCGAGCCGCGTGTCGCCGGCACTGGCGCGCACTTCCACCACGCCCTCGAAGTACTCCAGCACCGACACGTCGAAGGTGCCGCCGCCCAGGTCGAAGATCAGGAAGCTGCTGTGCTCCGGCCGCTGCTGCAGGCCGTAGGCCAGGCCCGCTGCAGTGGGTTCGTTCAGCAGCCGTTCCACCTTCAGGCCGGCGATCTCGCCCGCGGTGCGCGTGGCGCGGCGCTGGGCTTCGTTGAAGTAAGCCGGCACGGTGATGACCGCCTCGGTCACCGGCTCGCCCAGGAAGGCCTCGGCATCGGCCTTCAGCGTCTGCAGCACGAGGGCGGAGAGTTCCTCGGCGCGCAGCTCCTTGACGTGAGGGCCGGTCTTGAGCGTGATGCGCTTGTCGCTGCCCATCCAGCGCTTGAACGCCAGCGCGGTGGACTGCGCATGCAGGCCCGCCCGCTCGCGCGCCGCCAGGCCCACCAGCGTGTGGCCCTGCTCGTCCAGGCTCACGGCCGATGGCGTCAGGTAGTCCCCGTGGGCATTGGGGATGAGCACCGGCGCGCCCTCTCGAAACACGGCCGCCGCGCTGTGCGTGGTGCCCAGGTCGATGCCCAGGATCATTGGCGAGATCTCCCGTTGAAAACGGGTGCGAGCTTAGCGGCTTTGCGCCGCCCTTCAGGGCTTGGGCTTCACCAGCCGCGTGTGCACCTCGTTCACGCCCATCAGCGCGGCGGAGCCGAAGTGGCGGTGCAGTTCGGCCACCATCTCGCCCTCGATGATGACCGGGTCGGTGCTCACCGCCTTGCGGGCCAGTTCCTGATCGGTGGTGGCGAAGATGAACAGGCCGCGCAGGTTCTCGACGCCATCCAGCGGGCCGGCGTACACGAGCAGCCCCTCGCGGGCCAGGCGCTGCATGTTGGCGAAATGGCCCTTGAACATCTCGTCCCGCGCGGGGCCGTCGGGCATGCGCTTGGGGCCGGTCTTGAGCAGCACCAGGGTGTAGGGGCGCAGGCCGTTGTCGTTGGCGCCCCAGGCCTGGGCCTTGGCGGCGTCGTAGGCGGGCGCTTCCTGCGCATGGGCAGTCAGGCAGGCGGTCAAGGCCAAGGCGGTGGCAAGAGCTTTCATGGCAGTCGGTGCAGCAGGCAATGACCCGGATTGAACCGCAAGCGGGCGCCCGGTGGGCCGGGATGAAACCCGCCCTTGCGGCTGCGACACTCCACGGCATGAAGCTGCTCGGTCGACTCACCTCCATCAACGTCCGCAAGGTCATGTGGACCGCCACCCTGCTCGGGTTGGACCTGGAGCGTGAGGACTGGGGCGCGGGCTTCCGGTCCCCGCAGGAGCCGGGCTACCTGGCGCTCAATCCGAACGGGCTCATCCCGGTGCTGCTCGACGGGGACTTCGTGCTCTGGGAGAGCAACAGCATCTGCCGCTACCTCGCGGCCAAGGCCGGCGACACGACGTTGCTGCCCGCCGAGCCGCAGGCCCGTGCGCGGGTGGAGCAGTGGATGGACTGGCAGGCGGGCGAGCTCAACAACAGCTGGCGCGTGGCCTTCATGGCCCTCGTGCGGGGCCAGCCGGCCACGCCCGAGGCCATTGCGGCGGGTGTGAAGGGCTGGAACCACCACATGACGCTGCTGGATGCCCAACTCGCGCGAACCGGTGCCCATGTCTGTGGCAACGCCTTCACGCTGGCCGACGTGGTGCTCGGGCTGTCCACGCAGCGCTGGCTGAATGCGCCCATCGAGCGGGTGGTCTTGCCAGCCGTGCAGGCGTGGATGAAGCGGCTGGCGGTGCGGCCGGGGTTTGCGGCCTTCGTCGACAACGGCATGCCCTGAGGGCGCTGCGGGCCGTCACCCGCCGCGGGCGGCGCGCAGCCGCTCCAGCCACGGGCGGGCCTGGCGCATGGCGGCTTCCAGTTGCTCCGGCGTGGGTTGGGTCCGGAAGCGGATCTGCCGGTTGTCGATCAGCGTCTTGGCCATCGTCTGCGCGGGCTGGCCGCCAAGCGCGGCATAGGCCACGAGATAGCTCAGCCGTTCTTCATCGGTCAGCCCCCAGGCCTCATGCGCTGTCAAGGCGCCGAGCAGGCTCGGCACGTCACCGGCCAGCGCGTCGCGCCGCATCGCCTCGGCCACTTCGCTGCGTTGCGCGGCTGTCAGGTCGCTCGGGAACACCGAACCGGCGTAGGCCGACGCGGCTTCGGGCAGGCCGGCCCGCATGGCGCGGCTGGCCAGCTCCGGCAGCAAGGCCCGGTGTGCCGCCGTGACGGTCTGGCAGCGGCGGGCTTCGGCGTCGGCCTCCACCATCAGCTGCGTCATCATCTCGGGCGACACGCCTTGGTTGCGCAGCGCCTCGAAGCTGGTGCGGCGGCCTTCGTTGCTGGCACATTGGCGCAGCCACTGCACGGCTTCCCAGACGGCTTTCGGGTCCTGGCCGGCGCGGGCCTGATCGATGTGCGGGCCGTAGCCCTCGGCGCCGATCCACGCAGCCGATGCGGCCGCGGCGGGCCGTACGGCTGGGGGCACAACGGCCGCTGGCGCGGGTGACGAGGCGGCGCTGCTCGACGCGATTGGCGGCCCCATGGGCGTCGGGGCCGGGGCAGCGCTGCCCGCGGTCGGTGG
>JAIPCJ010000180.1 GCA_021738245.1 Methylotenera sp. | reverse complement strand
GGCATCGACTGGAAGCCCTACGCCAAGATGATCGGCGAACGACCGCACGCCCAGCAAGTGGCGGTGGACCGCAAGGCGGACCAGGAGCGCGTGTTCGGCCGCGGCTGAGGCCGGCGCCGCACGGCCCGCGGCCGCCGGCGCGTCACTCCACCGGCACCCACCATTCGTTGCGGCGGTTCCAGGGCAGGGTGAAGGGGTCGTTGTAGAAGGCGCTGACGAACCCGCCTGACGGCTTCAGGCCCTGCTGCTGCACCCAGGCTTCAAGCAGCGCGCGGTGGCGGCCCAGGTTGCTGTCGGTGGAGAAACCATCGAAACGCACGGCCGCCCGCTTCTCGCCGGGCAGCACCTCGAACTTCACCCGCTCGTCGTTGGGCACCGGCAGCGTGTCCAGCGTGAACGCGCGCGGCATCATGAAGCTCACGCGCCAGCGGCCTGCGGCGGTGGCGCTTTGGGTGACGGGCGCGGTCATCGCGATCTTCTCGCCGATCTTCTCGCCCGCAGGCGCGGCCGCCTGGGTCACGGGGGCGGTCATCTCGATCTTGCGCTGCCCCTGGTTGCCGCCAAAGATGTAGCCGGCCAGCAGCCGAAAGCCCGCGTTGCGGGCTCCGCTGGCGTCGCCGTCGACCTCGACGTGGGCCACGAGCATGGGTTCGTACTGCCGGAGTTCGAAGGCGCCGTCGGACTGCAGCACCTGGTAGCGGGGTTCCTCGATCGCGTGGGTAGCAGAGGCCATGGTCAACAGCAGAAGAGACAACAGACGGCTCAGCATGGGGCAAGCCTCCAAGGCGACAGCAGCCGCTCACGCGCTGGCGTGGCGGCTGCCGGGTGGGTGGGTGTCGTGATTACTTCGGGATCACGACGGTGTCGATGACGTGGATGACGCCGTTGTCAGCGGCGATGTCGGTCGCCGTGACCTTGGCGTTGTCCACCATCACGCCGCCCGTGGTCGACACGGTCAGCTCGCTGCCCTGCACGGTCTTGACCTTGCCGGCCTTGACGTCCTTGGCCATGACCTTGCCCGGCACGACGTGGTAGGTCAGCACGGCGGTGAGCTTGGCCTTGTCCTTCAGCAGCGCGTCCAGGTCAGCCTTGGGAATCTTGGCGAAGGCTGCGTCGGTCGGCGCGAACACCGTGAACGGGCCGGGGCCCTTGAGGGTGTCCACGAGGCCGGCAGCCTGCAGTGCCGTGGCGAGGGTCTTGAAGTTGCCGGCGGCGACGGCGGTGTCGACGATGTCCTTGGCCTGCGCACCGGCGGCGGCGAGGGCGAGGGCGGCGAGAGCGATGAACTTCTTCATGGTTGAACTTTCAAGGGAGGGAGGGAAGGAAACGGGGCGACCGTCGCCGGGCGCCCCGGGCGGAGATCAGGGGCGCGGCAGGATCACCTTGTCGATGACGTGGATGACGCCATTGCTGGTCAGCACGTCGGTGGCGGTGATGTTGGCGCGGCGGGCGCGCTGGTCGGTGATGGCCAGGCTCGCATTGACGCTGAAGCTGTCACCCTGCAGCGTGGTGATCGGCGTGTTCAGCGGCACGTCGGCCTTGAGCACGCGGCCGGGCACCACGTGGTAGGTCAGCACCTGGGTCAGGAGCGCCGTGTTGGCCAACAGCTGCGCCTTGGTCAAGTTGAGCTCGGTCAGCAGGGCGGCGAAGGCGTCGTTGGTCGGCGCGAAGACCGTCAGCGGCCCCGTGCCGGACAGCGCACCCTGCAGGTTGGCGGCCACGACGGCTTCCACCAGGATGCTGAACTGCGGCAGCGATTGCGCCGTCTGCACGATGTTCTGGTTGGCCGGCAGCAGCACCTTGTCCAGCGAATGGATCACACCGTTCTTCACGCGCAGATCGGTGAAGCCGATGGTGGCGAGGCGGTTGCGGCCGTCCGTCACGACCAGGCTGCTGCCCGAGCTGTCGATCTTGAAGATGCCACCAGCCAGCGGCGTGATGGCCTTGCCCAGCGGCACCTGCGTGCTTAGCACCTGGCTACCCAGCACGTGGTACTGCAGGACCGCGGTCAGCAGGGCCTTGTCGGCCAGCAACTGGTCCTTGGTGACGCCCAGCTCGGCCAGCAGCGCCGCGAAGGCCGTGTTGGTCGGGGCGAACACCGTCAGCGGGCCGGCGGCAGACAGCGCATCCTGCAGATTGGCCGCAACGACGGCCTCGACCAGGATGCTGAATTGCGGCATGGCCTGCAGCTGCTGCACCAGGGTGCGCTGGCTGGGCAGCGTGATGTCGCTCGGCAGGATGACCTTGTCGATGGTGTGCACGACACCATTGCTCGTCAGCACATCCGTGCCCGTGATGGCGGCCTTGCGACCGAGGCGGTCGGTGATGGCCAGGCTGGCATCGACCGTGAAGCTCTGGCCCTCGGCCGTGGTGATGGCCGAGCCCACCGGCACGTCAGCCTTGAGCACACGGCCGGGCACCACGTGGTAGGTCAGGATCTTGGTCAGCAGTGCGGTGTCGGCAAACAGCGCCGCCTTGCTGACACCCAGCTCGCTCAGCGCAGCGGTGAAGGCAGCGTTCGTCGGCGCGAACACCGTGAACGGACCCGTGCCCGACAGGGTGCCCTGCAGGTTCGCGGCCACCACGGCTTCCACCAGCGTGCTGAAGGCCGGCACGGTCTGCGCGGTCTGCACGATGTTCAGGTTGGCCGGCAGCAGCACCTTGTCGATGGCGTGCAGCACGCCGTTGCTGGCCGTCACGTCGGTTTGCGTGATGGTGGCGGTGCGGTTGCGGCCGTCGGTCACGACCAGCGCGCTGCCCTGGGTGTCCACCTTGAAGAAGCCGCCTCCCACCGGCGTGATCGCCTTGCCCAGCGGGACTGCTGCCTTGGGCACGGCGCCAGCCACGACGTGGTACTGCAGCACCGTGCGCAGCAGGGTCTTGTCGGCCAGCAGCTGCGCCTTGGTGATGTTCAGCTCGGTCAGCAGTGCCGCGAAGGCGGCGTCGGTCGGCGCAAACACCGTGTAGGGGCCGGGGCTGGTGAGCGTGCCCGTCAGGTCGCCCGCCTCGATGGCCTCGGCCAGGATGCTGAAGCGGGCGTCGCCGCGCGCCAGGTCCACGAAGTTGGGCGTGGTGTTGTCGCTGCCACCGCCGCAGGCCGCGAGGCCGGACAGCAGGCTGGCCATGAACAGGCCTTTGAACCAGTCGAACAGTCGCATCGGAGTCTCCTGATGTGATGCAGGGGTGAGTGAAACCACGGCGCTCTAATGGCACCGTGCGTGTGACAAATCGTGAAAAAGCGGGCACGCAGGCCCGCCGAGTCAGGCGTCGACGCAGGGCGGCAGCAGCGCCTCCGTCAAGCGATGCAGCACACCGTTGCTGCAGGGCTGGTCGCTGCCGCGCGAGAGCGGCAGGCTCAGGTCGCCGCTGCGCAGCAGGCCCAGGGCCTCGAGGCTGAGGGCGCTGTTCCCCAGCGTGCGCAGCTGGCCGGACCACGGCAGTTCGCTGCTGGCCCAGCGGCCGGGCACGATGTGATCGAGCAGCAGCCCGCGCAGCCGCTCGGTGTCGTGCCAGAGCGCGGCCGGGCTCACGCCCAGGCGGGCAGCCGCCCGGGCCAGACCGGCGTCGCTGGGCGCCAGGAGCGTGAACGGCCCGCCCGATGCGAGCAGGTGATGCAGGCCGCAGCGCTCCAGGGCAGTCCCCAGGCGCGCCAGTGCGGGGTCTGCGGACACACGCTGCCACAGCGTCTGGCTGGCCACCGCCAAGGGCCGATCGATGACCTGCACCCGCAGCTGCCGGCGCATCTGCACACGGCCCAGCAGGCGCACGGCCTGCCCTTCGGCATCGACCCAGCCCGGCCCCTGTTCAGCACGGCGCAGCAGGCTGCCGTTGAGCAGCGGCAGCAGGCCGTCTTCCTGCGGCGGGGCCAGCGTCAAATGCCCGAGCATCCAGCGCTGCAGGGCTTCCGGCGACATCTCGGCAGGCTGCAAGCCGGCCGTCTTGAGCGCCTCATCGGTCGGCGCCAGCAGCGTGGTGCCGAAAGGCGCCTGCAGCAGCGCGCCCAGGTCGGCCTGGCGCATGGCGGCATCCAGCCAGCTGCAGCTCGGCGGCGGGGCCGAGGGCGATGGCGGCATCAGCGACAGCTGCCAATTCGGCAGCCACGACTTCCAGGCGTTCAGCATGAGGCACCCCGTCCAAAAACTCGAATGCCTGCAATGTGAACTGCTCAGTTCACAAAGTCAACCGTGTGGTCTATTTCCTGAAACGCTTGTTTTCAAAAGGGACCACTTAGTGCATGGCGTGACTGCGCGCCCTAGAATTCATACATGTCTGCCGCCCGCCCCCGTTTCCGAGAGCAATTCCTGCAAGCCCGCGAGGACGCCATCGTCGAGTCGGTGAACCGGCTGCTGGCGGAAAAAGGCTTCGACGCGATGACGGTGGATGAAGTGGTCGCGGACGTCGGCATCGCCAAGGCGAGTCTGTACAAGCACTTCACGTCCAAGGAAGAGCTGGCGGCGGCGGCCATGGTCATGGTGCTGGACCGCGCGCTGGAAGAGGTGGCGCGGCTGCGCGGCCTGGACCTGAATGCGCTGGGTCGTCTGCAAGCGGTGGCCCGCTGGGCTTACGAGCAGCAGATCGCCGGCCAGATGCCCGCCCTGCCCTCGCAGAACTCCACATTGCGGGCCGCGCTGATGGCCGACAAGGCCTACATGGACCGGCTGGTGCAGCTGTCGGACGAACTCGGCAGCTGGATCCTGGAAGCGCAGGGCCAGGGTCATTTGAATGCGGCGCTGCCGCCGGAGCTGGTGCTCTACACCCTCTTCGCGCGCGCCTGCGACCCGGTGCTTGGCGTGCTGCGCGCCAGCGGTGCCCACAGCGATGCCCAGATCGTGGACTGGCTGGTCACCACCTGCTTCAAGGGTCTGGCCGGCTGAAGGCCCGGCCTGCACCCCTCCTAGAATTCGCGGCATGGCCGCCCCTGACTACCGCATCGCTCCCAGCCTCCTGTCTGCCGATTTCGCCCGCCTGGGTGAGGAGGTCCGCAACGTTCTCGCGGCCGGCGCCGACTGGATCCACTTCGACGTGATGGACAACCATTACGTGCCCAACCTGACGTTCGGGCCGATGGTCTGCGAGGCGCTGCGCAAGCACGCGGTCAAGCCCGACGGCAGCCCGGCGGTCATCGACGTGCACCTGATGGTGCAGCCGGTCGATGCGCTGGCCCAGGCCTTCTGCCGCGCGGGTGCCGATGTGGTGACCTTCCACCCCGAAGCCAGCGCGCATGTGGACCGCACCCTGCAAGTCATCAAGGCCGAAGGCAAGCAGGCCGGCCTGGTGTTCAACCCGGCCACGCCGCTGGACGTGCTGGAGTGGGTGATCGACAAGGTCGACGTCGTGCTGCTGATGAGCGTGAACCCGGGCTTCGGCGGCCAGAGCTTCATCCCGAGCGCCCTGGCCAAGTTGAAGAAGGCGCGCGAGATCATCCGCGCCAGCGGCCGCGACATCCGCCTGGAGATCGACGGCGGCGTGAAGGTGGACAACATCCGCGAGATCGCGGCTGCGGGCGCCGACACCTTCGTGGCCGGCTCCGCCATCTTCGGCAAGCCTGACTACCGGCAAGTGATTGACGCCATGCGCGCCGAACTGGCGACACTGTGAGCCCCTCGTCCAAGGAGTACCTTGGCCAGCCCCCCGAGGGGGCAGCGATGCTCGCCGGATTGACCGGCAAGCACATCGCCATGACGGGCCGGCTTGGGAGCGGCCCGGCGCTCGTCCCGAAGAGAAATTAACCCACCCAACTATGGCCGCCGTCCTGCTCGTCTGCACCGCCAACATCTGCCGCTCGCCCATGGCCGAGGCGATCTTCAAGGCCAGGCTCGGCGAGGTGTTCAAGACCGTCGCCTCCGCCGGCGTGCATGCCGACCCGCGCGGCGGGCCGGTGGACGCGCGTGCGGCTGCAGCGCTGGAGCGCCACAAGTACAGCCTGGAGCGTCGCTGGCGCTCCCGCCGGGTGGACGCCGAGCAGCTCGGCCAATACGACCTCGTGCTGGCGATGGAGGCCGACCATGTGCAGGCCCTGCGCAAGCAAGCCGCGCCCGAGCACCGCGCCCGCATCCTGATGCTGACGGACTTCCTGCCGGAGATGGCCGGCCAGGACATCCCCGACCCCTACTTCGGCCCGGTGGCTGGCTTCGATGCGGTCATCGGCATGCTCGAGCGCGCCGCGATGCGCCTGCTGGCTGAAAGCCGCGAGGGCCGGCTGCGCCTGAGCTGAACGCCAGTCGCGTCGAACAAGTGACCCAGCAGCCGTCGCGGAACCGGCTCCGCCGGTCCGCCAACGGCGCCCCCTTCATCTCGACAGGGGGCCGGCGCAGCTGGTAGGGGCTGGGCCCACCTAGGCGGCCTTGCTTTCGAAGTCGGCCACTTCACGCATGTCCGGCCCGCTGCCGCTGAAGCGGTCGAGCGCCAGGTAGATGACCGGCGTGATGTAGAGCGTCACGGCCTGCGACAGGATCAGGCCGCCCACCACCGCCAGACCCAGCGGCTGGCGCAGCTCGGCGCCGGCACCCAGACCGAGCGCGATCGGCAGCGCGCCCATCAAGGCCGCCAGCGTCGTCATCATGATGGGCCGGAAGCGCAGGATGCAGGCCTGCCGGATGGCCTCGGCCGGCGCCAGCCCCTGGCTGCGCTGCACGTCCAGCGCGAAGTCGATCATCATGATTGCGTTCTTCTTGACGATGCCGATCAGCATCACGATGCCGATGGTCGCGATGATGGTCAGCTCCATGCCGAAGAGCTGCAACGTGATCAGCGCCCCCACCGCCGCCGACGGCAGGCCGGCCAGGATGGTGATGGGGTGGATGTAGCTCTCGTAGAGCACACCCAGCAGCACGTAGATGACCGCCACCGCCAGGCCGATGAGCAGCAGCTGGCCACCCTGGGAGTCCTGGAACACCGCCGCGTCACCGCCGTAGCTCGTGATGATGCTGGAGGGCAGCTTGATCTCCTGCGTGAACGCGCTGATCTGCCGGGTGGCGTCGCCCAGCGGCACGTTGGGCGCGAGGTTGAAGCTGATGGTCACCGCCTGCAGCTGCCCCTGGTGGTTGACTGCCGTGGGGCCGAGCGTGCGCTGCACGGTGGCGAAGGCGGTCAGCGGCACCTGCGCGCCGTTCTTGCCGCGCAGGTAGATCTTGTCGAAGGCTGCCTCGCTGCTGCGATCGTCGTCGCCCGCCTCCATGATGACCTGGTAGGTGTTGCTCTCGGCATAGATGCTGGACACCTGCCGCTCGCCGAAGGCGCCGTACAGCGCATTGCGCAGGTCCTGCATCTGTACGCCGAGCAGCGACGCACGCTCGCGGTCGATCACGAGGCTGGCCTGCAGGCCACGCATCTGAGAATCGCTCGTCACGTCGCGGAAGCGCTCGTCGCTGCGCAGCTTCTCCTGCAGCTTGACGGCCCAGGTGTTGAGCTCGCCGGCCGACACGGATTGCAGCGTGTACTGGTAACGGCTCTTGCTCTGCCGGCCGCCCAGCTGCAGGTTCTGCACCGGGCGCAGGTAGACCTGGATGCCGGGCACCGCACGCAGCTTCTTGCGCAGGCCTTCCAGCACCTTGGGCATGGCTTCCCGGTCAGCGCGGGGCTTGAGGTTGATGAACATGCGGCCGGTGTTGGTGGCGCTGCCCGAGGGGCCGCCGCCCACCGCCGAGCTCAGTGCCAGCACATTGGGGTCGTTGCGCACGATGGCAGCCACGCGGTCCTGCAGCTGCACCATGGCGGCGAAGGAGGTGTCTTCGGCCGCTTCGGTGCTGGCCTGGATCTGGCCGATGTCCTCTTCAGGGAAGAAGCCCTTGGGAATGGTGGTGTAGAACCACACGGTGGCCACGAAGCTGAGGATGGCCACGCCCAGGACCCAGGCGCGAAAACGCAGGGCCAGGTCCAGCGTGCGGGTGTAGGCATTCAGCGTGGCCGTGAAGCCGCGCTCGAACAGACGGCCGAGCGGCCCGTCTTCGTGATGCTCATCGGCCTTGAGCAGCCGGCTGCACAGCATCGGCACGAGCGTGAGCGACACCACGGCCGACACCAGGATGGACAGCCCCACCACCACCGCGAATTCGTGGAACAGCAGGCCGATGACGCCGGGCATGAAGAAGATCGGGATCAGCACCGCCACCAGCGAGATCGAGATCGACAGGATGGTGAAGGCCATCTCCCGCGCGCCGCGCACCGCGGCGTCGAAGGGCTTCATGCCGTCTTCCACGTGGCGGACGATGTTCTCCAGCATCACGATCGCGTCGTCCACCACGAGGCCGACGGCCAGCGTGATGCCCAGCAGCGAGATGTTGTCGAGCGAATAGCCCAGCGCATACAGCAGCGTCAGCGCGCCGATCAACGAGATGGGCAACGACGCGGTCGGGATCAGCGTGGCCACCGCCCGGCGCAGGAAGATGAAGATCACCAGCACCACCAGGCCCACCGTCAGCGCCAGCGTGAAGTACACGTCGTGCAGCGACTCGCGGATGGACACCGAGCGGTCGTTGAGCGTGCGCATCTCGATGGACGCCGGCATCTGCTCGGCATAGCGCGGCAGCAGCGCCTTGACCTTGTCCACCACCTGCACCGTGTTGGCATCGGGCTGGCGCTGGATGGCCAGCACGATGGAGCGCTCACCCTGGTAGGTGGAGTAGGTCTTGCTCGTCTCGACGCTGTCCTGCACCTCGGCCACCTCGCGCAGCAGCACCGGCGCGCCATTGCGCGAGGCCACCACGATGCGACCGAACTCGGCGGCGTTCTTCAGCTGGCGGTTGGCCTGGATGGTGAGGGTCTGGCGCGAGCCGTCGAGCACGCCCACCGGCGTGTTGGCGTTCGCCGCCTTCACCGCGGCCTGGAGCTCGTCCAGCGTGATGTTGCGCTGGTTGAGCAGGTCGTTGCGCACCTTGATGCGCACGGCATAGCGCTTCTGCCCGTAAATGGACACCTGCGCCACGCCGTCGATGGTGGACAGACCCGGCGACAGCAGGTTCTCCGCGTAGTCGTTGAGTTCGGTCAGGTCGATGGACGGCGAGGTCAGCGCCACCAGCAGCACCGGCGCATCCGCCGGGTTGACCTTGCGGTAGTTGGGCGGCGAGGTCATCTCCGCCGGTAGCGAGCGCAGGCTGCGGAAGAGCGCGGCCTGCACATCGACTGCCGCGGCATCGATGTCGCGCGAGGGGTCGAACTCCAGCGTGATGGAGGTGTTGCCCAGCGTGTTGGTCGACGAGATCGTCTGCAGGCCGGCGATGGTGGAGAACTGCTTCTCCAGCGGCAGCGCCACCGACGACGCCATCGTCTCGGGCGACGCGCCCGGCAGCGACGCGCCAACATTGATGATGGGCGTGTTGTACGACGGCAGGGCCGCCACCGGGATGCGGCTCCAGGCCGCCAGGCCGGCGATGACCAGCGACAGGTTCAGCAGCACGGTCATGACCGGCCGCCGGATGAACAGTTCGGTCAACCTCATTTGCTGGCGCCCGTTGCGGCCGAGGCCGCCGAAGAAGCCGAAGCCCCCGCTGCGGCAGCACCGCCACTGGGCTGGATGCGCAGCGGCGTGCCCGGACGCAGGTTCTGCTTGCCCTCCATCACCACCTGGGCCGTGGCCTCCAGGCCCTCGACCACCACCTGCTCGCCCATGGCCTGGCGCAGTTGCACCGGCACCAGCTTGGCGGTGTTGTCCGGGCCCACCACATAGACCGAGCGCTCATTGCCGCGCATGATGATCGCGGCCTGCGGCACCACCGTCACGCCCTGCAGCGTGCGCAGCGTGACCCGCACCCGCAGGTACTGGCCCGGCCACAGCGTGCGGGCTTCGTTCGAGAACTCGGCCTTGACCTTGATGGTGCCGGTGGACGAGTCCACGAGGTTGTCCACCGCCGTCACGCGGCCCTTGATCGAGGGTGCACCTTTGGGCGAACCCGGCGGCGGCAGCG
>JAIPCJ010000016.1 GCA_021738245.1 Methylotenera sp. | reverse complement strand
CCAGCCGCGGTCACGCAGCGCCGCCTGCCAGCGCGCCATCAGCTCGGCCTTGAGCCGGGGGTGGCGGTCTGGGGCGTCGCGCAGGGTCAAAGCCAGCGCGCTGACTTCATCGATCTGGTGCAGCAGCTCACCCGCGAGCTGCTGCACCTCGGCCAGTGACTGACCGACGGCCCCGTAGTGGGTGAGGTACATGCGCAGCGGCTCGAAGCCGAGCATGCGGCGGATGCTGGCCTTCAGCGGCTCGGGCTCGAACTGCACCGGCGTCGTGGTCGGCAGCGCCCAGGGCCTGCCGTCCACGTCGAACTCGCGGTAGGAGAGCCCGAAGGTGTCCCCCGTGAACCAGCCGCGGCTGGCCTGGTCCCAGATGGCGTGGTGATGTCGTGCATGGCCGGGGGCGTCGATCAGCAGCAGCGGGCGCCCGGCCAGCGAGATGACCTGGCCGTCATGGCTGGCCTCGGCGCGCTCGGCCGGCACGGGCACCAGCTTGCCGTAGCTGCGCTGCATCTCCGCTTCGCCGTACACGGTCAGGGCGCCCAGCCACAGCACCTTGGGGTCGACCATGTGCCGCAGGCCGCGCGGATGCACCAGCGCGCGGGCGCGGGGGAGGGCGTCCATCAGCAGGCCCACGCCGCCGGCATGGTCCAGGTGCACATGGGTGGGGATGACCCAGTCCACCGCGTCGCGACCCAGGCCCAGGGCGTCCAGCGCCGCGAGCAGGCGCGGAATCGCGTGGTTGGTGCCGGTGTCGATGAAGGCGGCGCGGCCCGCCTCGACGACCAGATAGGCCGCGTCGAAGCGTGGGCGCTGGAAGCCGGTGTCGATGGCGTAGACGCCGTGGCCGAGGTCTTCGAGAAAGTCGGGCAGGGGAGCGGGCATGGCGGGGTTTCTAGAATGGCCGGCACGATAGCCGAAGGAGGCCCGCTTGGCCGTTCACGAGATTCTGAAGATGGGCGACCCGCGCCTGCTGCGGGTGGCCCGGCCGGTCACCGAGTTCGGCACGCCGGCCCTGAAGGCGCTGATTGCCGACATGTTCGAGACCATGGCCGCCGCCAACGGTGCGGGGCTGGCCGCACCGCAGATCGGTGTGGACCTGCGGCTCGTGATCTTCGGCTACACCAAAAACGTGCGCTACCCCGAGGCGCCGCCGGTGCCGCCCACGGTGCTCATCAACCCCGTCATCGAAGTGCTGGACGGCGGGCAGACCGAGGGCTGGGAAGGTTGCCTCTCGGTGCCGGGGCTGCGTGGCGTGGTGTCGCGGCATGAGCGCATCCGCTACACCGGCTTCGATGCCGACGGCCAGCCGATCGACCGCATTGCCGACGGCTTTCATGCCCGTGTCGTGCAGCACGAATGCGACCATCTCGACGGCATCCTCTATCCCATGCGGGTGAAGGACTTCACCCGCTTCGGTTACACCTCGGTGCTGTTCCCTGAACTCGACCCCAACGCCGACGACGATTGACCGCGGCCGTTGGCTCGATTGCAACCTTTGTAAGCGCTGTGCACCTGATCGGGGGCTGGCGCGTTGCGTGCCCATAACAGGAGGAACACGCCATGGCCTCGACCGCCGCCTCAGCTCCCAAGCTCGTCCTCAACCGCCGCGCCTGGCGTGTGCTCGCCTTGACGCTGCTGGTGGCCATCGCCCCCGGCGCCAAGGCGCAGGACGGCGACCGCGACCCGCCCACCCGGGCGGCGCGGGTGGTGAATGTGGTCGGCGACGCCTGGCTGTTCGACCATGACACGCGCGAGTGGGTGCGCATCACGCGCAACCAGACCGTGGCCGAAGGCGACCGCCTGCGGACCGACGACCGCGCCCGCGTGAGCCTGCGCGCCGGCTCCACCACCATCTGGCTGGACGAGCGCAGCGACCTCGAACTGAGCCAGCTCGACGAAGACCGCACACTGCTGCAGCTGGACCGTGGCGACGTGGCGGTGCGCCTGCGCACGGCCGAGAACGCCGCCGAGACCCGGTTGCGCACCCGCGAGGGCACGGCCCAGCCGGAGCGGGAAGGGCTCTACCGCGTCGAGCAACTGGACCGCGGCACCAAGGTCTACGTCTGGCAAGGCCGCATGCGCTTTGACTGGGCCCGCGGCGCCATGCCGGTGTCGATGGGCACCGGCGAGCAGGTCGAGCTCTGGTGGCCCGACAGCCCGCGCGCCGAGCGTGGCCCGCTGTACAGCGACGGCTTCGGCGACTGGGTGCTGGCCGAGAGCCGCGAGGAGGGCGACCGGCCGGTGGCACGCTATGTGTCGCCCGAGATGACCGGCGCCGAAGACCTCGACCGTTATGGCCGCTGGGAGACCGCGCCTGACTATGGCCCGGTGTGGATCCCGACCACCATCGTCGTGGCCGACTGGGCGCCTTACCGCTACGGCCGCTGGGTGTGGTCGCGCCACTGGGGCTGGACCTGGGTGGACGATGCGCCCTGGGGCTTTGCGCCTTTCCACTACGGCCGCTGGGTCAGCTGGGGCGGGCGCTGGTGCTGGTCGCCCGGGCCCTATGTGCATCGCCCGGTGTATGCGCCGGCCCTGGTGGGCTGGGTGGGCGGCGGGACCTCGGTCAGCGTCAATATCACCATCGGCAACCGCCCGCCGCCGCCGCGCTTCGGCTGGTACCCGCTGGCGCCGCGCGAGGTGTACATGCCGGCGTACCGCCATACGCCACGCTACGTGACTCGCATCAACGACCCCCGTGACGTGCGGGACCCCGTCACCGTGCAGCGCCCGCATCGCTACCGCGATGTGCCGGCGGCGGTGAGCGTCTTGCCTGCACCGGGGGCGGGCATCCAGCCGCTGCCGGTGCGCGGCCCCGACCGCAAGCCCGATCCCGGCTGGGTGCGCCCGCTGCCGGTGGCCCCGGGCCGCGGCGACCTGGCTGCCGTGCTGCCCACCCTGCCGACGCGTGCCGTGGAGGCCGAGCCTCAGCGCCGCGTGCCGCGCACCCCCGACGGCAACATGGGCTGGCGCAGTGATGGCCAAGTGCCCGTGCGCCGTGATGCCAGGGGCCCCGAGATGCCAGCGCAACTGCCGCCTGCCACGACCAGCACGGTGCCCCTGCCCGCGGTCCAGCCACCGCCTGGCCTGCCGGCTCGCAGCACCCAGGAGCCAGCGCCGCGCACCGGGGACAACATGCCGTGGCGTGTGCAGCAGCAGCCGCAACGCGACCAGCAGCAACGCGACATGCAACAGCAACGCGACCTGCAACAGCAGCGCGAGGCCCAGCAGCAGCGCGAGTTGCAACAGCGCCGGGACATGGAGCAGCAGCGCGAGCAGCAGCAACAGCGTGAGATGCAGCAGCAGCGGGACATGCAGCAGCAACGCGAGATGCAGCAGCGTCGCGACATGGAGCAGCAGCGCGACATGCAACTTCAGCGCGAGATGCAGCAGCGCCGCGAAGAGCAGCAGCGCCGTGAGGAGGCCCAGCGCCGGGCACCGCAGCCCGAGCCGCAGCGCCAGATCGAGGTGCCTCGTGCGCCGGCCATGCAGCCGCAGCCGCAGGTTCAGCCCCGCGCCCAGCCGCGTGACGAGGGCCCGCAGCGCGGCCGTCAGGACGGCGTGCCGACCCGCGGCGACCGCCCGCGCGACCCCAAGCAGCAAGAGCGTTGAGCGACCGCCGGGGCTTCAGAGCAAAGGCTTGAGCGCCGGCCAGACGTTGTCCAGCATCTGCGGATGCGCCTTGGCCAGCGGATGGATGCGGTCGGGCTGGAACCATTCCATGGCATCCGCCCGGTCGGCCACGCCCTTCAGCAGGAAGGGCACCAGCCCTGCCTTGGCCTGGCGGGCCACGTCACCGAAGACGTTCTCGAAATCGCGCGCATAGGCGCTGCCGTAGTTGGGGGGCACCTGCATGCCCACCACGATGACCTTGGCGCCCGCGGCCTGCGCGGCGCGTGCCATGGCGAGCAGATTGTCGCGCGTGGTGGCCAGCGGCAGGCCGCGCAGCGCGTCATTGCCGCCGAGTTCCAGGATCACGATGGCCGGCTTGTGCGTGCGCAGGGCGGCAGGCAGGCGGCTGCGGCCGCCTGCCGTGGTGTCGCCGCTGATGCTGGCGTTGACCACGCGATGAGCCTTCTTCTGCTCGGCCAGGCGCCTTTGCAGCAGCGCGACCCAGCCGTCGCCGCTCTTGAGTCCGTACTCGGCAGACAGGCTGTCCCCCACGACCAGGATGACGGGCGCCTCGACGGCGGCCGCCAAGACCCCTGACGACCAGCCGGCCAGCAGGCCCACGCTACAGTGCGCCACCATTGCCCGCCGACGCAGTCCCGACATGCCCGAAGTCCTTGTTCAAGTTGACCAGATCACCAAGCGCGTGCGTGACGCGACCGGCGAGCTGACGATTCTGCATGACATCAGCTTTGACCTCTCGACCCGGGAATCCGTCGCGATCGTGGGCGCCTCGGGGTCGGGCAAGAGCACGCTGCTGGCCATCCTCGCGGGCCTGGACACGCCCAGCAGCGGCACCGTCAGGCTGCGGGGTCAGGACCTGTTCACGCTCGATGAAGACCAGCGGGCCGCGGTGCGGGCGCGGGAGCTCGGTTTCGTGTTCCAGAGCTTTCAGTTGTTGCCCAATCTCACCGCGCTCGAGAACGTGATGCTGCCGCTCGAACTGCGCGGCGAGCGTGAGGCCCGCGACCAGGCGGCCGCCATGCTGGCCCGCGTGGGCCTGGGCGAGCGCCTGGGCCACTACCCGCGCGTGCTGTCAGGCGGCGAGCAGCAGCGGGTGGCGCTCGCGCGGGCCTTCGTGCAGCGCCCCGCACTGCTGCTGGCTGACGAACCCACGGGCAGCCTGGACTTCGCCACCGGCGCGGCGGTCATGGCGCTGATGTTCGAACTCAACCGCGAAGCCGGCACGACCCTGGTGCTCGTCACCCACGACCGCGAGATCGCGGCGCGCTGCGAGCGCCAGCTGCGCATCGAAGCCGGCCGCCTCGCCGCCTGAAAGGCAGCCATGAAAGCAGCCTGAGAAGCAAAAAGCCCACTGGCAAAACCAGTGGGCTTTTGTCTTTACAGGTGCTGCCCAACGGGCAGCCACCGCCCCTCCAGCGGCCCTCGGTGATCCGGCTTTGCCGGGCACACGAGGGCGCCCCCTTGAGGGGCCGGCGAAGCCGGTAGGGGGTGGGCGATTTACTTGCTAAAGGTGTAGTCGGTCTTGGCCTTCTTGATCAGGCTTTCCTGGAAGTCGGCCATCTTCTGCTGCTCGATGCGCTGCTTGATCTGGGCCTTGACGTCGTCAAAGGCCGGGAACTGCGCCGGGCGGGTGTCTTCGAGCTTGATGATGTGATAGCCGAACTGGCTCTTCACCGGCTCCTGGGTCATCTCACCCTTTTGCAGGGCGACCATGGCCTTGCTGAACTCGGGCACGAAGTTGTTCGGGTTGGCGAAGTCCAGGTCACCGCCGTTGGCGGCAGAGCCGGTGTCCTTGGAGTTCTTCTTGGCCAGTTCCTCGAAGCTGGCGCCGGCCTTGATCTGGGCGATCAGCGCCTTGGCGTCTTCTTCCTTCTCGACCAGGATGTGGCGGGCGCGGTACTCGCTGCCGCTGTTGGCGGCCTTGAACTTGTCGTACTCGGCCTGGGCTTCGGCGTCGCTGACCGGGTTCTTGGCCTTGAAGTCTTCCATCAGACCGCGGATGAGCAGCATCTGGCGGGCCAGTTCCATCTGGGCCTTGTAGTCGCTGCCTTGCGGGATGCCGCGCTTCTCGGCTTCCTGCATGAAGATCTCGCGACGCACGACTTCGTCCTTGACCTGGGCTTCCAGCTCCGGCGAGCGCTGCTGCTGGCCGCTCTTGGTGACCTGCTGGATCAGCTGCTCGACACGCGCCTTGGGCACGGGCTTGCCGTTCACGGTGGCGACGTTCTGCGCGGTTGCGACAGCCGGCACGAGAGCCGAGATGGTGGCCGCGACGACGGCGGCAAGCGCAAACTTCTTCATGAGGGGTGGGTGTGACTCTGGCTAAAAAAATCGCGCCCGGCCTGGGCGCGTGGATCGATCACGCTCGACCTGATCAAGCTTCGCCCGGGGCCCGGGCGTCGATGGCCAGCGCATGAATGCCGCGCTGCATCAGGTCTGACAGCAAATGATAAACGAGGCGATGACGGGCCACCCGTTGCAGACCGGTAAACCGTTCTGACACGACAGCCACATGAAAGTGCCCCCCTTCGCGGGCGCCGGCGTGGCCGGCGTGGTCGGCGCTGTCGTCGCGGATGGTCAGTGCCGACGGGGCCAGCTCCGCGCGAAGGCGGCGTTCGATCTCGGCAGCGATCACGGCTTGCTCTCTTCTTCGGGCGGCAGGTGCTTGCCCAGGTACAGGCCCTGGCCCAGCGTGAAGATCACGATGAGCCCGGTCACGCCAAAGACCTTGAAGTTGGCCCAGGCCGAGGTCGAGAAGTTGTAGGCGACGTAGAGATTGACCACGCCCATGGCCGCGAAGAACAGCACCCAGGCGCGGTTCAGGCGCAGCCAGATCGCATCGGGCAGTTGCAACTCGCTGCCGAGCATGGCCTTGATGAGGTTCTTGCCGAAGGCGGCCTGCGAGATCCACAACGTGAGGGCCATCGCCCAGTGCAGGCCGGTGGGCTTCCACTTGATGAAGGTCTCGTTGTGGAACCACACCGTCGCACCGCCCAGCACCACGACCAGCACGAGGCTGATCCAGAGCATCAGGTCGATCTTCTTGCCGCGCAGTTTCAGGATGGCGGCCTGCGCAAGCGTGGCGATCATGACCACCAGCGTGGCCAGCAGCACTGGCGCTTCTTGCGGGCCGACCGTGCCGCCCGACACCAGGAATCCGAAGTGCTCGGTGGCAAAAGCCGCCGCCGCCTCGGCATGGCCTTCGGCGCCCTTGAAGACGACGAAGAAGAGGATCAGCGGCAGGAAGTCAAGCAGCAGTTTCATCAGCAATCCACCGGGCGCGGCCGTGGCGCGCGCCCAAAGGCGGTCAGGTCCCGGAGCCGGGATTGTCTTTCACGAAGTCGATCGCGGCCGAGTTGATGCAGTAACGCTCGCCGGTCGGCTCCGGCCCGTCGGGGAAGACATGGCCCAGGTGCGAGCCGCACTTGTTGCAGCGCACCTCGATCCGCACCATGCCGTGGCTGCGGTCGACCACCCGCTCGATCACCTCGCTGTTGACCGGCGCCCAGTAGCTCGGCCAGCCGCAGCCGGCATCGAACTTGGTGTCGGACTCGAACAGCGGCGTGCCGCAGCCGATGCAGTTGTAGTGGCCGTTCTGGAAGTGGTCCCAGTACTTGCCGGTGAAGGCGCGTTCGGTGGCGGCGTGACGCGCCACCTGGTATTGCATGGGGTCGAGCTGCTCGCGCCACTCGGCATCGGTCTTCTGGACGGGGTAGGTCTTGCTGGCGTCGCTCATGATGAACAGGACACTTCGAGGGTGGAGGCCCAGTCGGGCGGCAGGGCCGCGTCGCTGGGAAGAGCAGGTTCGTCGAACGGGCGGCCCAGAACTTTCAGCAGACGTTCGATCTCCGTGAAATCGTCCTGCTGCGCCGCGCGGATGGCGCCTTCGGCCAGGTGGTTGCGCAGCACCACGGCGGGGTTCACCGCCAGCATGCGCGCCTGCGCGCCCGGCGTGACGCGCTGGCGCCAGCGCGCGAGCCAGGCGTCGAGCGCATCGCGGTCGATGAACAGGTCGCGCAGCGGTTCGGCGTCCGTCTCGGCCCGACTCAGGCGGCGGAAGGTCTGGGTGAAGTCGGCCCGCGAGGCGGCCATGAGCTTCAGGAAGTCATCGGCCAGAGCCTGGTCGCCCGCGTCTTCACCTTCGAGGCCCAGCTTGGCGCGCAGCCGGCCGAGCATGGCGCTGGCGAAGCGGTCGCGGTAGGCATCCACGGCTTCCAGCAGGCGCTCGCTGGCGGCTTCGGGCTCGCCGGGCAGCAGGGGCACCAGCGCCTGCGCCAGGGCATGCAGGTTCCAGAAGCCCACCGCCGGCTGGCGCGCGTAGGCGTAGCGACCGCGGTCATCGCTGTGGTTGCAGATGTGGCCGGGGTCGAAGCCGTCCATGAAGCCGAAGGGCCCGTAGTCCAGCGTCAGGCCGAGCATGGACATGTTGTCGGTGTTCATCACGCCGTGGCAGAAGCCGATCGCCTGCCAGTGCGCCATCAGCTCGGCCGTCTGCAGCGACACGCGCTGCAGCAGCGCCACCACGGGTTCCGGTGCCTCGGCGCACTCGGGCGCGTGATGCGCGATGAACCAGCCGGCGAGGCGCTTCAGCGCATCGAGCTGGTCGTGGTGCGCGAAATGTTCGAAGTGACCGAAGCGGATGAAGCTCGGCGCGACCCGCGTCACCACGGCCGCGGTCTCCACCGTCTCGCGGTAGACCGGCAGACGTGAGCCGGTGATGCACAGCGCGCGCGTGGTGGGAACACCGAGCGCGGCCATGGCTTCGGAGCACAGGAATTCGCGGATGGACGAGCGCAGCACCGCGCGGCCGTCGCCGCGGCGGGAGTAGGGCGTGAGGCCACCGCCCTTGAGTTGCACCTCGAACGGGCCGTGCGGCGTGTCGAGCTCGCCCAGCCACAGGGCCCGACCGTCGCCCAGTTGCCCGGCCCAGACGCCGAACTGGTGGCCGCTGTAGACGCTGGCGAGTGGCTGCATGCCGCGCGAGAGGCTGTTGCCCGACAACGTTGCCAGCGCCTCGGGCCGCGTGTGCCAATCGTCGGGCAGGCTGAGCAACCGGGCGCAGTCGGGGCTGTGCGCCACCCAGTGCGGGTCGGGCAGACCTTGTGCGGGCAGCTCGGTGTAGAAATCGGGCCCGAGGCCGGCGAATCGGTTGGTCCAGGCGAGGCCGTCGAACGGGTTCATTGCACCAGTTTAGTGAGGGGGGCTTGGGCCTCGCCCGCTTGGGTGTTTCCCCGGGGGCAGAGGGTCGCGGTTGTGACGTCTGGGGTCTTTGCGCCAAGGCTAGACTGGGCCGATAAGACAGCCAGGAGACAGGCATGGCACTGATGGGCCGGATGATGACGGACCCCTTGTTGATCTCGTCGCTGCTCAAGCACGCCGAGCGGCACTCGGGTGATACCGAAATCGTCAGCAAGCGGGTTGAGGGCGACCTGCATCGAAGCACGTGGCGCGAAGTGGCCTTGAGGTCACGCCAAGCGGCGCAGGCGTTTGCGCGGCTGGGCTGCGCGCCGGGTGACCGCGTCGGCACGCTGGCGTGGAACGGCCACCGGCATCTCGAGATCTATTACGGCGCCTCGGGCTCGGGCCTGGTGTGCCACACCATCAACCCGCGGCTCTTCCCGGAGCAGATCGTCTGGATCGCCAACGACGCGCAGGACCGCGTGCTGTGCTTCGACGCCACCTTCCTGCCGCTGGTCGAGAAGGTCGCGCCGTTGATGAAGACCGTGCAGCACTACGTGCTGATGACCTCGCGCGCCCACATGCCCGCGGCCTCGGCCATCCCGAACCTGCTGTGCTTCGACGACCTGCTGGCCGCCGAGAGCGGCGACTATCACTGGCCGCAGCTCGATGAGAACACCGCATCGAGCATTTGCTACACCTCGGGCACCACCGGCAACCCCAAGGGCGCCGTGTACAGCCACCGCTCCACGGTGCTGCATGCCTATGCCGCGGCGCTCCCCGACGCCATGGACTGCTCGGCCCGCGACGTCATCCTGCCGGTGGTGCCGATGTTCCACGTCAACGCCTGGGGCCTGCCCTACAGCGCGGCCATCGTGGGCTGCAAGCTCGTCATGCCCGGGCCGCACCTGGACGGCAAGAGCCTGTTCGAGCTCTTCGAGGGCGAGAAGGTCAGCTTCAGCGCCGGGGTGCCCACCGTGTGGCTGGGCCTGCTGAACTACGTCAAGGCCAACAACCTCAAGTTCTCGACCTTCAAACGCACCGTCATCGGCGGCTCGGCCTGCCCGCCGGCCATGATGAAGTCGCTGCAGCAGGACTACGGCATCGAGGCCATCCACGCCTGGGGCATGACCGAGATGTCACCGCTGGGCACGCTGTCCAAGCTCACCACGCGCCAGCTCAGCCTGCCGGCCGAACAGCAGCAACGCCTGCTGGAGAAGCAGGGCCGCGCCATCTACGGCGTCGACATGGCCATCATCGACGACGATGGCCGCTCGCTGCCGTGGGACGGGCAGAGCTCCGGCAACCTCGTGGTGCGGGGCCACTGGGTGATCTCGAAGTACTTCAACCATGAGGACTCGCCGCTCGTCAGCGTGGACGGCGAGCCGGGATGGTTCCCCACCGGCGACGTCGCCACCATCGACGCCGACGGCTTCATGCAGATCACCGACCGCAGCAAGGACGTCATCAAGTCCGGCGGCGAGTGGATCAGCTCCATCGACCTCGAGAACATCGCCATGGCCCACCCGGCCGTGAACGAGGCCGCCGTCATCGCGGCGCGGCACCCCAAGTGGGACGAGCGACCGCTGCTGGTGGTCGTCAAGAAACCCGATGCACAGCTCACGCGTGAAGAGCTGCTCGCCTTCTACGAGGGCCGCATCGCCAAGTGGCAGATCCCGGACGACGTCGTCTTCGTGCCCGAGATCCCGCACACCGCCACCGGCAAGGTGCAAAAGCTCAAGCTGCGCGACCAGTTCGTCGGCCACAAGCTCCCGACCGCCTGAACAGCGCGGGAAAGCACGGGACCGGTTGGGGCCTGTGCTGCATTAACTTTCATTCACACAAAGACCTCGAGTCCAACAACAGGAGACAAGCATGTTCGACAACCACGCGACCCGGTCCCCCTTGCGCCTCATCGCCGCCGCTACCCTTGTACTGGCAGCGGGTGGGGCTTATGCGCAGAAGGGCGAGACGGTGAAGCTGGCCTACATCGATGCCCTGTCCGGGCTGATGGGGCCGGTGGGCCAGAATCAGGTCAAGACCTTCCAGTTCCTCGCCGAGAAGTACAACAAGAGCAACCCGGCAGGCGTGAAGTTCGAGATCGTGCCCTTCGACAACAAACTGAGCCCCGCGGAGTCGCTGAACCTGCTGAAGGCCGCGACCGACCAGGGCATCCGCTACATCATGCAGGGCAACGGCTCCAGCGTGGCCCTGGCGCTGAGTGACGCCGTCACCAAGTACAACGAGCGCAACCCGGGCAAGGAAGTCGTCTACCTGAACTACTCCGCGGTGGACCCCGACCTCACCAACAGCAAGTGCAGCTACTGGCACTTCCGCTTCGACGCCGACACCTCCATGAAGATGGAAGCGCTGACCACCTTCATGAAGGACCAGCCCGACGTCAAGAAGGTCTTCCTGCTCAACCAGAACTACGCGCACGGCCACCAGGTCGCCAAGTACGCCAAGGAGATGCTGGGCCGCAAGCGCCCTGACGTGCAGATCGTCGGCGAAGACCTGCATCCGCTGGCCCAGGTGCGCGATTTCGCGCCCTACGTCGCCAAGATCAAGGCCAGCGGTGCCGACACCGTCATCACCGGCAACTGGGGCTCCGACCTGGCGCTGCTGGTCAAGGCGGCCAACGAGGCGGGCTACAACGGCAAGTTCTTCACCTACTACACCGGTGTCACGGGCACGCCCACCGCGCTGGGCCAGGGCGGTGCGGGCCGCGTGTTCCAGGTCGCCTACAGCCACTACAACATGGGCGGCGACATCCAGAAGGTGGCCGACGAGTACAACAAGAAGTTCAGCGACGACATGTACACGCTGAGCGTGGATCACATCCTGCGAATGGTCAGCCAGGCCATGGCCAACGCCAAGTCCACCGATCCGGTGAAGGTGGCCGCCTCGCTTGAAGGCCTGACGGTCAAGGGCTTCAATGGCGACGTCACCATGCGCAAGACCGACCACCAGCTGCAGCAGCCGCTGTTCATCTCGGTCTGGCAGAAGGCCGATGCCAAGTACCCGTACAGCCCGGAGAAGACGGGCATGACGCTGGCGCCGGTGAAGATGTACGACAGCTATGTGTCGTCGACCCCCACTTCCTGCCAAATGAAGCGTCCGGGTTGATTCGTCTGGCTGCTGCGCGAGCCGATCTCGGGCCCGCGGTGCTCGCCGTACGAGAGTACGGCTGTGCGCCTCGTGCCCGACCTCGGCCCGCTCGCGACGCCATCCGAACCAACCCGGCAGGTCATCTAACGAGGGTCGGGCCTTGGATCAATTCTTCATCAGCCTGCTGAACGGGCTGTCGTCGGGACTGCTGCTGTTCATGCTCAGCTCCGGGCTGACGCTGATCTTCAGCATGATGGGCGTGCTCAATTTCGCGCACGCCAGCTTCTACATGGTGGGCGCTTATGTGGCGTACTCGCTGGTCGGCGTGTTCGGCTTCTGGGCTGCGCTGCTGCTGGCACCGCTGGCGGTCGGCGTGCTGGGCGCGGGCTTCGAGCGGCTGGCGCTGCGGCGGGTGCACAAGTTCGGGCATGTGCCCGAGCTGCTGATCACCTTCGGCCTGTCCTACGTCATCCTGGAGCTGGTGCAACTGATCTGGGGCCGCACCGCGGTGCCGTTCTCGCCACCGCCGCTGCTGGAGGGCTCGGCTTTCACGATCATCTCGTCGCCCACGGCCGGCATGTCCTTCGCGCTGGGCAAGGCCTCGCCCGAGATGTGTGCTGCGGCGCTGTGCTCCAACTTCCCGATGACCAAGGCCTTCATGATGGGCGTGGCGCTGCTGATGCTGCTGGGCCTGTGGCTGCTGCTCACGCGCACCCGCGTCGGCCTCGTCATCCAGGCGTCGCTCACCCACCCCGAGATGGTGGAGGCCCTCGGCCACAACGTGCCGCGCGTGTTGATGCTGGTGTTCGGCAGCGGCTGTGCGCTGGCGGGCCTGGCGGGCGTGGTGGGCGGCATCACCTTCGTGACCGAGCCCAACATGGCGGCCTTCATCGGCGCCATCATCTTCGTGGTGGTGGTGGTGGGTGGCATCGGCTCGCTGGCCGGCGCCTTCGTCGGCTCGCTGGTGGTGGGCCTGCTGCAGACCCTGCCGTTGACGGTCGACGGCTCCCTGGCCACGCTGCTCACGTCCCTGGGCTTCACGGTCACGCCCCAGACCCCCGGCTACCCGGTGCTGCGCCTGGCCCTGAAGGACGTCGCCCAGATCCTGCCGTATCTGCTCATGGTGCTCATCCTTATCTTCCGGCCGAAGGGCCTCTTGGGAACCCGGGAGGACTGATGGCCACGCGACAGGAATTCCATTTCAAGCCGCTGAACGTCGGGCGGTGGATCATCTGGGGGCTGTTCGCCCTGGTGCTGTTCGTGGCGCCGCGCATCTGGACGAGTGGTCTGGCGCAGACCATGCTCACCCAGATGGGCATCGGCGTCATCGCCTGCCTGGCCTACAACATCCTGCTGGGGCAGGGCGGCATGCTGAGCTTCGGGCATGCGGTGTACAGCGGCATGGGCGCCTTCCTGGCCATCCATGCGCTGAACATGGCCGGCGCGGGCACGCTGGGCATCCCGGTGAGCCTCATCCCGCTGGTGGGCGGCTTGGCGGGCCTCGTCGTGTCGGCCTTGCTGGGCTATGTGTCCACCAAGAAGGCGGGCACGCCGTTCGCGATGATCACCCTGGGTATCGGTGAGCTGGTCTTCGCACTGGCGCTGATGCTGCCGGAGTTCTCGGGCGGCGAGGGCGGCATCTCCAGCAACCGGGTCATCGGCAAGCCGGTGCTGGGCATCAGCTTCGGGCCGCAGATCCAGGTGTACTACCTGGTGGCGGTGTACTGCTTCATCTGCACGGCGGCGATGTTTGCGCTGACCCGCACGCCGCTGGGGCGCATGCTGAACGCGGTGCGCGACAACCCCGAGCGGGTCGAGTTCGTCGGCTACGACACCCACTGGGTGCGTTTCCTGGCTTTCATGATCTCCGGCTTCTTCGCGGGCGTCGCAGGCGGCCTGGGCGCCATCAATACCGAGATCGTCAACGGCGAAGTGCTGCACGCCACGCGCTCAGGCGCCTACCTGCTGTTCACCTTCCTGGGCGGGGCGACCTTCTTCTTCGGGCCCATCATCGGCGCGGTGCTGATGGTCATCTGCGGTGTGCTGCTGTCGGAGCTCACGAAGGCCTGGCTGCTCTACCTCGGCCTCATCTTCCTGTTCATGGTGATGTATGCGCCCGGTGGCTTCGCCAGCCTCATCCTGATGAACCTGCGCGTGGCGGCGTTTGGCAAGCTCAAGCAGATCTGGACGTCCTACCTGGCCCTGTTCGGCACGGCGCTGCCGGCGCTGGTGGGTGCGGCCACCATGATCGAGATGCTCTACCACCGCCAGCTCAACGAGGCCCTGGGGCCGGAGCTCAAGTTCATGGGTGCCACGCTGAACAGCGCCGGCCTGGACGCCTGGTTCGGCGCGGGCTTCCTGATCGTGGTGGGCGCCGCCCTCTTCGAGCTGGTGCGCCGCCAGTACGTGCGTGAGTGGGGCGAGATCCAGGAAGAGATCGAGAAAGAAATCAAGCGGAGGGAAGCGCTATGACGTTCGCGCTTGAACTGCGCGATGTGCGCAAGAGCTTCGGCAAGAGCGAGATCATCCGCGGCGCCAATCTGGCGGTGCAGCCGGGTGAGCGGGTGGCCATCATCGGCCCCAATGGCGCGGGCAAGAGCACGCTGTTCAACCTGATCAGCGGCCGCTTTGCGCCCACCTCGGGCAGCATCCAGCTGCACGGCCAGCGCATCGACGGCAAGAAGCCTTACGAGATCAACCGCCAGGGGCTGTCGCGCAGCTTCCAGGTGTCCAACCTGTTCGCCCGGCTGTCGGTGTTCGAGAACATCCGCTGCGCCGTGCTGTGGAGCCTGGGTCATCGCTACGCCTTCTGGAAGTTCCTGGCTGACCTGGAAGACGCCAACGACCGCACCGAGCAGATCCTGGAAATGATCAAGCTCGACAAGCGCCGCGATGTGCTCGCCATGAACCTCACCTACGCCGAGGCGCGGGCGCTGGAGATCGGCATCACCATCGCCGGCGGGTCCAGCGTCATCCTGCTGGACGAGCCCACCGCCGGCATGAGCAAGAGCGAAACCAAGCGCTTCATCCAGCTCATCCGTGAGGTGACCGAGGGCAAGACCCTGCTGACCGTGGAGCATGACATGGGCGTGGTGTTCGGCCTGGCCGACAAGATCGCGGTGCTGGTGTATGGCGAGGTCATCGCCTTCGACACGCCCGACGCCGTGCGGGCCAATGCCCGCGTGCAGGAGGCCTATCTCGGCTCGGTGCTGGCCGAGGCACAGGCCGCAGGAGCCGCCGCATGACCGCCGGGCGCTCGCTCAGGCTGGACAACGTCCACGCCTTCTACGGCAAGAGCCATGTGCTGCATGGCGTGAGCATGGAGGTCCGCCCCGGCGAGATCGTCAGCCTGCTCGGCCGCAACGGCGCCGGGCGCTCCACCACGGTCAAGACCATCATGGGCCAGGTGGATGCCAAAGGCTCCGTGCGCTGGGGCGACACCGAACTCGTCGGCCGCAAGGCCTACGAGATCGCCCACCTGGGCCTCGGCTACGTGCCCGAGAACCGCGACATCTTCCCGAAGCTCACGGTGCACCAGAACCTGATGCTGGGGGAGAAGTCCGGCAGCAAGAAGCCGCGCTGGGGCTTCGACGACATGTACCGCATGTTCCCGCGCCTGAAGGAGCGCCAGCACACCGAGGCCGGCGTGCTCTCGGGCGGCGAGCAGCAGATGCTCACCCTGTGCCGCACGCTGATGGGCGACCCCGACCTCATCATGATCGACGAACCCACCGAGGGCCTGGCGCCCAAGATCGTCGAGCTGGTGGCGGAGTACCTGAAGGAACTCAAGAACCGCGGCATCGCGGTGCTGCTGGTCGAGCAGAAGCTCGCCATCGCGATGGAAATCTCCGAGCGCTGCTACGTGATGGGCCACGGCCGCATCGTGTTCGAGGGCAGCCCGGCGGACCTGCGCGCCAACGCCTACATCCGCAAGGAGTGGCTGGAGGTCTGATCAGCTGCCTTGGCGCAGGGCCAGGCTCTGCTGGGCAGCGCGGGCCAGCTCGGTCCCGGAGGTGCCGCTGTCCGGGTAGACGGCCTCTCCCATGGCCACGCCCAGGTAGGCGAGCCGGCCTTCCAGTTCGTAGGCGCCGGTCAGCGTGTGGCGCAGGCGGTTGGCCACCAGCGCCGCTTCGGGGGCGCCTGCGCCCAGCAGCAGCACCGCCAGCCCTTGTTCGCCCACCTGCACGACTTCATCCGTGCCGCGCACGCGGTTGCGCACGCGCAGGCTGGCGGTGCGCAGCAGCGCTCGCCGCAGGGCCGGCGCGGCTTCGGCGCGCGGCGCGGGCAGGGGCTCCAGCTCGATCCACAGCAGCGCCAGCCGCTCGCCCGCTCGCCGGCAGCGCGACAGCCGGCTCGACAGATGCGGCGCCAGTTCCGGCAGGGAGTCGACATGCGGCAGGGTCGGCGTGTAGCCGCCTCGACCGGCGGGGGCGCTGGATGCGAGAACGAGCTGGGTGACATTCATGAGCGACTCCAGGAGCAGGGCGCGGCGCAAGGCGCGGCGAACAAAGGTCTTCCCCTTCCAGAACGGGGGCTTTCTGTGGAACCCGACATCGACTCGCAAAAAATCGCCGCGTCGGGTTTCAGGCCCGGCTTAACGCACCGTTACAGTCCGCCCCGTGCAAGAAATCACCCAACTGCTGAAGGCGGCCCAGGACGGTGACCGAGGCGCTGCCGACCAGGTCGTCGCCCGGCTGTACGCCGACCTGCAGCGCCTGGCCCGCAGCAACCTGCGCCGGGCGGGTGACCTCACGCTGCTGGACACCCAGGCCCTCGTGCACGAGGCCTGGATGCGGCTGGACGCCGCCTCGGGCGCCGCCTTTCCCGACCGACGGCATTTCCTGGCGTATGCCGCCCGGGCCATGCGCAGCGTCGTCATCGACCTGGTGCGGGCCCGCCAGGCCGAGCGCCGCGGCGGCGGCGTGCAAGCCCTGACCCTCAACACCGCCATCGCCGACCTCACGCCCCAGGACGAAACCCAGGTGCTGCGGGTGCACGAGGCGCTGGAGGAGTTGGCGCAGCTCGAACCGCGTCTGGCCCAGGTGGTGGAGATGCGCTACTTCGGCGGCCTGCTGGAGCACGAGATCGCCCAGGCCCTGGGCGTGACCGAACGCACGGTGCAGCGCGACTGGCAAAAGGCCAAGCTCTTTCTTGCCATGAGCCTCAGCGAATGAGCAGCCCCGCCCAGAAGCGCTGGCAGGTGCTCAGCCCCCTGCTCGATGAACTGCTCGACCTGGACGCCCCCGGGCGCGATGCCCGGCTGCAGGCCCTGGCCGACCAGGATGCCGATCTCGCCGACGAGCTCCGCGCGCTGCTCGCCAAGGACGAAGCCCTGAGCGACCAGGGCTTCCTGGAGCGCCCCGTGGCCGACACCCTGGCCCTGGACCCGCAGGAGGCCATCGTCGAGGGCATGACCCTGGGGCCCTACCGGCTGGAGAAGGTGCTCGGCCAGGGCGGCATGGGCAGCGTCTGGACAGCCGTGCGCGCCGACGGGCGCTTCGACGGCCGCGTGGCGGTCAAGTTCCTGCGCAGCGGCCTGCTGTCAGCCGGCGGCGCCGGGCGCTTTGCCCGCGAAGGCCAGATCCTGGCCCGCCTGGCCCACCCGCACATTGCCCGGCTGCTGGATGCCGGCGTGGCCGAAGGCCAGCCCTATCTCGTGCTGGAGTTTGTCGACGGCCAGCCCATCGACGTCTACTGCCGTGAGAAGGCCCTGGGCATCGAGGCCCGGGTGCGCCTCTTCCTGGACGTGCTCGCCGCCGTGGGCCATGCGCATGCGCGGCTGATCCTGCACCGCGACCTCAAGCCCAGCAACATCCTCGTCACGCCCGAGGGCGAGGTGAAGCTGCTGGACTTCGGCATTGCCAAGCTGCTGGACGACGCCGGCGAGGCCGCGGCCAGCACCGAGCTGACCCAGCTCGCCGGCCACGCCTACACGCCGCAGTACGCGGCGCCCGAGCAGGTGCAGCAGACCGAAGTGACCACAGCCACCGATGTCTATGCCCTGGGCGTGCTGCTCTACCAGCTGCTCGGCGGTGGCCACCCGACGGCGGCAGACACCCAGACACGTCTGGACCTGCTCAAGGCCGTGGTGGAGCAGGTGCCGCGACGGCTGTCCGAGGCGGCGGCGCAGAGCAGCGATGCAGCCATGGCCCGTGAAGCGCGTGCGCTGCGGGGCGATCTGGACACCATCGTCGCCAAGGCGCTGAAGAAGCTGCCCGCCGAGCGCTATGCCAATGCGCAGGCGATGGCGGAGGACCTGCAGCGCTGGCTGGTGCATGAGCCGATCAGTGCGAGGCCGGACAGCCGGATGTACGTGCTGGGGCGCTTTGTGCGGCGGCATCGCCTGGCCGTGGCGGCGTCGAGCCTGGCGGTCCTGACGCTGCTGGTGCTGACCGGGGTGAGCGTGGTGCAGGCGCGGCGCGCCGAAGAGGCCGAGGTGCGGGCCGAGCAGCGGCGCCTGCAGTCCGACGAATTGCTCTCCTACATGCTGGGCGACTTCTCCGACAAGCTGCGCCCCATCGGCAAGTTGGAGCTTCTTGACAGCATTGGTGGTCGGGCCCTGGAACACTTGGCGGCGCAGGCGCCGACGCAGCCCGTGGAGCGACTCAACCGTGCCAAGGCGTTGACCGTGATCGGCGAGGTGCGTGTGAACCGTCGCGAGCTGGCATCCGCGTTGGAGCCGTTGAAGGCCGCCCGCACGTTGCTGGTGGGAGACCCGCCGACTGCCGACCTACTAGGCGCTTGGCGCAAGTCGCAGGGAGCCGCTGCGTTCTGGGTCGGGCAAGTCCACCAACTGCAACGCGATCGGCCGGCGGCCAGAGCAGCATGGGAGGACTACCGAGCGGTGAGCCGCGCCTGGGTCAACGCGGCGCCGCAGGATCACGAGGCCCTGCTGGAACTGTCTTACGCGCAAACGAATCTGGGGACTTTGGCCCTGGACGCGGGCGACCTCATCGAGGCCGCGGAGGCTTTCGAGGAATCCGTCAGCCTCAAGCGGCGCAGCATGGAGCAAATGAGCGACGACAAGCGAGATCGGGCGCTTTCTGATCTCGCGGGCAGTTTGAGCTGGCTGGGTCAGGTCCGGCTGTGGCGCGGGGAGTTAGCGGAGGCCCTGGAGACATTCCAGGATGCGCTCAAGGTGCTGGCGCCACTGCGACAGGCGCATCCCGGTGATGCTCCTTCGGCCAACCGGGAGGCCATCTTGAACCGGTGGCTGGGGGAGACGCTGGCGACCCTGGGGCGATCGGCAGAGGCCTCACGGGCGATGCAAGTGGCGCAGGCCCGTTTTTCGGACCTGGTGGCTCGGGATGCTTCCAATCGCGTCTGGGCGAGCGAGGCGCTCATTACTCGATTGATGGCTCTGGAGGTCTCTCCTCCGGCGTCCGGGGTCTGGCGAGAGGAGCTCGCAACGCTCGGCCAGCAGCTGAGCGAGATCGAGCGTGCCGGCGGTGCCGCTGCTGTTGTGCGGCGCTTACCTGACCGTGCTCGTTGGGCGAGATTGAGTCTGTTGGCCGCAGCGCCCCAGGGGCGACATGCGGCAGCTTTGGAACTTGGCCAGGTGCGTGAGCGCTTGCGGGAGGCTGTGTTGCAGCGTCCTGAGGAGCTTCGCCTCGTGCGCGCGTTGGCTCGAATCAACGAACTGGTGCTGCGCGGCGCGGCCCGCGGCACGTCGATTGATGGGCAGCGATGCGAGTGGGCTCGAGCGGACCTGGCGCTGATGGTCCCCCGTGTCCAATTGGACCCGTTGGTGGTCGAGATGCGACAGGCCGCAGCGGCCTGCGGTGACCTTCCTGATCAGAAGGCTGTGCCGAATTCCCGCGGAGCGGCTGCTTCCGGTGTCTAACGGTGCGATTCAGCTGGCTTCAGCTGTTAGCTTTCGTTTCGTCCTCACTCGCACCGTTTCGACCCCATGACCACGACCTACTACGTCAAGGCTCAAGCCGCTGGCCAATTTGCCAGCTGCAGCTACTTCACGGACCCGGAATGCACGCAGCCCTATGGCAGCAAGTTGCTTGTGGTGCCGCCCGGCACGACAGCCTGCGACATTGCCGAAGGTGCGGGCTCCGAGTTGGCACTCCTGGGCGCGACCTACAAGACGATCGGCCATGCGCCAGTGATGACGGACCACAACTTCTGCGCCGCAACGAATGGCGCTGTCAGCGTCGGTCTGCCCAGCGACAACACGGTCAAGAAGGGCGTCGTGCTGATCTTTTCGGACCGTGGCGAGGTGTGCTGCCTGTACCCGAGCAGTGATCCGGAAGTCACGAATGGCGAGCAGTCGTGCTGAAGGCGTGAGCCGGCATCAAGCCAGGCGCTGATACCGCTTGCGCAAAAAATCTGCCGCCAGCCTCGCATCGCCGCCCACGCGCTCGCCGATGTAGAGCTCCTGGCGGCGTTCTGCAATCTGGGCGCGCAGCCGGGCGGCCATGATGTCCAGCGGGCGCATGCCGCCGGCTTCGGCGCGTTCAACAGCCACTCGCAGTTCGTGCATCTGCAGGGACTGCAGCAGCAGCATTTGCGCCTGCACGACGCGGATGCGGCCTTGCACCATGTGCTCGCACAGGCCGAGCCAGGCGCGCACCGCGTCGGCGGGGCCGCCGATGACCTTTTCGGGCAGTTCGCCCGCGGCCAGCAGCAGCTTCTCCAGTTGGCTGCGGTCACCGTTGGCGTAGGCCTCATTTACCACCATCATGCGCTGCTCGCAGACCTCGCGTTCGGGGCCGGAGGGCGCCAGGTCGGGGTGAAAGCGCATGGCGGCACGCCGGTACAGCGTCTTGAGGCTGGGCGGCGGCAGGTCGGCCGTCGGCCCGGTGGGCTCGGGTGGCAGCGGGGTGGCCTCGGGCAGGGGTGGCACTTCGGGCCAGGCCTTGCAGCGCGGGGCGCTGGGCACCGGCACTTCCACCCCCTGGCGCTTCAGGGTGTCGGACAGCACGGCCGTGGCCTGGTGCAACTGGGCTTCGAGCTCATCGAGCTCGCGCATCAGCGGGCCCAGAGCCTCCAGGTAGCGCTGGCGAAAACCCAGCAGCTTGGCGCGGGCGCCGGCATGGTCGGCCTCCAGCACGGCCAGGTAGCGCTGCAGGTCCTGCAGCTGCTCGCGCCGCCGTGTGAGGTCGTGCCTCGTGATTGCCATGCTCGCCATGAGCCGCGATTCTGCCTGCGCCAGACGAACAAACGGCCCGGGAATTGACCGCTCCCGGGCCGTTTTGAGCGCGGATTTACCCGCGTTTACTGAAGCACGTTCACTGAGAGGCGCCAGACGCCGGCAGCTCGGCCATGCTGGCGGCCGGCGCAGGTGCCGGCTCCGCCGGTGCGGTGGCCTGGGTGGGCGAGGGCGCCGGCGCGTGGCTGCCGGCCGGCAGCGGCAGCAGCGGCACGATCAGCAGGGCCACGATGTTGATGATCTTGATCAGCGGGTTCACGGCCGGGCCGGCGGTGTCCTTGTAGGGGTCGCCCACGGTGTCGCCGGTGACGGCGGCCTTGTGCGCCTCGCTGCCCTTCTTGTGCAACACGCCCTTGTCGTCCTTGAAGCCTTCTTCGATGAGCTTCTTGGCGTTGTCCCAGGCGCCGCCGCCGGTGCACATGCTGATGCCGACGAACAGGCCGGTCACGATGGTGCCCATCAGCAGGCCGCCGAGCGCGGCCGGGCCGAGCAGCAGGCCCACGATGATGGGCGCGGCCACCGGCAGCAGCGAGGGCACGATCATTTCCTTGATGGCGGCGGTGGTGAGCATGTCCACCGCCGCGCTGTAGTCGGGCTTGCGTTGGCCGGCCATGATGGCGCCGTCGGCGAACTGCTTGCGCACCTCCACCACCACCGCGCCGGCCGCGCGCCCCACGGCCTCCATGGCCATGGCACCGAACAGATAGGGAATCAGGCCGCCGATGAAGAGGCCGAGGATCACCTTGTGGTCGGACAGGTCGAAGTTGATGTGCGCGCCACGGGCTTCGAGCGCATGGGTGTAGTCGGCAAACAGCACCAGGGCCGCCAGGCCGGCCGAGCCGATGGCATAGCCCTTGGTGACGGCCTTGGTGGTGTTGCCCACGGCGTCCAGCGGGTCGGTGACGTCGCGTACGGCAGCGGGCAGTTCGGCCATCTCGGCAATGCCGCCGGCGTTGTCGGTGATGGGGCCGTAGGCGTCCAGCGCCACGATGATGCCGGCCATGCTGAGCATGGACGTGGCCGCAATGGCGATGCCGTACAGGCCGGCGAGCATGTAGGCGGCATAGATGGCCGCACAGACGAAGAGCACCGGCCAGGCGGTGGACTTCATCGACACGCCCAGGCCTGCGATCACGTTGGTGCCGTGGCCGGTGGTGGAGGCCTGGGCCACGTGCTGCACCGGGTGGTACTGGGTGCCGGTGTAGTACTCGGTGATCCAGACCATGGCCGCCGTCAGCACCAGGCCCACGACGCAGGCGCCGAAGAGGGCCATGGCGGTGGTCTTGGCGCCGCCGGCCAGCTCCACCTCGCCGGGGAACATCGCCTTGGTGACGAAGAAGAAGGCGATCAGGCTGAGCAAGCCGGCCACGATGAGGCCCTTGTAGAGCGCGGGCATCACGTTCTTCATGCCGTCGCTGGCCTTCACGAAGAAGCAGCCGATGATGGACGCGATGATGGACACGCCACCCAGCGCCAGCGGGTACACCACGCCGGCCTGGGCCGAGTTGCCCAGCACCATCAGCGCGCCCAGCGCCATCGCGGCGATCAGCGTGACGGCATAGGTCTCGAACAGGTCGGCGGCCATGCCGGCACAGTCGCCGACGTTGTCGCCCACGTTGTCGGCGATGACGGCGGGGTTGCGGGGGTCGTCTTCCGGGATGCCGGCTTCGACCTTGCCCACCAGGTCGGCGCCCACGTCGGCGCCCTTGGTGAAGATGCCGCCGCCCAGGCGCGCGAAGATGGAGATGAGCGAGGAGCCGAAGGCCAGCCCGAGCATGGGCTTGAGCGCCGTGCTGTCATGCCCGCCGCCGATGGCCAGATAAAAGCCGCCCACGCCGAGCAGGCCGAGGCCCACCACCAGCATGCCGGTGATGGCGCCGCCCTTGAAGGCGACGTCCAGCGCCGGGCCGATGCCCTTGGAAGCGGCCTGCGCGGTGCGCACATTGGCACGCACCGAGATGTTCATGCCGATGAAGCCGCAGATGCCCGAGAGCACCGCGCCGATGACGAAACCCACAGCGGTGGTCGTCCCCAGCCCCGACACCGCGATCGCGATGGCCAGCACGACGCCGACCATGCCGATGGTGCGGTACTGCCGGCCCAGGTAGGCCGCCGCGCCTTGCTGGATCGCCGTGGCGATCTCCTGCATGCGGGCATTGCCCGCGTCCTGACTCAGGATCCAGCTTCGTTGAATGAAACCATAAAGAACGGCCGCGAGGCCGCAGGCCAGCGCGAAATACAGCGCCATCTCCGTCGACATGAATAAGTCTCCTCAGGTGCTTGTGGTGTTCGGCCCCAAGCGGGCTGCCGGGGCCTGCGCGGCCGAGCTTAGTGCCGACTTCTGCGTGTAAGGGGAGCGTTTACCAGCAAACCTAGAATCGGGGTTTTCCTTAGCCCTAGAACTACGACCATGAGCCTGCACAACGTGACCCCTGGCGCCAAGGCGCCGGATGAATTCAACGTCATCATCGAGATCCCGATGAACGCCGACCCGATCAAGTACGAGGTCGACAAGGACACCGGCGCGCTGTTCGTCGACCGCTTCCTGACGACGCCGATGTACTACCCGTGCAACTACGGCTACATCCCGCGCACGCTCGCTGACGACGGGGACCCGGTGGACGTGCTGGTCATCACGCCGTTCGCGCTGCAGCCGGGCGTGGTCGTGACCTGCCGGCCCCTGGGCGTGCTGATGATGGACGACGAAGCCGGCGGCGACGCCAAGCTGCTGGCCGTGCCCACCAGCAAGATCCTGCCGATGTACGACCACTGGCAGAAGATCGAAGACGTGAACCCCGCCCGCCGCGCGGCCATCCAGCACTTCTTCGAGCACTACAAGGACCTGGAGAAGGGCAAGTGGGTCAAAGTCAAGGGCTGGGAAGGCGTGGACGCCGCCAAGCGCGAGATCACCGAAGGCATGGCCAACTACAAGGCCTGACCGCCGGCCCGGGCCGCTTCAGCGGCCTGCTGAAGAGAAGGCGCCGCCGATGCGGCGCCTTTTGCTTTTCTAGGGTGCCGGGTCTGTCACGCCGCTGGCCTTGAAGGGCGCGTGCTCGTGCAGTTCGTCCAGATAGCCGGTCATGGCCTCGCCCTCGCGCGCCAGGAAGTCATTCACCGCGTCGGCGAACGACGGATGCGCCAGCCAGTGGCTCGAAGCGGTGGGCGTGGGCATCAGGCCGCGGGCCATCTTGTGCTCGCCCTGCGCGCCACCTTCGAAGCGCTGGTAGCCGTGCGTGATGCACCAGGCCAGCGGCTGGTAGTAGCAGGCGTCGAAGTGCAGATTGGGGATGTGCTCCACCGCCCCCCAGTAGCGCCCGAAGGCCGCGCGGCGTTGCGGGTCCAGGGCGATGAGTGATGACGCCACGCGCTGCTCGCCGCGCCGGGCGGTGAATAGCAGCCAGTGCTCGGGCATGTCGCGGGCGATGCGGGTGAAGAAGTCCCGCGTGAGGTATGGCTTGCTGTGATGCGCGCGGTAGGTGAGCTGGTAGCAGCGGTAGAAGAAATCCCAGTCGTCGTCGGTCAGCTCGGCACCGGTGCGGGCCTCGAAATGGATGCCGGCTTCGCGCACCCGGCGCTGCTCCTGCTGGATCTTCTTGCGCTTCTCGCGCTGCAGACGCGCCAGGAAGCCCGCAAAGTCGGTATCGCCCTCGGCCGTCCAGTGGAACTGCACCCCGGTGCGTGCTGAGCAGCCGGCCGCGGCCAGCGCGGATTGATCGGCTTCGTCACCGAACAGCACATGCAGCGACGACGCCTCCGTCTCGCGTGCCAGCGCTCGCAACGCCTGGGCCAGCAGCGCCCGGGCTTCGTCGTCCACCGCCAGCAGCCGGCTGCCGGGCACCGGTGTGAAGGGCACGGCCACCAGCAGCTTGGGGTAGTAGCGCAGGCCGTGGCGGTGGTAGGCCTCGGCCCAGGCCCAGTCGAACACGTATTCGCCGTAGCTGTGCGACTTCAGGTAGGCCGGGCAGGCCGCGAGCAGCTCGCTGCCGCGCCACAGCGACACGAACTGCGGCTGCCAGCCCGTGGCACGGGTGGCCGAGCCGCTGGCATGCAGCGCGCGCAGGTAGGCCAGCCGCATGAAGGGGGTCGGTCGGGCCTGGCGCGCCAGCAGCGCGTCCCAGGCCTCGTCCGGCATCGCGGCAGGGTCATCGTCGACCCGAATGACAATGCTGGTTTCCGGTTCTGAATTGCTGTCGCCCATGCCCTCGCCCTTGAAGATTGCCCTGGCCCAGATCAACGTCGTCGTCGGTGACCTGGCGGGCAACGCAGACCGCATCATTGCCCAAGCGCGCGCGGCGCATGCGGCTGGGGTTGATCTGCTCGTCACGCCCGAGCTGGCGCTGTGCGGCTACCCGCCGGAAGACCTGCTGCTGCGGCCGGCCTTCCTCGCCGCCTGTGAGGAGCAACTCGTTCGCATCGCGGCGGCCCTGGTGGCGCTGCCCGGCTTGCATGTGGTGGTGGGCCATCCGCGCGAGCGCGCGGGCGGCGTGGCGCGGGAGCGCAGCTGGTCACTGCCGCCCTGCCTGAACGTCGCCTCGGTGCTGGCCGGTGGCCAGGTGCTGGCCAGCTACGCCAAGCGCGAACTGCCCAACTACCAGGTGTTCGACGAGCGTCGCTACTTCTACTCAGGGCGCGATGCGGGCCTGGGCGCGGTGGTGGTGGACGTGAAGGGCACGCGCGTGGGCCTGCTGATCTGCGAGGACGCCTGGTTTGAGGAACCCGCCGCGGCCGCCCAGGCGGCAGGTGCCGAGCTGCTGTGCGTGATCAATGCCTCGCCGTTTCACATCGGCAAGGTGGAGGAGCGCGAGGCCCGCATGGCCGAACGCGCCCGCGCCGCGGGCCTGCCGCTGGTCTACGCCCATCTGGTGGGCGGCCAGGACGAGATGGTTTTCGACGGGGCCTCGTTCGCGGTGCAGGCCGACGGCAGCCTCGCAGCCCGCGCGCCGATGTTCGAGGAAGCACTGGCCCTGCTGACACTGGACGCCGGCCGCCTGCAGGGCGAGATCGCGCCCGTGCCGGAGATGGAGGCGCAAGTCTGGCAGGCCCTGGTTTGCGGCGTGCGCGACTACCTCGGCAAGAACGGCTTCCCCGGTGCCCTGATCGGCCTGAGCGGCGGCATCGACTCGGCCCTGGTGCTGGCCGTGGCCGTGGACGCGCTCGGTGCCGACAAGGTGCGCGCGGTGATGATGCCGTCGCCCTACACGGCCGACATCTCGTGGATCGACGCCCGCGACATGGCCGAGCGCCTCTCCGTGCGCTACGACGAAATGAGCATCGTGCCGATGTTCGACGCCTTCAACGCCACGCTGGCAGGTGAGTTCAAGGGCCTGCCGCTGGATGCGACCGAGGAGAACATCCAGGCGCGCATCCGCGGCACGCTGCTGATGGCGCTGTCCAACAAGTTCGGCAGCATCGTGCTGACCACCGGCAACAAGAGCGAGATGGCCACCGGCTACTGCACGCTGTATGGCGACATGGCCGGCGGCTTCGCCGTCATCAAGGATGTGGCCAAGACGCTGGTGTTCCGCCTCGCGCGCTGGCGCAATGCGCAGGGCGCGGAGATCATCCCTGACCGCATCATCACCCGACCGCCCTCGGCCGAACTGCGCCCTGACCAGAAGGATGAGGACAGCCTGCCGCCGTATCCGGTGCTGGACGCCATCCTGGCCCGCTACATGGAGCAGGACGGATCCATCGCCGAGATCATCGCGGCCGGCTTCAAGCCCGAGGACGTGGAGCGGGTGACGCGGCTCATCAAGATCAACGAGTACAAGCGCCGCCAGGCGCCGGTGGGCATCCGCATCACCCACCGCGGCTTCGGGCGTGATTGGCGTTATCCGATCACGTCGAAGTTCCGTGCGTAAACTCGGGCCCAACCAGCCAACCCGGAGTGCCCGTCATGAAGCAGATCACCGCCATCATCAAACCCTTCAAGCTCGACGAAGTGCGTGAAGCCCTGGCGGAAGTCGGTGCTTCGGGCCTGACCGTCACGGAGGTCAAGGGCTTCGGCCGCCAGAAGGGCCACACCGAGCTTTACCGCGGTGCCGAGTACGTGGTCGACTTCCTGCCCAAGGTCAAGGTGGAAGTGGTGGTGAAGGACGACGACGTCGAGCGCTGCATCGATGCCATCCTGAAGGCCGCCAAGACCGGCAAGATCGGCGACGGCAAAATCTTTGTGCTGCCCGTGGAGCAGGTGGTGCGCATCCGCACCGGCGAGACGGACGAAGCCGCCGTCTGACGCGTGCTCAGCGCAGGTGCTGCCAGGCGGCGGCACCCCAGATGCCGCCGGCCAGCAGCAGCGACATCAGCACCGCGGCGCTGGCGATGTCCTTTGCGCGCTTGGAGAGTTCATGCCGCTCGAACGACACCCGGTCGACGACGGCCTCCACCGCGGAGTTCAGCAACTCCACGATCAGCACCAGCACCAGCGAGCCCAGCAGCAGCGCGGCCTGCTCCCAGCTTTTGGCCAGCCAGAAGCTCAGCGGTGCGGCAATGATGCACAGCCAGGTTTCCTGGCGGAAGGCGCTTTCACCGGTGTAGGCGGCCTTCAGGCCGGCCCAGGAATAGCCAGCGGCGTGGATGATGCGGTCCAGGCCGGTGCGGCCCTTGTGGGGGTTGCTCATGAGGGCTGCGGGAGCTGGGTGATGACACGCGAGCCGCAGATCGCGTCGTGCAGGAATTGTCGCTGAGGGTGCAGGCGTGCCACGAGCAGATAGGCCAGCACACCCGCGATCAGGCAGCCGACGATCGCGCCGCCGCTGTGCAGCCCGAGCAGATGCGCGCTCAGCAGCGCGGGCAGAAACCACAGCCAACTCAACAGGTAGCGCGCGATGCCGCGCACCACGCCGAGCGGGCGGCCCTGGCTGTCGACCACCCGCAGGTGCCAGGTCTTCATGGCCAGGGTCTGGCCGGTGCGCGTCCAGAAGCCGACAAAGTACAGGCCGACCACCAGGAAGATGACGACGCCCATGCCAGTGCGGCCCTGCAGCGCATGCTGCTGGCGGGTCAGGATGGAATAGAGCAGCCCGGCGAAGAACACCACGCCGAACAGCAGCACGCCCTCGTACAGGAAGGCGGCGAAGCGCCGCCCCAGCCCCGGCGGCGGGGCGACCGGATCGACCGACGTCGTCATGAACGCGGATTGGACGCGGTGGGCGCCTTCAGCGACTTGGGCAGCAGCGTCTTGGGGTCGACCAGGGAGGGGTCGGCCACGACTTTGGATTCACCGGCCGCATGGTGGCTGGGCAAAGCCAGGCCGCGCGTGATGAGCACGGTGGTCGCGCCCGGCTTGGCCTGGACGAGGCTGCCGGTCACCGCAAACGGCGCGACCAGCTTGGGGGCAGCCGGCACGATGTTGGACTTGGGCGTGGCGCCGAGCGGTTTGGGATTGGGGCCATTCGCCTTGGTCTGGGCCTTGCGGCGGGCCTCGGCCTTCTCGGCCAGTTCCTGGCGCTTCTCGGGCGGCAAGGCCTGGTAGGCCTCCCACTTGGCCTGGCGCTGATCGGCGTCCACCTGCTTGGCAACCTGGAAGCTCACCCGGGCATTTGCGCGCTCGCTGGGCGTCAGGTGCGCCCAGTCGCGCATGCGCTCATGCAGCCGGGCCAGTTCGGCCGGCGGCAGCGCCGCCAGGCGCGGTGTGGCACTGAGCCATTTGCTGCGCTGCGTGGGGCCGAGTTTGTCCCAGTCGTTGGCCAGCGGTGCCAGCAGGTCGCGCTGGGCGGGCGTGAGGCCTTGCCAGGTGGGTGCCGCGGCGAGCGCCGACACGGGCGGCAGCACCGGGGCGACCGGGCGCGCCACTGGCGCAGGCGGTGGCGCCGCGGGCGCAGGCATGGGCGCGGTGCCGGTGTCAGGCGAGGAGGCTGCCGGGGCTTCGGGCCCCTGCGCAAAAGCAGAAAACCCCGCCGCACCGAGCAGCAGGGTCGTCAGGAGACGGGTGAGGGAGACGGCTGGCGCCAGCGCGGCTCGGGTCATGCGTGTCCGTTCATTCTTGGCTGTCCCGCAGGTACTCGGCAAAGCCGGGGTCGCTGAAGGCGGCGGGAGGCAGGTTGTCGCTGAGCAGGGCGGTGTCGACCTCGGCAGCGGCCACGATCTGCTCGTGCAGTTGGCCCTGGTGCATCAGCAGCAGGCCGGCCAGCAGAGCCAGCAGCGGCAGCATGGAGATCAGCTTGGCCCACAAACCGTTGCCGCCCTGGCCGCCTCCGCCGGGCAGGCCCGGGCCGCCTGATGTGGCCAGCACGGCGCCCATCTGCACCACACTGGGGCTGACCGTGGCCGCCGCTGTGCGGGCGGCGCGGGCTTCAGCCGCTCGTGCAAGGGCTTGCTCACGGGCGAAGCGCAGGCGCTCGGTCACGTCGTGGGGCAGGTCGGCGCTGCGCTCATTGAGGCTGGCGGCCACGCGCTGCCCGAAGCGCGCCAGGCGGGCGTCCAGGTCGGAGGAGGAGGCGGAAACGTTCGACGGCGACTTCATAGCGTGATCCCTTTGGCCTTGAGCGACTTGGCCAGCGCATGCACGGCCCGTGAGCAATGTGTTTTCACACTGCCTTCCGAGCAGCCCATGACGGCGGCGGTCTCTGCAACATCCAGTTCCTCCCAGTAACGCAGGAGGAAGGCCTCGCGTTGACGCGCCGGCAGCTGTTCGACTTCCGATTCGATCCTTTGCAAGATTTGCGCCCGGCTGACCTCATCGGCCGCGCTCGACGCGCCCAGGGCCCCTTCGTGGCTTTCGAGGATTTCCAGCAGGTCGAAGTCACCGTCCGGGTCGCCACCCTCGAAGTCCGACATGTTGGTCATGACGGCATTGCGCGTCTTCTGGCGACGGAAATGGTCCATCGTCGCGTTGGACAGGATGCGCTGGAACAGCAACGGCAGTTCGGCGGCCGGGCGGTCGAAGTAGTTTTCGGCCAGCTTGATCATGGCGTCCTGCACGATGTCCAGGGCGGCATCGTCGTCGCGAACGAGGTAGGCCGTGCGTTTGAACGCGCGGCGGTCCACGGTGCGCAGGAAATCGTTGAGTTCTTTGTCGGTGGCCAAGGCGGAGAGCGGGTCCGGACAGCAGCGCGGATTATGGCATTCGTCTGATACGAAGGCTCAAGCATTTTTGATCGGCATAATGCTGCTTCGCACAAAGAGTCATTGCTCTCTCCATGGCTGCCCGACACGGGCCCACTGGCTGACTGCGCAGGTTCCGAATCCGCCTCACGAGGGCGAGAAGAGGAGCACCAATGGTTTTTCGTTAGAGAAATTCACAGAGGTTCGAAATGGACATGTCTGCCGCCGATCTGAAGCGCGCCGCCCAGGCGCCATCTGCTTCCCCATCCCATGCCGCCGCCGCGGAGCTCAACGGCTCCGAGATCCTCGTTCGCTGCCTGCAGGCCGAAGGGGTGCGCCACCTCTGGGGTTACCCCGGCGGCGCGGTGCTCTACATCTACGACGCCCTGTACAAGCAGGACAGCATCCAGCACGTGCTGGTGCGCCATGAGCAGGCCGCCGTGCACGCCGCCGACGGCTTTGCCCGAGCCAGCGGTGAGGTCGGTGTGGCGCTGGTCACCTCGGGCCCAGGGGTCACGAATGCCATCACCGGCATCGCCACCGCCTACATGGACTCGATCCCGATGGTCATCATCACGGGTCAGGTCCCGACGCCGGCCATTGGCCTGGACGCCTTCCAGGAGTGCGACACCGTCGGGATCACGCGCCCCATCGTCAAGCACAACTTCCTGGTGAAGGACGTGCGCGACCTGGCGCTGACGATGAAGAAGGCGTTCCACATCGCGCGCACCGGCCGCCCGGGCCCGGTCGTCGTGGACATCCCGAAGGACGTCTCGCTCGCCAAGACCACCTTCAGCTACCCGGACCGCATCGAGATGCGCTCCTACAACCCGGTGAAGAAGGGCCACAGCGGCCAGATCCGCAAGGCCGTGCAGCTGCTGCTGCAGGCCAAGCGCCCCTACATCTACACGGGCGGCGGCGTCATCCTGGGTGAAGCGACGGCCGAGCTGCGCCAGCTGGTCGACCTGCTCGGCTTTCCCTGCACCAACACGCTGATGGGCCTGGGTGCCATGCCTGGCACCGACCCGCGCTTCCTGGGCATGCTCGGCATGCATGGCACCTACGAGGCCAACATGACCATGCAGCACTGCGACGTGCTGCTCGCCGTGGGCGCGCGCTTCGACGACCGCGTGATCGGCAACCCCAAGCACTTCGCCCAGGTGGAGCGCAAGATCATTCACGTCGACATCGACCCCTCGTCGATCTCCAAGCGCGTGCGCGTGGACATCCCCATCGTGGGCGACGTGAAGGACGTGCTGCAGGAGCTGATCGCGCAGATCAAGGACGCGCAGGCCAAGCCTGACGCCACCGCCGTCAACGCCTGGTGGAACCAGATCAACGAATGGCGCCGCAAGGACTGCCTCGTCTACAAGAACTCCGACGAGGTCATCAAGCCGCAGATGGTGGTCGACACCCTCTGGCGCCTGACCCGCGACCGCGACACCTACATCACGTCCGACGTCGGCCAGCACCAGATGTGGGCCGCGCAGTACTACAAGTTCGATGAGCCGCGCCGCTGGATCAACTCCGGCGGCCTGGGCACGATGGGCGTGGGCCTGCCGTATGCGATGGGCATCAAGCTGGCCAAACCCGAGTCGGATGTCTTCTGCATCACCGGCGAAGGCAGCATCCAGATGTGCATCCAGGAGCTGTCGACCTGCTTCCAGTACAAGACGCCAGTCAAGATCGTCTCGCTGAACAACCGCTATCTCGGCATGGTGCGCCAGTGGCAGGAGCTCGACTACGAGGGCCGTTACTCGCACAGCTACATGGACGCGCTGCCCAACTTCGTGAAGCTGGCCGAGGCGTATGGCCACGTGGGCATCCTGGTCGAGAAGCCGAGTGACGTGGAAGGCGCGCTCAAGGAGGCCATGCGCCTGACCGATCGCACCGTGTTCCTCGACATCCGCACCGATCCGACCGAGAACGTCTGGCCCATGGTCAAGGCGGGCAAGGGTATCTCGGAAATGCTGCTGGGCTCGGAAGACCTGTGAACGGCTGAAGCTGCGGGCTTTGCTGCGCGTTACCGCGGGCAGCGAGGCTGGCGGCAGATGGCGAGCACAGCCGACGAAGGCAGGCCTCCCTCAACGATTCGAACCCGCCGCCAAGGTGCCGTGGTTACCGCCCCGGTCACTGAAGAGCGCGAAGGACGTTCATCCCATGAAACACATCATCGCTTTGCTCATCGAGAACGAGCCGGGTGCGCTGTCGCGCGTCGTGGCCCTGTTCTCGGCCCGCGGCTACAACATCGAGAGCCTCACGGTCGCGCCGACCGAAGACCCCTCGCTGTCACGCATGACCATCGTGACCACCGGCAGCGACGAGGTCATCGAGCAGATCACCAAGCACCTGAACCGCCTCATCGAGGTGGTCAAGGTGGTCGACCTGACTGAAGGCAACTACACGGAGCGCGAGCTCATGCTCATCAAGGTGCGCGCCGTCGGCAAGGAGCGCGAGGAGATCAAGCGCACCGCCGACATCTTCCGCGGCCGCGTCATCGACGTCACCGAGAAGACCTACACCATCGAGCTGACCGGCGACGCCGGCAAGCTCGACGCGTTCATCGACGCGATCGACCGCGCGTCCATCCTTGAAACCGTCCGCACCGGTGCCAGCGGCATCGGCCGCGGCGAGCGCATCCTCAGGGTATGACCCACCCCCTGCACGCTTCGCGTGCCCCCTCAAGGGGGCGCCACTGGCAGCCCGGCAAAGCCGGTTCTGCGGTGGCCGCTTGACCAGACACTACTCATTCATCCTTTTGCCCAACCGGCCATCAGCCGCTGAACCTGGAGAAATCACCATGAACGTCTACTACGACAAGGACGCCGATCTCAGCCTCATCAAGGGCAAGAACGTCACCATCATCGGCTACGGCTCACAAGGCCATGCCCACGCGCAGAACCTGAACGACAGCGGCTGCAAGGTCACGGTCGCCCTGCGTCGCGGCGGCGCCTCCTGGGCCAAGGCCGAAGGCGCGGGCCTGAAGGTCGCCGAGATCGCCGAAGCCGTGAAGACGGCGGATGTGGTCATGATCCTGCTGCCCGACGAGCAGATCGCCGACGTCTACAAGAAGGAAGTCGAGCCCAACATCAAGCAAGGCGCGTCGCTGGCTTTCGCCCACGGCTTCAACGTGCACTACGGTCAGGTCCAGCCGCGCGACGACCTCGATGTCTGGATGGTCGCCCCCAAGGCCCCTGGCCATACCGTGCGCAACACCTACCGCCAAGGTGGCGGCGTGCCTCACCTGATCGCCGTCTACGCCGACAAGACCGGCAAGGCGCGTGACCTGGCCCTCAGCTACGCCGCAGCCAACGGCGGCGGCAAGGCCGGCATCATCCAGACCTCGTTCCGTGAAGAGACCGAGACCGACCTGTTCGGCGAGCAGGCCGTGCTGTGCGGCGGTGCCGTCGAGCTGATCAAGGCGGGCTTCGAGACCCTGACCGAAGCAGGCTACGCCCCCGAGATGGCCTACTTCGAGTGCCTGCACGAGCTCAAGCTCATCGTGGACCTGATCTATGAAGGCGGCATCGCCAACATGAACTATTCGATCTCGAACAACGCCGAGTATGGCGAGTACGTGACGGGCCCGAAGGTCGTGACCGAGGCCACCAAGAACGCGATGCGTCAGTGCCTGAAGGACATTCAGACGGGCGAATACGCCAAGAGCTTCATCCTCGAGAACAAGGCCGGCGCCCCGACCCTGATCAGCCGCCGCCGCCTGACCGCCGAGCACCCCATCGAGCAGGTCGGCGAGAAGCTGCGCGAGATGATGCCCTGGATCAAGGCCAACAAGCTGGTCGACAAGGCCAAGAACTGATGCGCTGAGCCGCTCTTTCGGGAGCGTGCGACAGCAGACAAGGCAAAGGCCGGCACCGCGAGGTGTCGGCCTTTTTCGTTGGGGCAGCGGGCGTCAGGCCTTCTTCACGAACTCCGATTTCAGCCCCATCGCGCCGATGCCGTCGATCTTGCAGTCGATGTCATGGTCGCCGTCGGTCAGGCGGATGTTCTTGACCTTGGTGCCCACTTTCACGACCAGGGACGAGCCCTTGATCTTCAGGTCCTTGATGACCGTGACGGTGTCGCCGTCCTGCAGCACGTTGCCGACGGCATCCTTGATGACGCGGGCTTCTTCGGTGACGGCCTCACCCGATGGCGCCGACCACTCATGGCCGCATTCCGGGCAGACGAACTGCGCGCCGTCCTCGTAGGTGTAGACGGACTGGCACTGGGGGCAGGCGGGCAGGGTGCTCATGGCGGCTCTCGGCAGGCGGGTAAAGAAAAAGCCCCGCTGCTTGCGCAACGAGGCTTTTGATTTGGCTCCCCGACCTGGGCTCGAACCAGGGACCTACGGATTAACAGTCCGGCGCTCTACCGACTGAGCTATCGAGGAATTGACTTTTTGTCGGCACGCCAGGCGGTTGCAGCGTGCGTCTTGTCGTCTTGCGACGAGGGTTCTGTGGCTCCCCGACCTGGGCTCGAACCAGGGACCTACGGATTAACAGTCCGGCGCTCTACCGACTGAGCTATCGAGGAACAGAGCCCGCGACTATAGCAGGTTTTTTCCGGGGGTCAGAGGCGAACCTCGAGACTCGTGCGGAAAGTCCGCGGGGTGAGCGGGTAGAGGTAGCTGTGCTCGAACTGCCAGGGCGACTCGCGCCAGGCGCGGCGGTTGGTGAGGTTGTCGACACCCGCACGCCAGACCCAGGTCTGGTTCCCCAGCGTTTGCATATAGCGCAGGCCGGCATCGGCCACCGTCCAGGCCGGCACGCGGATGCTGTTGTCGGGCGTGGCGTAGCGGTGGCCCTCGAACTGCACGCCAAGATGGGCTTGCAGGCCCGGCAACAGGTCCTGGCGGACCTGCGCCTTGATGGTGGTCTGCGGCACGTTGGGCGGCGTCAGGCCGTTGAGGGTGGCGTCAGCGCTGCCTTCACGGCGCGCCTTCAGGCGCATGGCGCTGGCACTTAGCCCGCCGCCGGCCCATTTCAGGTCGGCGCTGGCTTCGATGCCGCGGTGGTGTGCGGTGCCGTCGATGCGGCGCTCACAGCTCTGTGCGACGTCGCAGCTGCCGATGTCACGCCAGGTGGGCCGGCGGATGTCGAAGGCCGTGAGCGAGCCCTCCACGCGCTGCGTCCCGGTCTTCAGCCCGACCTCGGTCTGGCGGCTCTTCAGTGCGGGCAGGGCCTGGCCGGCGTTGCGGTAGCGGCTGCGATTGGGCGCCACCTCGCTCTCCACACCCTGGCCCCAGCTCGCGTAGACCAGCCAGTCAGCAGCGATCGCATGGCTCAGGGCCAACCACGGTGTGGTGACCGCCTGCGAGTAGTCGGTCGGTCGCGAGCCATCGGTGCGCACGCTCTGGCGGTGCAACCGTGTATGGCGCAGGCCCAGCCAGGCGGTGGTGTCGGCGCTCAGGGCCACGCGGTCGCGCAGGTAGAGCTCGCGGCTGCGTTCGTCGCGGTTGGTGTTTTCGCCCGTCAGCGCCGGCTGCGGTGTGGTGACCACCGTGCCATCGATGTTGCCGATGCCGGTGAAGTTGTAGGCCTGGCGCTGGAAGCGGCTCTTGAACTGGCTGGCCAGGCCGCCCACGGTCAGCTCATGGCGCAGGCCGGCCAGTTGCAGCGGCCCGTTGGCCGAGATGTCGAGCGCCGTGGTGTCGCGGTGCTCGTTCTCGCTGCGGTAGTCGTAGAGATCAAAGCGACCATCCGGGCCGTAGCGGTCGCAGTAGTAGACGCCGGAGAAGTCGCTGTTCTCGTTGCAGTCCAGGCCGAAGGCGAAGGCGTTGCGGTCGTCGGTACGCAGGCGCTGCACGCCGAGGTGCGCCTGCGCGTTCCAGCCTTCGCTGAGTTCTTGCTTCACACGCAGCGACGCATGCGTGTTGTTGAAGACGACGGGCAACGTCCAGGGCTGGTTGTTCAGGTTGAGTCGCGGGTCGATGCGGCGGGCATCGGGCAGGGTGTCGCCCAGCAGGCTGAAGCCGTCCTGGCTCGGCTGGCTCTGCCGATTGAACTCCACCTCGGCCTCCAGCAGCGTGCCCGGCTGCACACGCCAGTCGGTGGCCACGGCCAGCATGTGCGCATGGCCCTCGGTGTTGCGCAGTTGCGGGTCCAGCCGTGCCGCGTCGGCGTTGATGCGCAGGCCGAATTCGCGCGAGGTGCCGAAGCGCTGCGAGTGGTCGATGCTGGCCTGCACCGTGCCGCCCTGGATGGCGCCCACGGTCAGTGTGGTGGCGTCGTCGGCCAGGGGGCGCTTCACCACGAAATTGACGAGGCCGGCCGGCGCGCTGGTGCCGGCCTGCATGCCAGAGCTGCCCTTGAGCACTTCGACGGCGGCCTTGTTCGCCAGCGACAGCGAGGTCTCGCCGCTGATGGGCAGGCCGTCCCGGCGCAGGTTGAAGCGGTTGTCGAGCTCGAAGCCGCGGACCTTCAGCGTGCTCCAGTAGCCGGTAGCGTTGTAGCTGTCAGACACCGAGGCATCCAGCCGCGTGATGCCGGCGAGCTGGGTGATGCCCAGGTCGTTCAGCCGCTCGGCCGACAGGCTCAGGGCCTGCATCGGCAGCTTGGCCGGCGGGTCGCTGAAGCCGGCCAGGCCTGGGGCGGTTTCGGCGGCCTTGCCAGTCACGCTGACGGCCGGCAGGGTCTGGGCCGAGGCGAGTTGTGCGATGCACAGCGCGGCGGCAGCGCTGAGGAGAGAACGGTTCAGGATTGCCATCGAAGATGCGAAGCGATGGCAGGTCGGCAAACGAGAACGCGGCGGGCCCGGAGACGAAGCGAATGGAGCCCTGCTGATCGGCTGCTTCCCTGCGCGAGGATTACCTCAATCAGGTTCAAAGGGACTGTCTCAGTCGCGCCGGCCATGGCGGGCGCAACACCCCTAGCGAAAGCCACGGACGGGATTTATCCCAGCCGCGGCGGGGTGGAGTTTAAGCGGTCCGGCACTACGATGCGGCGCCATGAATGCACATGGGGAGGGGAGCGCGGCGTCCGCGCCAGGCCTGGAGGCGATCGATGCCTGGCTGGATGCCGGTCTGGCGTTGCGCGTGGTGCCGTGGCTTGACGCACTGCAAGCGCGAGACGATGTGCCCGCATTGATCACCGCGGCACGTGCGCTGCGGCACCTCGGGGACGAGCGGGGCGGTGATGCACTGGCTCTGCGGCTGGGGCGCCGCCATCCAGAACATGGCGGGGCTCAAATCGGGCTGCTGCGCACAGTTCTGGGCAATCGCGGGGCGTTTGCCTACTGGCTGGCGGCTGCACGTCGGCCGCTGCCGCCGCCCTCGGAGCCGGCGTGGCGAGCCGAGCGCCTGAGTTTGCAGGGGCTTTGGCTGGCTGATCTGCGGGATACCGAGCCCGCGCTGCAATGCCAGCGCGAGGCGCTTGCGCTGGTGGCGCACGACCCGTGGCTGTGGGTCGAGCACAGCTACACCCTGGCGCGACTGGACCGGATCGAGGCCGCGCTGGCTGCTGCTCAGCAGGCGCTCCTGCTGCGTCCGGGCTACCGCACGGCGCTGCAGCAAGTCGCCCAGTTGCTCTGGCAAATGGATCGGCGTGATGAAGCCCAGTCGACGCTTGAATCCGCGCTCGACGCCACGGGCAGCGCGTCTGTGGCATGGCAGCTTCATGGCATGGCTGCAGATCAGCAGCAGCATGCCCGCGCGCTTCAATTGCTGGACATCGTCGAGTGCGGCCTACCCCGCGCGGGTGACCGCTGGGCCGGACTGCTGGCGGCTCGCCGTGCGGACGCGCTGCTGCATTTGGGCGAGGTGTCGCAGGCGCGTGAGCAGGCCGGGCGCGTGCCCGGCACGGGCTTTTATGCGCGGCTGGCCGAGACCTTGGCGGCGTCGGGCGCTGCCCCTCACCGTGTCTTGCTGCCGATGCCGCTGGTGCGCCAGCACTGGATGACCTGTGCGCCCGCCACGCTGACGGCGCTGGCACAGTTCCACGGTCGCCAGGCCGATCACCTGGAGGTGGCTCAGGCCATCTGTTACGACGGCACGCCGGCCGCCTCTGAACGAACGTGGGCGGTGCAGCAAGGCTTCTGGGTACGTGAGTTCAAGCTCGACTGGCCGACAGCTTGCGCATTGCTGGATGCCGGCCTGCCCTTTGCCTTGGCGACGCAGTACGTCGGCAGTGGCCACCTGCAGGCGGTCGTGGGCTATGACCGGTTGCGCCGCACAGTGCTTGTGCGCGACCCCAGCCTGCCGCTGCATGCCGAGTACGAGGCCGAACAGCTCTTCGACGCCCAGCAGTCCGGTGGCCCGCGTGCCATGCTGATGCTGCCGCCTGAGGCCTGCGGCCGCCTGAGCGGGATCGACCTGCCTGAAGCGCAGGATTGGGACCTTGCGCACGATGTCCAGGCCGCCCTGCAACGGCATGACCGAGCTGCTGCAGTTCGGGCCTTGCACTTGTTGGAGGCCCAGGCGCCCGAGAGTGATTCGCTGCTGCGTTCGCAGCGCGTGCTGGCCATCTACGACGGTGACGAGCTCCGCATCCTGGAGGCGACCGATGCGCTGCTGTTGCGCTACCCAAAGGATGGCAATCTGCTGCTCAGTCGGCTCGCCAGCTTGGCTGAGGTGCGCGGTCAGGCCGCCGCGCAGGCGCACTTGGCATCGCTGGTGGCGCAGGAGCGTCCCGACACGCTGATCCTGTGCCGCTGGGCGGCCCAGTTGGCCCAGGATGGTCGCCGCCTCGCCGACGCCTTCGCCGTGGTGCGCCGCGCGCTGCGGCTGGAAGGTACGTGTGGACGGGCCTGGAGTGAACTGGGGGACCGCCTGTGGCAGCGGGACGGAGCCGCTGCGGCGCTAGAGCCACTGCGTTGGGCCAGCACCTTGCAGCCGACGCAAGAGTGGGCCGCCGCCGCCTATGCCCGCGCCTGTCGCGTGGCAGGCGCGGCGGAGCCTGGCCTGCAGTGGTTGCAGGAGCGGGTGCGCGTGTGGGGCACGCGTGCCAGCGGGCCTGCGATCACCTTGGCCGAAGAGCTCGATACGGTGCAGCGTGTGGAGGAGGCCGAGGCCGTGCTGTCGTCAGCGCTGAGCCAGCGCCCGGACGACACCACCCTGCGCCTGCATCTGGCTGAACGCCGGCTGCGTCAGCATCGCCTGGACGAGGCGCAGGGCTTGCTCGACGGCTGCGTGCAGGTGCATGAGCCGGGCAGGTTGCGCCTGACAGCCCTGCTGCTGGAGGCGCGCGGGTCATTTGATGACGCGCTGGCTGCCGTGCGCGAGGCAGTCACGCTGGAGCCCTTGCAACTGGCTCATCACCACCTGTTGCTGCGGCTGTTGCGCCGCCAACGGGGCAATGCCCAGGCACTGGCCGACTGGCGCCCGTTGGCGCAGGCGTACCCCGCCCACGTCGGCCTGCAGCGGCTGCTGTACGACGCCATCCCGGACGAGGCCGAAGCGATCAACCGGCAGCTCGACCACATGCACGCGCATCACCCGCACATGGCCTGGCTGCAGCGCGAACGTGCCGTGCAGGCGGCGCGGCAGGGGCGGCTGGATGAGGCTGTGGCGATGGCGGAGGCTGCCGTCGCACTGGCGCCGGAGCTGGCGGTCAGCCATAACGTGCTGGCCTTCTGCCAGAGCTGTCGGGCAGGCTATGCCGCGGCGGTGCCCCATTTGCAGGAATGCCTGCGGCGTGATGCCGAATTTGAAGTGGCCATGGAGCACCTGCTTGCCGCGCCGACTTCGTCGCAGGCGCGCGAGGGGGCCGACTTCCTGGCGGATCAGTTGAGGCAACAGGTCTTGCTCGGTGATGGTTTGTTGACGTTCCAGAGGGAGGCTGGCGCCGGATGGGCCGCGGATGACGTGCTGTCGCTGCTGCAGGAGCTGGCGGCGTCGTGGCCCGGCCTGTGGCAGGGGCCGGTGGCCGTGGCGCGCCAGTTGCAATTGCTCCAGCGCACAGACGATGCGCTGCGGCTGTTGGCCGAGGCCTGCGATCGCTTTCCGCAGCTGCCTCGGGTTCATCTGGAGCATGCGCGGGCGTTGCAGCAGGCCCTGGCGCCGGCCTCGGCCAGGCAGGCTTGCGCGGCGGCCCTGGCGCTGTCCCCGAGCTGGAACCCCGCCGTGCGCCTGCAGGTGGACTTGCTGGGAGACCACGGGCGCGACTGGGATGAGGCGGTCCGCGTGCTGGAGCGGGCGTTGAACGACCGCCATGGCTGGGACGATGCCGACCTGATCGCCCTGCTTGGCTGGGTGCATGAGCAGCGGGAGGACGACGGCTTGGCCTTCGACCTCGCCCGCCGGTCGTTGCTGCTCGATCCGCGGCCCAACTGGGTATGGGCCCTGGCCCGCCGTGTGTGCGAGCGTCGTGAGGATCTGGGCGCGTTCGATGCGCTGATCGCGGAAGTGGTCCAGAGTCGCCCGGGTGATGCGGATGCCTGGGCGGTTCAGGCCAGCCGCAGCCGGGATGATGCGCTGGCCCTGGAAGCCGCAGCCCGTGCCTTGGCGCTGTCGCCGCGGCATCTTGCGGTGTGGCATGCGCGGTTCGAACGGCTGCTGCGCCTGGGTCGATTCACGGAGATCGACGAGGCCTTGGGGAACCTGCCTTGGCCGGCGCCGGCGCCTTTGTCATTGCGGGAGTGGTCGGCACGCGTGGCCTGGGCGCGAGACCACAAAGCCGAGGCGCTGGCGCTGATCGGTGCGCTTCGGCAGGAAGCGCCTCGCGATGAAGACCTCTGCCTGAGGCAGGCCGATTGGCTCGATGCGGAGGACGACCATCCCGCCTACCTGCAGGCGGCGCAGCAGCTCGTGGGCATTGCCCCGTTGGAGGCGCGGTCACATGCCTACCTGGGCCATGCGCTCGTGAAGAGCCAGCGCGGGCAGGAAGCCCTGATGCCGCTGCAGCAGGCGCTTCAGTTGTCGCCAGGCTATGCCTTCGCCGCCCGGCAACTGGTCGAGGCGGCGAGGCAGGCCCAGGCTTACGCGTTGGCCGAGCCGGCCATGCAAATGCTGTGGCCCCACCATCCAACCGTGGGCACGGCCTGCGACGGCATCGAGATGGCGGCGCGCGCCGGCCGGCAGGACTGGGCCCGGGCGTGGCTCGAGCGCCTCTTCACGCTGCAGGATTTCGAGGTCGACCGGTGCCGGGCTGCCATGGCGGCATGGCACGAAGCAGGTTGGGGCGAGGCCTTGCTCGCCTTGCAGGGCCCGCATGTGGCACAGGGCGGCGGACCGGTTGGCGTGGCACTGGACTGGCTGGAGCGGCGCGGGCGTCGGAGCTTCTGGCTGGCGTTTTTGCAGGCTTGGCGATGGCAGCGCGGCGCGTCAGGGCCGCACTTGCTGCGAGCGTGGCTGCGCTGGCTCAAGGCCACGGATTCGCGCTGGCTGCTGCCATGGGTGGTGCAGCGCTTCGAGGCGGCGCTGAGGGCTGATGATGACGGCTGGGGCGAGGCGAGCTACGTGCTGTCCTCCCTGGATGAGCACCGGGCGGTGGCGCGATGGATGCGCGATTGGGCGCAACGCGATCGTCCGCCGCTGTATGCAATGGGCAATCTGGCGGGATCGCTGGCGGTGCTGCGCCGTTGGCCGGAACTGCGTGCCGTGGTGGAGGCGACGCTGCGTCGAGCGCCCTATCACGAGGACATGCGCTTGTGGGAGCTGATGTTGCTGGCCCGACAGGCCGATGCGGCCGGGCTGGCGGCCGCGCTGGAGCGTTGTCACGAGTGGCAGCCCGACCCCTGGATGAAGCCGGTGCTGGTGGCCTTTCAGGCGTACCGCGACCTCGCGCTGGGGCGGCCTGATGCGTCGCGCACGTTACGACAGGCACTGCCGACCGCCAAGCCCACGCAGGCGCTGGCGATCGGCGCCGAGCTTCGGCGTCTGGCGCGTCAGCGCTACACGCCCTGGTACCTGCGGTGGCGTTGGGGCTGGGGGCGTTAGGACGGCCCGGTCTTTCCCCAGTCCGGCCCGGGGGCGCCAGGGTCAATCGTGCCCCGGCGTGGGCACGCCCAGCCGCTCGTGCAGCTTGGGGCTGGTCGTCGTGTATTGCAGATGGATGGGCTGGCCGGGGAAGACGCGCTCGGCTGCGGCGAAGGCGGCGAGGGTGGCTTCGTGGAAGCCGCTCACCAGCAGCTTGCGCTTGCCCGGGTAGTGGTTGATGTCGCCCACGGCGTAGACGCCGGGCAGCGAGGTCTCGAAGCGCGCGGTGTCCACCGTCACGAGCTTGCGCTCCAGCGCCAGGCCCCAGTCGGCGATGGCGCCCAGGCGCGGGCTCAGGCCCAGGCGCACCACGAGGTGGTCGGCGGGCAGGAGCTGCGTCTGCGCGGTGGCATCGAGGATGTCGAGCCCTTGCAGGCGATCGCCCGTCATGCGCAGCGCCATGGGCTGGCCGACGGCGACGCTCACACGGCCCGCGTCGCGCAGCGCGTGCAGGCGTGCCAGCCGCTCGGCGGGTGCCTTGAAGGCATCTTTGCGGTGCACCAGCGTCACCTGGGCGGCTTGCCCGGCTTCAGCGAGTTGCACCGCCGCCTCGACGGCGGGCGCCTCGCCGCCCAGCACCAGCACGCGCTGGCCGCTGGCGTCGAGGCTGTCCAGGTGGTGATGGACTTGCCGGCCTTCGAGCGCCTCGGCGCCCTCCAGGCGCAAGCGCTTGGGGCTGAAGGCGCCCACGCCGGCCGCGATGAAGACGGTGCGCGCCAGCCAGCGGGTGCCGGCCGTCGACTCGATCTGGAACCGGCCGTCCGGCTGCGCCTGCAGCGCCAACACTTCCTGACTCAGGTGCAGCACCGGCGCGAACGGGCGGATCTGCTGCTGCAGCCGCTCGATCAGTTCGCGCCCGCTGCACACCGGCAGGCCAGGCACGTCGTAGATGGGCTTGTCGGCGTAGAGCTCGGCGCACTGGCCACCCACATGGGGCAAGGCGTCGACCATCTCGGCACGGATGCCGAGCAGGCCGAGCTCGAACACCTGGAAGAGCCCTACCGGACCCGCGCCAATCACGAGGGCGTCGGTCTCACGCAGGGCAGCGGTCGGCGCGGAGGCGGGGGAGGTCATGCAGGGCAGGCCGGCGGAGTGCCGGCCCCGGGGCAGCAGATCAGCGGATCAGCTCGCCGAGCTTGCCGGTCTTGTCCTTCCACTCGTCGGCGTCGGGCAGGGCGGGCTTGCGCTTGGTGATGCTGGGCCACTTCTTGGCCAGGTCCGCGTTGATCTTGATCATGTGGACCTGATCGCCGGGGACGTCCTCCTCCGGCATGATGGCGTTGACCGGGCACTCGGGGATGCACACGGCGCAGTCGATGCACTCGTCCGGGTCGATCGTCAGGAAGTTCGGGCCTTCGCGGAAGCAGTCGACCGGACAGACGTCGACGCAGTCGGTGTACTTGCAGCGGATGCAGGATTCGGTGACGACGTGGGTCATGAGGTGCTCTTGGAGGTAAGGGGCGCCTTCAACGGGGCAAGTTCAGGCGAAACGGCGATTTTATGGGCCGCGGCGCGGCCCCGATCCTGATGCCCGACAAACCCGGCGCCTGTCCCCACCGTGACGACGGTCGGGCGGCCCCGGTGCAGCAGGGCGGCGCGGGCCAGGTCGGCCAGGGCGTGCTCGCTGGTGATGGCATCTGCACAGCCGGCGCGGCTGACGACGAGCGTGGGCGTATCGGCCGCCCAGCCCGCGGCCAGCAGCTGGCGGCCCAGGGCGGCCAGCTGGCGGCCGGCCATGTAGAAGACTTCGGTGTCGGCGGTGCGGGCGGCGCGCAGCTCGCCGCGCTCCGTCATGGCGGTGGTCAGGCTCACGGAGCGGCCACGGCCGCGGCGCGTGAGGGGCCGCTGGGCTTGGGCGGCGGCCGCCAGGGCTGCGGTGACGCCGGGCACCACCTCGCTGTCGATGCCGGCTTCGGCCAGCGCGATCAGCTCTTCTTCCAGGCGGCCGAAGACGCTGGCGTCCCCGCCCTTCAGGCGAACCACCAGCGCATGCTCGCGCGCGGCCTTGACCAGGAGCGCGTTGATTTCGGTCTGCTTAAGCAGTCCGAAATC
>JAIPCJ010000179.1 GCA_021738245.1 Methylotenera sp. | reverse complement strand
CTGCCGGGGCGTTCACCACGCCGCTGGCGCTGCGGGCGGCCTTGCCTGCCAGCGGGGCGTTCGGGTCCCAGTTCTTGTTACGTTCCGCCTCGGCGGCGTCTTGTTCGGCGGTGCGCTGCGGCACCTTGTTCACGAACGGGATGGGCACCTTGGTGATGTACAGCGCCACGCCCAGCGCCACCGCCAGGCCCACGAGCAGGCCGACGATCAGGCCCAGGACAAAGCCGCCCTTCTGGCCTTTGCCAGCGGGCTTGGAGGAAGCACTCATTCGGTCTCCGAGGTGTCGGGGGTATCAGAAGTGTCGGCGGCGTCGCGGCTCATCTGCTCGGGCGCGCTCACGCCCAGCATGCCCAGCGCATTGGCCAGCACCTGGCGGGTGGCCTGCAGCAGCGCCACGCGGGCGCGGGTCAGGGCGGGGGCCTGGTCGAGCACACGCTCCGCCGCGTAGTAGGCGTGGTAGGCGCCGGCCAGGTCGCGGGCGTAGAAGGCCACGTCATGCGGGGCGATGCCGTTGGCGGCGCCCGTGAGCATGTCGGGGTAGGCGGCGAGCTTGAGCATCAGCGCCTCCTCAGAAGGCGCGGTCAGCAGGCTCAGGTCGGCGGGGCTGGCCAGGTCGCCGCCCCACTTGCGGATGACGGAGCAGATCCGCGCATGCGCGTACTGCACGTAGAACACCGGGTTCTCGTCGTTCTGCTTGAGTGCGAGGTCGACGTCGAACACGAACTCGGTGTCGGCCTTGCGGCTGATCAGGAAGAAGCGCACCGCGTCGCGGCTGGTCCAGTCGATCAGGTCGCGCAGCGTCACGTAGGAGCCGGCGCGCTTGGAGATCTTGACCTCCTCGCCGTTCTTCATGACGGTGACCATCTTGTGCAGCACGTAGTCGGGGAAGCCCTGCGGGATGCCGAGGTTCACCGCCTGCAGGCCGGCACGCACCCGGGCGATGGTGCCGTGGTGGTCGGTGCCCTGGATGTTGATGCACTGCGTGTAGCCGCGCTCGAACTTGTTGATGTGATAGGCCACGTCGGGCACGAAGTAGGTGTAGCCACCTTCCTTCTTGCGCATCACGCGGTCCTTGTCATCGCCGTAGTCGGTGGTGCGCAGCCAGAGGGCCCCGCCTTCCTCGTAGGTCTTGCCGCTGGCAACCAGGCGCTCCACCGTCTTCTCGAGCTGGCCGCCCTGGTAGACGCTGGTCTCCAGGAAATAGCTGTCGAACTTCAGGCCGAAGGCCTGCAGGTCCAGGTCTTGCTCATGGCGAAGGTAGGCGACTGCGAACTGGCGGATGCTGTCCAGGTCGTCCACGTCGCCCGACGCGGTGAACTCGCGGTCGTCAGCCTTGACGGTCTCCTTGCGCAGGAAGGCATCGGCGATGTCCTGGATGTAGTCGCCGTTGTAGGCGGCTTCAGGCCACTCGGCGTCACCGGGCTTGAAGCCCTTCAGGCGCATCTGGGTGGAGTTGGCCAGCGTGGCGATCTGCACGCCCGCGTCGTTGTAATAGAACTCCCGCGTGACCTGGTGGCCCTGGCTCTGGAACACCGAGCACAAGGAGTCGCCCAGCGCCGCCTGGCGGGCATGGCCCACGTGCAGCGGGCCGGTCGGGTTGGCCGACACGAACTCGATCATCACGTGCTTGCCGGTGGGCGCACGGTGGCCGAACTTCTCGCCGGCAGTCAGCACTTCGGCCACCACGGCCTGCTTGGCGGCGGGCTTCAGGCGGATGTTGATGAAGCCGGGGCCGGCGATCTCCAGGGACTGCACCCAGGTCTGAAAGGCCGGCTTGGCCTCCAGCGCGGCAATCAGGCGGGTGGCGAGTTCTCGCGGGTTGGCCTTCAGCGGCTTGGCCAGCTGCATGGCGGCGGTGCAGGCGAAGTCGCCATGGGCAGCCTGCTTGGGGGATTCGAAGGCCGCCGGGGCGTTGGAACCCGGGGCGATTTCCTGGAGGGAGTCGGCGAGTGCGGCGAGCAGCGCCTGCTTGGCTTGGATCATGGGCGGGATTCTAGGAGGCCTGCCTGCAACGCCCGGGCCGCCTGGCTCGCTGACTCAGCCAGCTGCCGCCGCCTCGGCCTCATTCGGCTTCATGGCAGGCCACGCACAGCTTGTTGCCATCCGGGTCGCGGAAGTACGCGCCGTAGTAGTGGGCGTGGTACTGCGGGCGCAGCCCGGGCGGCCCCTCGCATCGCCCGCCCTGGGCCAGCGCCAGCGCATGGGCCTGGTCGACCTGGACGCGCGTTGCCGCCAGCAGGGCCACCATCTGGCCGTTGCCGGGCTCATGTTCGCCCTCGAAGGGCGCGCCCAACAGCAGCAGCGGGCGCGGGCCCGGCGAGCTCTGCCAGCCGGCCCAGGGCCTGGCGGGGTCGCAGAAACGTTCGGTCACACCCAGCAGCGCCAGCAGCGGGCGGTAGAAGGCCAACGCGCGCTCGAAGTCACGGGTGCCGATGCAGACATGCGAGAACATGGGGTGAGCCTCCTCGGTGCCGCCCGTATCATGCCCCGCGTGAGTGCCCTCGCCGACGACCTGCCCTCCCACATCGGCCGCTACCAGGTGGTGCGCCGGCTGGGCGAAGGTGCGACCAGTGACGTCTTCCTCGCCCGCGACCCCTTCCAGGGCACCGAGGTGGCGATCAAGCGCATGCGCGCCTGGGCGCCGCCGCCGGATGCGCCCGGCAGCGACTTCAGCAACCGCTTCTTCACGGCGGAGGCGGCCCTGGCCGGTCGGCTCCATCACCCCAACGTGGTGGCCATCCTGGATGCGGTGTCGGAGGAGTCCGCGCCGTTTCTGGTGATGGAGTACGTGCCGGGCGTGACGCTCAAGCACTTCTGCCGCACCGACCGGCTGCTGCCGCTGGACCAGGTGGTGGAGCTCGGCTTCAAGTGCGCGATGGCGCTCAGCTATGTGTACCGCCAGGGCGTCATCCACCGCGACGTGAAGCCGGCCAACCTGCTGGCGGTGCTGGACCCGGGCGGCCAGGTGGTCGACGTCAAGGTGACCGACTTTGGCTCGGCGCTGAACCTGCTGGCCGATGCGACCCAGATCCACCGTGTGGGGTCGCTCGCCTACATGCCGCCCGAGCAGATCGAAGGCGGCGACGTCGACTGCCGGGCCGACATCTACGCGCTCGGTGCGGTGCTCTACCACCTCATCAGCGGCCGTCCTCCCTTCGACGCGCCGCACCAGATGGCGCTGATGCACCAGATCTACCACCAGCCGCCGCTGCCGCTGGTGGGCCAGCGAGGGGGCGTGACCGAGGCGCTGGATGCGGTCGTGCTGCGCAGCCTGGCGAAGTCGCCGCATGAGCGCTTCCCGGATTGGGAGTCGTTCGCGCAGGCGCTGTCGGCGCTGGTCGCCAGCCAGCAGGTGCCGCTGAACCGGCTGGGCGAGGTGCGCGACTCCGAGCGCTTCAACCTGCTGCGCTCGCTGGAGTTCTTTGCCGAGTTCGGTGACGTGCAGTTGTGGGAGGTGGTGCGCCGCGCCCGCTGGAAGCGCTATCCGGCGGGCTATGCCCTCTTCAAGCGCGGCCAGGAGGGCAACAGCTTTCACATCATTGCCCAGGGCGAGGTGGAGGTCTTCCGCGACGGCCGGCAGGTGGCCACGCTGGGGCAGGGCACCTCCGTGGGCGAGATGGCTTACCTCGCGCCCAACCCCGACCTGCGCCGCCACAGCACCGACATCAAGGTGAGCCAGGAGTGCACCACCATCTCCTTCACGCCCGAGTCCATCGGCCAGCTCAGCCCTGAATGCCAGCACCGCTTCGATCGTGGCTTCATTCGCGTGCTGGTGCGGCGACTGCATGCGGCGCACGAGGCCCTGGCGCATCCGCGGCGCATCCTGTAAGCCTCCCGAGGGGTAGGGGGCTTGGCGACCTACCGGGCGCATGCTTGAATCAAGCGGCCCCCACACCTTTCGAGGAAGGAAACCCGATGAAACGATTCGCCCTCCTGCTGGCCTGTGCCGCTGTCGCCTTCGGTGCCCACGCCACGCCTCAGCAAGACAAGATGAAGGCCTGCAACGCCGACGCCAAGACCAAAGACCTCAAAGGCGACGAGCGCAAGGCCTTCATGAAGGAATGCCTGGCCGCCAAGCCGGCTGAAGCCGCCACGCCCGCCGCAGCCGCCTGCGAGAAGTCTGCCGCCGACAAGAAGCTGCACGGCGCCGCCGCCAAGAGCCACATCAAGAAGTGCGTGGCCGACGCCGCCTCGGCGCCCAAGTGATCGCCGGCCCCGGGCCGAGGGTCTGACACAGCCACCTGCGGGTGGCTTTTTTGTGGCCCGCGGGGTGGCTTCAGCGGTAGGTCGCGTCCGACATCGTCTCTGGCTTGCGGCTGGCTCCGCGGCGTGTGCGGCGCGGGGACAGTAGAGCCATCGCCAAACACTCGGAGCGACCCATGAACCCCTCCCGTCTGATCTCGAATCCCGGCTACGTTCGCGTCACGCTGCTGTCTGTGGCGGCGGCCGCCACCCTCGTGCTGACCGGCTGCGCCGGCATGTCGGCCCGTGAAACCAGCACCGTCGTCGGCGCCACCGCAGGCGCCGTGGTTGGCGGTGTGGTGACCGGCACCACCGCGGGAGCCGCCGTCGGCGCCGCAGCCGGTGGTGTCATCGGCAACGAGGTCTCCAAGAAGCGCTGACCATCGCTTGATTAAGAAAGGCCGGCCACTCCTGCGAGTGCCGGCCTGCTCCTGTCAGGCCTGGTGCGCTCAGAACTTGTAGCGCGCCTCCAGGTAGTACTGGCGGCCTGACACGTCGACCTTCTGCGGTTCCAGCTCGCTGTAGCGGTACTGGCCGCGGCCCGGGTTGGTCAGGTTGGTGCCGCTGAAAGACACCTCCAGCCCCGGCATCACGGTGTAGTTGACGGTCAGCGCGACGTTGGTCACCGGCGCCTGGATGGTGGGTGCCGTGGGCATGGTGATGCCCTGCACCACCGACAGGCCCTGGCTGTTGGCCGTGGGCGCCGGGGCGGTCGTGCTGTTCACGTACTCGCTGCGGTAGTTCCAGGCCAGGCGCACGCTGAACACGTCGTTCTCGTAATAGCCGACCAGGTTGGCGCTCTTGCGCGACGCGCCCACCATCGGGCGGCCGTCTTCCACGCTGGTGTCGGCATAGCTCAGGTTGGACTGGAAGCCGAAGCCGCCCCAGATGGGCTGCTCCCAGCTCAGCTCCGCGCCCTGGATGCGCGCGCGCTGCTGGCGGGTGGTGTTGATGCGGTAGGTCTGCACCACGTTCTGGCTGTCCAGCAGGTCGACGGTCACGCCTTGCTGCACCGTGCCCGTCTTGGGGTAGCCGCGCACCAGCGAGTCGAACAGGCTCAGCACCACCGCCGAGCGGCGGGCGTAATACCAGCCCAGCGACAGGTCGGTGTTCTGCGCCGTCATCGGCGCCAGCGACGCATTCGGGCCGTTGACCGTGCAGCCCTGCGAATTGCAGCTCTGGCCCGTGAAGCCGGCGCCGTAGAGGTTGTAGTTCTGGCGACCCAGGGTCTTGGACAGGCCGGCGCGGGCGATCCAGTTCGGCGCCAGCTGCCAGCGTGCATTCAGGCTGGGCAGGATGTCGTCGAACACCTTGTGCTGCGGCACCTTGTAGTAAATCGTGCCCTGGTTGGGGTTGAAGGCCGCACCGTCGAAATAGGTGGCGCCGTCACCGGCCGTCACGATGGCCGTGGGGTAGGCCGCGCAGGGCACGACCGTCTTGCCGGGCTCGATGCGCTGGCACTTGCCGGTGGGCACCGGCGTGGCGATCTGCGCGTCGACGATGGTGCGCGCATAGCGCAGGCCCACGTTGCCGCTGAGCTTGCCATCGGCGGTTTCCAGGTTCTGCTGGAAGTACAGCGCGGTCTGCTGCTCGCGCAGCTCGATCTCGTTGGCCACCAGGCGCTCGAACTCGGGCGTGGTGGTCTTGTACTTGTCGGCGAAATACTGGCGCAGGAAGTCGCGCGAGTAATAGAACCCGGTGTTGTCGAAGCCGCTGCCCAGGCCGTTGCCGAAGTCGGCCGGGTAGGGCACGGCCAGCGTCGGGTCGGGCGCCGTGATGGTGGAGCTCTTGAGCTTGAGCTGCGACCGGCGGTGATCGCGGTGGTGGTCGGCATGCCGGAAGCCGAACTCCAGCGACTGGAAGACGCCGCTGTTCTGCTGGTACTCGGCATCCAGCGCCACGCTGCTCTCGCGGTCCACCGTCTTGTAGCGGTTGGGCGCGTTGGTCGCGATCAGCGTGTAGTTGCTGGCCACTGGCGAGGTGCCGGGGCCGGCACCCTGGTAGCTCCAGGTGGGCGCCTCATTCACGCCCTGCAGCTGGAAGGTCACGCCGGTGCCGTAGCGGGCGTAGGTCAGGCCACGGTCCTGGTCGGTGGTGCCCACGCCGCGCGTGGTGCTCAGCAGGCCCTTGACCTTCAGGTCGTTGCTGAACTTGTAGGTGGCGTCCAGGTCCAGGAAGCCGCTGCTGGCGCTGGCCCCGCTGCGGAAGAAGCCTTCGGAGTTGCCGATGTACTGCGGCGTCACGCCCGGCGCGAAGGCGATGGTGGCGCCACGCAGCACGCGGATCTTGTCGCCGTAGATGGTGGTCTCTTCAACGATCTGCGGGTTCTTGATCGAGGCGAACACCTGCTGGCCGTTGAAGTTGGTGTTGGCCGCGGCCGCGGTGACCGCGCCGAAGGGCTCGGCCTTGCCCACCAGCATCGAGTACATCGCGCCAGACGTCAGGCGGCCGTAGTTGTCGGAGTTCATCTTGGAGTGAAAGCCTGTCAGGCCCACGTCCAGCTGCTCCACCGGGCGCCACTGCACCGACAGCATGCCGCCCTTGCGGTCACGCACGCCCTCCACGAACTCGGTGGACATGCTGCCCGGCAGGCGCACGCCGTTCAGGTCGGCCGCGGTGTAGCCGGTGCCCGCGAGCGACGCGTCGGTGATGCCCTTCATCGTCGTCGTGTTGATGACGTCCCAGCCGCTGCTGGCACCGTAGGCGAAGCGCGAGGCCGAGTCGCGGCGCACATAGCGCTTCTCGGCGAACACCTGGCCGATGACACCCAGCCGGTTGTCATCGCTCTTCCAGTTCAGCATGGCGCTGAGCTGCGGGCTGGTCTTGTCGGGCAGGGTGGCGTGCACGCCGCCCACGCTGACCACGCCGCTGAAGGTGGTCTTGGCGTCCAGCGGCTTGCGGGTGGTGACGTTGATCGTGCCGGCCAGGCCGCCGTCCAGCACATTGGCCTGCGAGGTCTTGTAGATGGTGGCGGCGTTGAGCACCGAGCTGGGCATGAGGCTCAGCGAGGTGGAGCGGCTGCTGGAGGTCTGGTCGGAGATGTACCAGTCACCCCCGGAGACGGTGTGGCCGTTGAACAGGATCAGCGTCATGTCCGGGTTGGTGCCGCGCATGGCCACCTTCTCGGCTTCGTCGTAGTCGGTGCGCACCGCCACGCCGGCCACGCGCTGCAGGGAGTCGGCCAGGTTCTTGTCGGGCATCTTGCCCACGTCCACCGCGGTGATGACCTCGACGTTGGCCGAGGCGTCGCGCTTGGCGTTCAGCGAAGCCTCGGTGGACGCGCGGATGCCGGTCACGACGACGGCTTCAAGCTGCTTGGCCTTGGCATCCTTGTCGTCCTTGGCCGGCGTCTGCTGCGCCAGCGCCGCGCCGTGCAGGGACACCAGCAGGCCGGCCAGCGCAAGGCTCACGGGGGTGGGCTTGAAGAACTGCATCGTTTCATCTCCGCTCTATGACTGAATGCGAAGATTCTTGCGACGCCCGCGCGGCCGTGTGAGCGGGCTCGCCCGTGAAGTCGGCACGAGAACAACACTCGGCGCATGACGGAATGGCCCGGTGGCATGTGCCGTGGTTATGGCCCGCCGGCTCACCCCCCGGCGGCTGGCCCGTTCAGGGCCTGTTCAGACGACGTGGCAGGCCACCTGCCGGCCGCCGACTTCGCGCAGCTGCGGCACCTCGTCGGCACACCGCGGCTGCGCCAGCGGGCAGCGCTTGTGGAAGGCGCAACCCGTGGGTGGGTTCAGCGGGCTGGGCAGCTCGCCGTGGATGACGATGCGCTCGCGGCGGTCGGCCCGCTTGAGCGCCGGCGTGGCGCTCATCAGCGCCCGGGTGTAGGGGTGCAGCGGTGCGCTGAAGAGGCGCTTCTTCTCGCCCATCTCCACCGCCGCGCCGAGGTACATCACCATCACCTCGTCGGCCACATGCTCGACCACGCTGAGGTTGTGCGAGATGAACACATAGCCCGTGCCGAACTCGTCCTGCAGGTCCATGAAGAGGTTCAGGATCTGGGCCTGGATGGACACGTCCAGCGCGCTCACCGGCTCGTCGGCGACCACGATGCCCGGGTTCAGGATCATGGCCCGCGCGATCGCGATGCGCTGGCGTTGCCCGCCCGAGAACATGTGCGGGTAGCGGCGCAGGTGTTCAGGCCGCAGGCCCACCTTGCTGGCGAGCTCGGCCACGCGCTCGCGCCGCTCGACGACCGTCATCGGTGTGTTGATCAGCAGGGGCTCGGCCAGCGTGGTCTCGATGGTCTTGCGCGGGTTCAGCGAGGCGAACGGGTTCTGGAACACCATCTGCACGTCGCGGCGCAGGGCCTGCAGGGTGGCCTTGTCGGCCGTGGCGGCGTCGGTCCCGCGGATCTTCAGCGAGCCGCGGGTGGGCGGCTCGATCAGCGTGAGCTGGCGGGCCAGGGTGCTCTTGCCGCAGCCCGACTCGCCCACCACGGCCAGCGTCTTCTTCGGCGCCAGCGTGAAGCTCACGCCGTTGAGGGCCTTCACCGTGGCCTTGGGCTGCAAGAAGCCGCGGCTCACGCTGTAGTGGCGGGCGAGGTCAGACGCCTGAAGCAGCAATTCAGACATGGGCAGCAGCCTCGACAGGGAAGAAGCAGCGCACGCCGTCGGCCAGCGCCGGGCGCTCGGCGCGGCAGCGGTCCTGCACGCGCGGGCAGCGCGGGCTGAGCAGACAGCCGGCCGGCCGGTCCAGCGCGCCGGGCACGATACCGGGCAGGGCCGATAGGCGGTGGGCGCCTCGGTTGTGTTCAGGAATGGCCGCCAGCAGCGCGTTCGTGTAGGGGTGGCGCGGGGCCTCGAAGAGGGCCGGCACCGGGCCGGTCTCGACGATCTGCCCGGCATACATCACCGCCACACGTTGCGCCATCTCGGCCACGACCGCGAGGTCGTGCGTGATCATGATCAGGCCCATGCCCTGCTCGCGCTGCAGCTTCAGCAGCAGGGCCATGATCTGGGCCTGGATGGTGACGTCCAGCGCCGTCGTGGGCTCATCGGCGATCAGCAGCTTCGGCGAGCAGGCGATGGCCATCGCGATCATCACGCGCTGGTTCATGCCGCCCGAGAGCTGGTGCGGGTAGGCGTTGGCACGGTTGGCCGCGTCGGGGATCTCGACGAGCTCCAGCAGCTCGATGACGCGCTGGCGGGCAGCCTTGCCGCTGAGGTTCAGGTGGGCCTTGAGCACTTCGGCGATCTGGGCGCCGACGGTGTAGCTGGGGTTCAGGCTGGTGAGCGCATCCTGGAACACCATCGCGATGTCGCGCCCGATCAGCCGACGGCGTTCGCGCGGGGTGAGCTTGAGCAGGTCGGTGCCTTCGAACTCGATGGCATCGGCGGTGACCTGGCCGGGCGCGTCGATGAGGCCCATCAGCGCCAGCATGGTGACGGACTTGCCGGAGCCGGACTCGCCGACGATGCCGAGCAGCTCGCCTTTGTCGACGGTGAGGTCGACGCCGTCGACGGCGGGGAAGGGGCCGAAGTGGACGCGCAGGTTGCGGAGGGTGAGCAGGCTCATGGTTTGTGGGTTGCTCTTGCCTGGAGCCTTTGTGTTCGGTGCACCGTGCCGGGAGTTCGCCCCGGCGGGCGACCTACTTTTTGTGTCGACAAAAAGTAGGCAAAAAACGACCCCTGCAAAACCGCCCACCCTGCGGGTGGGTGCCCTGCGATGCTCGAAGCCCGGGGCCGCGCCCAACTCGCTTCGTTCGCTTTGCTCACTACGCTCAGACAAAGGGGCGCGAAGTCAGAGGTTGAAGCGCGCTGCGCG